>NZ_JBANLK010000010.1:148509-157275 GCF_054968425.1 Paraburkholderia sp. AV2
AATTCCTTTATCCGTGCCCCGGCTCCCCGCGGGGCCTTCGGGGGGGGGGGGGTTTTTGGGGGGGCACGGTTACACCGGGCCGGCCCAGCCGGCCCGCCCCCGGTTCGGGAAAAGCCCCGGCGCAACGCGTCGGGGCCATGCTGCGGAATCACGCGGCCAGCGCGTGGGCCTCCACCTCGTCGGCGGCATCTTCCAGCGCGTCGTCATCGCTCGCCGCATCCGGTACGCCTTCCGGCTCCGTGTGGTGCCCGGGCTGGAACACGGCAGGCATCCAGCCGCTTCCCTCGGCCAGCCGTTCGGCTTCGCTGGCAATGTCGCCCTTCTTGAGCTTCGACAGGCGGGTGACGTGATCCGGGGCGTACTGGCCGACCGCTTCCAGAATCGCGGCTTTCGGTACGTGCTGGAAATAGCCCTCGGCGGTCGGCTTCCACCATGCGGCCATGTCCAGCCCCACGGCTTGCGCCAGTTCCGCGCCGGGCTGGCGCTGCGTGGTGCGCGGTGTCACCACGTCCACCGTGGCCGCGACGCAGACGGCCAGCAGTCGCACCAGCTCGTCTTGCGACTTGGCCAGCAGCACGGCGAACAGTTCGGCGCTGTCCTCCGGCAAGGCTTCGCCCGTGACTTCCTGCAAGGTGCGCAGCGCCACGGCGGCAGACGATTCCGACACGTCCGGGGCGAGGCTTTCCAGCCGGTCTTTCACGGTCAGGCGCACGCCGAGCGGCAGGCCGTTGCGATAGGCGTTGGGCTGCAAGACGGTCTGCACCATGCCATGCACCAGCGCGGCCAGCGCGACGTGCGGATGCTGCGCGACTTCGATTTGCAGCGCCGCCGTGCGGTGGGCGCTCAACCGCTGCGCCAGCCGGTCTGAGACATTCGCGGCCTTGGGCGCTTCGTCGGCATCGCCTTCGTCCTCGTTCGTGGCTCCGCCTTCCGCGAAACCCTGCCGCAGCCGGTGCAGCGTGCGCAGCGCCTTCGCCTCGGCCTCGCGCAGCAGCCCGCGATAGATCACGGTTTCGCCTTCGCGGTCGATGGTGACGACGGCACCGGCCACCGCGCGCACGTCCGGCGCATAGTCCTGCAAGGCGTCCTCGATGGCTTGCAGTTCCCCGGCCACCTGTTCGCGCCGTTCTTCCAGCATCGCCACCTTGTCCTCGTCCTCGGCGTCGTAGGCTTCTTCCAGCGTCGTGTCGATCTTGTCGAGACGGCCTTGCAGCGAAGCGATGCGGCGGGCTTCGCGTGCGCTCGGCTCGCGGCGCCGGCGCGGCGCATTCTGGAACGCCTGCCGGTCGGCATGGCTCATCTGCGGCACGGCTTCGACCCACGCCCAACCCTCGGCGCGCACTTCCTCGGCCTGCGCATCCAGCTTGCCGCGCACCAGCGTTTCCAGCAGTGCGGCGTCGGTCAGGTAGGTTCCGGCATCGCCTTCCGCGAACAGGTCGCGGCGGATGCCGCCGCCTGCTTCGGTGTAGGCGTCCAGCCCGACGAAACGCACCAGCGGATGACTGGCGCTGATTTCGCGCTCGGTCAGGCGCTCACGCAGCGCGGACGCGCCCCGTTGCCATTCCGGCGCAGCGTAGAACGCGGCTTCCTGCGCGTCGTGGTCGTCGGTGATGGTCAAAGCCATCAACTGCTCCAGCGTCACGCCACCGGCGCGGTAGTCGGCCAGCAGGCGCGGCGAGACGTTGGCGAGCTTCAAGCGGCGCTGCACCACCAGCGGGGACACGCCGAAGTCGGCGGCAATGTCCTCGATGGGGCGGCCTTCCTTCACCAGCGCGGCGAACGCCTCGAACTGGTCGGCGGGGTGCATCTGCTCGCGCAGCAGGTTTTCCGCGAGGCTGACAGTACGTGCCGAGGCATCGGGCACCAGCAGGCACGGCACTTCGTAGTCGGCGGGGATGCGCTTCTTCTTCGCCAGCAGCTTCATCGCGGTCAGGCGGCGGTCGCCGGCAACGACTTCGTACTGCTCACCATCGGCGGCGGCAATCACGATGAGGTTTTGCAGCAGGCCGACACGGGAAATGCTCGCGGCCAGTTCGGGGATGGACAGGCGCGGCGTCGTGCGGGCATTGCGCTTGGAGCGGCGCGGCTGCAACTGCGAGAGCGCAACCAAGATCAGGTTCTTGGTCGGGTCGGCGGCTTCCAGCGGCGCGGCGGTTTCGATGGCATGGATTTCGGCTTTGGTAACGGCGTTCATGGTGATAACTCCAATCAGTTGAGGGATGCAGCGCGGAGAAAAGCGGCAAGGGCTGCTGCCTGCCCCTGCCGCCGTGGGGTTCAGGCTTTCAACTGGCGCAGGCCATCGGCCAGCAGCCACAGGGCGCGGTTCAGGCGCAGGTCTTGGTCGATGCCCTGCACGGGGCGGGTGGTCTGGCGGCGACCGTTGGCGCTGCGACCGTGCAAGCCGCCGTGCAAGAGGTTTTCCTGCGTGCGGTTGAACACGCTCCACAGGTCGCGGCGGTCGTCGTCGAGACGGCGCGGCGCGAGCACCTGCGTTTCGGTGACGGGTGCAGGCTTGTCGGGGGCGTCGTACTTCAACGCCAGCGCGGCGCGGGCGAACACCTCGGCCTCGCCGCTGTCCAGCGTCACGGCCTGCATGGCATCGCGGGATTCCTGCGCCCGGTCGAAGCCGTGCAAGACTTCGTAGGCGCCTTCGATGACGTGTCCGGCCACGTCGCCCTTGTGCGGCACGCGCACGTCGGCCACGGTGTCACCGCATACCAATCCGTTCTTGCAAACGAACCGGAACATGCCGGCGAGCATCTGATAGCTGCTCGTCCCGTCATGGGAGTTCAGCAGGATGATTTCGTTGGCCTCGCGGCCGTTGATCTGGCTGGCGTGGCGCAGCCGGATCATGTGCTTGGTGTAGTCGCGGCGGTCGTCCTGCCGCACGCGGGTCTGCGTCACCATGAAAGGCTCGAAGCCTTCGCTGCGGAGTTCGCGCAGCACGGTCGCGGTGGGGATGTAGCTGTACCGTTCCGAGCGGCTTTCGTGCGGGGCATCCGCGAAGATGGAAGGCGCTACGGCGCGAATCTGGTCATCCGACAAGGGATGTTCCGAGCGCAGCACCGGGGAGCGGGATGCGAAGCGGGAAGCAAGTTGCATGGTCGTTCTCCTGACAAGGGTTGCTGTCGAAAAAGCCACCACCGGATTCCTAGATTCGGAGCCCGCCTTTCGGCTTCTCCGGTGGGGTCGGCGCGGAGACCTGGGCCGGCCTCGTTGCCACCGTCTTTCCTGAGTTCATCGCCCGCGACGGTCAGGAGCGCGCGGACGGGGACCGTCAAGGAGACAAGCGCAGGGTTGGTGCGGCCCGCAGGCGCAGCCGAGGACACGGCCCTGCGCGCCTTGACGGCACACGGCCGCGGGCTACAGTCGCGGACAAGGTGATGAAGTCAGGAAAGGCGGATCGACAGGCAACGGCCGCTGCGTTGGCGCAGACCCCACGCAAGCGAAGCGCGCAGGCCCGGATCTCGGAGCCGGGCCGAAGGCCGCGCCGGCGCAGCCGGGGCGGCGGGCTTGCAGGGGCGCCAAGCGCAGCGCGGCGGGGATAGCCCGCAGGGCTTTCCCCTGGAGTGCAAGCGGTAGCGCGCAGCGCCGCAGGCGCGAAGGCATCGGCAGCGGACGCAGCAGAAAAAAAGCGCGTCGCCCCGAAGGGCGACGCGCTGGTGAGGTCACACGACGATCCGTCCGGCGTGCCGCGCTTCGCGCGCGTAGGCGCTCAAGCGTTTCTCCGCGCGAAAGTGCAAGTCGCGCTCGATCGGCAGGCCGAGCTTGCCTCGGACCGTCGCCAACTCCTGCAAGCTGACCCAGCCGAGTTCGGGCATCCCCAGGCCCAAGTCGCACAGACCAAAGGCGTGGTCATGATCGTCCGGGTCGATTTCGGTCAACAGCCAGGTCGCGCCGGCGTCCGGCGTGAACAGCTTGACCACGGGGGCCGGATCAAAGTCTTGGTTCTGGAGTGATTCGCGGCCGTTGGCCAGCAGCAGGAAGCGGTGTTCGTCGGTGATGAGTGCGCTCATGGCGATCTCCGGTAGCACGGGCGGAATTGCCCGAAACCGTTGCCAGCACGGCGCAGCACAGCAGTCAGGGGGCGAAGCCGGCCGCCAGGACGCCAGCGCCACCGGCGCGCCGCCCTTGACGGCGAGAACGCCGTGATACGGTGAAGGGAACAGCAAGACCGCCCATCCCTCTCCAACGTGGGCACGGACAGGCAAGCGGAGCGCGCAGGCCCGCCAGGGCCGGAGGCGTCAGGGATCAAAGCCGGATGGCCGCGACTCGACACGAGGCGCGGGGCGCAGCCCGCGAGCCCGCCGGCGGTACGCCGGGACGCCCAACGGTCGTTTTCGTCGCTTCCTTGCGCATTGGTTCAATAATTGTTGTATTATTGAACCATGAACGAAGATCAAGCTGTTTCCGCCCTGAGCGCCTTAGCCCACACCCAGCGGCTGCGCGTGTTCCGCGCCTTGGTCGTCGCCGGCCCGGGTGGACTGATGCCAAGCGTCATGGCCGACCAACTCGACGTGGCCCGCAACGCCTTGTCCTTCCACTTGAAGGAACTGGCCCACGCCGGCCTCGTCACGGTCGAACAGCAGGGCCGCAACCTGATCTATCGCGCCGAGTACGCCCACATGAATGGCCTGATCGGCTACCTGACCGAGCACTGCTGCCAAGGCGGGGTGTGCGAGGTCAACGCCTCGCCCCGCGCCTGCACCACCTGCTGAAAGGAACCTCCCATGAAGCGTTTTCACGTCCACCTGCACGTCGATGACCTGAACCGCAGCATCGGCTTCTATTCGCAAATGTTCGCCGCGCAGCCGACGCGCATCGAGAGCGACTACGCGAAGTGGATGCTCGAAGACCCGCCGGTGAACTTCGCCATCTCCACGCGCGGCAGCCAGCCCGGCATCGACCACCTGGGCATCCAAACCGACGACGCCGACGAGCTGGCCGCCTTGAAGGCGCGGGCGCAGGCGGCCGACATGACGCTGCTCGACGAAGGCACCACGACCTGCTGCTACGCGCGCAGCGAGAAGCACTGGATCACCGACCCGCAGGGCGTGGCCTGGGAGCACTTCCACACGCTCGGCGACATTCCCGTTTTCCACGAAGCGACGCCGCTGGCCACGGCCTGCTGCGCGCCTGCATCCCGTTCCTGCTGCTGACGCGAGCCTCCCGTGACCACCGAAACCACCTATAACGCGCTGTTCATCTGTACGGGCAATTCGGCCCGTTCGATCCTCGCCGAAGGCATCCTCAACCACTTGGGCCAAGGCCGCTTCCACGCCTATTCGGCGGGTAGCCACCCGAAGGGCGAGGTGCATCCGCTGGCACTCGCCACGCTGGAGCGCCTGCACTTGCCGACAACGGGCTACCGCAGCAAGAGCTGGGATGAGTTCGTGACGCCGGACGCGCCGGTGTTCGACTTCATCTTTACCGTCTGCGACAACGCCGCCGGCGAAGCCTGCCCGTTCTGGCCCGGCAAGCCGGTGTCGGCCCATTGGGGCGTGCCCGATCCGGCGGCCGTCGAAGGCAGCGAGGAACAGCAGCGCAAGGCGTTCATGGACGCCGCCGTGACGCTGCGCCGGCGCATCGAGCTGTTCCTGTCGTTGCCGCTCCCGCGCCTCGATGCCATGTCCTTGCAGCGCGAGCTGCGCGCCATCGGTCAGCAGTGAGGGCGCGCATGGCCGCACAGGCGGAAACCGTCGCGCCGGCGGGCGCGATGAGCACCTTCGAGCGATACCTGACGGTTTGGGTGTTGTTGTGCATCGTCGCCGGCATCGCGCTGGGTCAGCTTGCGCCGGGCGTGTTCCAGGCCGTCGGCCGCATGGAAGTGGCCCAGGTCAACCTGCCGGTCGGCGCGCTGATTTGGGTCATGGTAATCCCGATGCTCCTCAAGGTGGATTTCGGCGCGCTCGGCCAGGTGCGCCAGCACTGGCGCGGCATTGGCGTGACCCTGTTCGTGAATTGGGCGGTCAAACCGTTCTCGATGGCGCTGCTGGCTTGGGTCTTCATTCGCCACATCTTCGCGGGATGGCTGCCGGCCGAACAACTGGACAGCTATGTGGCCGGCCTGATCCTGCTGGCCGCTGCGCCCTGTACGGCAATGGTGTTCGTCTGGAGCCGGCTGACTGGCGGCGATCCGATCTTCACGCTGTCGCAGGTGGCCTTGAACGACACCATCATGGTGTTCGCCTTCGCGCCCATCGTTGGCCTGCTGCTGGGCTTGTCGTCGATCACGGTGCCGTGGGCCACACTGCTAACCTCGGTGGTGCTCTACATCGTCATCCCGGTCATCGTCGCGCAGCTCTGGCGCCGCGCGCTGCTGCGCCGAGGCCAGGCCACGTTCGAGGCCGCGCTGGCGCGTATCGGCCCGCTGTCGATCGCGGCGCTGCTGCTGACGCTGGTGCTGCTGTTCGCCTTCCAGGGCCAAGCCATCCTGCAACAGCCGCTGGTCATCGTCCTGCTGGCCGTACCGATCCTGATTCAAGTGTTCTTCAATTCCGGCTTGGCCTACTGGCTCAACCGCCGCGCCGGCGAACAGCACAACATCGCCTGTCCCTCGGCACTGATCGGCGCGAGCAACTTCTTCGAGTTAGCGGTGGCCGCGGCCATCAGCTTGTTCGGTTTCCATTCCGGCGCTGCCTTGGCTACGGTGGTTGGCGTGCTGATTGAAGTGCCGGTCATGCTGCTGGTGGTGCGCGTGGTGAACCGCTCGCGCGGCTGGTACGAGCGCCGCACGACCACTTCGTAATCTTCACAGGGCATCCATGAGCACCATCACGATCTACCACAACCCCGCCTGCGGCACCTCGCGTAACGTGCTGGGCCTGATCCGCAATAGCGGCGAGGAACCCACGATCATCGAATACCTCAAGACACCGCCCGCGCGGGAAACGCTGGTCAAGCTGCTGGCCGACGCCGGCCTGAGCGTGCGCGACGTGCTGCGCGAAAAAGGTACACCCTACGCGGAGCTGGGCCTTGCCGACCCGAAATGGTCGGATGACCAGTTGCTCGATTTCATCGGGCAACACCCCATCCTGATGAATCGCCCCATCGTCGTCACGCCGCTGGTCACGCGCCTGTGCCGGCCATCGGAAGCAGTGCTTGACCTGCTGCCGCAACCGCAGCGCGGCGCGTTCAACAAGGAAGACGGCGAGCCGGTCGTGGATGCGGAAGGCCACCGTGTCTGAATCCCGCCTCGATCTGCCGAACATCGACGCCGCCATGTTCCAGGCGCCCGACATAGAACGGCTGCTGGCTGTCGAGCGGGCCATGCACGCGCCGCGCTTCCTGCTGCTCTACGGCTCGCTGCGCGACCGCTCGTATAGCCGGCTGGTCGCTGAGGAAGCCGCCCGCATCCTGCGGGCGCTGGGTGGCGAGACACGGCTGTTCAACCCGTCGGGTCTGCCGCTGGTGGACGACGCCAGCGAGGATCACCCGAAGGTCAAGGAACTGCGCGAGCTGGCGCAATGGGCCGAAGGCATGGTGTGGAGTTCACCGGAACGCCACGGCGCGATGACCGGCCTGATGAAGACACAAATCGACTGGATTCCGCTGTCGGTCGGCGCGGTGCGCCCGACCCAAGGCAAGACGCTGGCGGTGATGCAGGTGTCGGGTGGCTCGCAATCCTTCAACGCGGTGAACCAGATGCGCGTGCTGGGCCGCTGGATGCGGATGCTGACCATCCCGAACCAGTCCTCGGTCGCCAAGGCATATCAGGAGTTCGACGAGGCCGGACACATGAAGCCCTCGGCCTACTACGACCGCGTGGTGGACGTGATGGAAGAACTGATGAAGTTCACGCTGCTGACGCGCGGCGCGGCCCCGTATCTGGTGGATCGGTACAACGAGCGCAAGGAAAGCGCCGAGGCGTTGAGCCGGCGCGTCAGTCAGGCCGCGATCTGACCGATGCTGGGCCGACCGGCTATCGCTTGCGCTTCTTGGGAAGCATCGACCGGCTTCGGCACGGCGCCTTTGACCAGCATCGCCGCCTTGTTCTTCGGCCGCGAGGACGCAAGCGCCAATGGCGCGCAGCCCTTGACGGCGAGAACGCCGTGGCACGGTGAAGGGAACAGCAAGACCGCCCCACTGCCCTGCCCCTTGGCAAGCGGAGCGCGCAGGCCCGCGAGGGCCGAAGGCGTCAGGGATCAAAGCCGGATGGCCGCGACTCGGCACGAGGCGCGGGGCGCAGCCCGCGAGCCCGACGGCGGAACGCCGGGACGCACTGCCGATGCGATGAGGTCGAAGCGTAGGGAGCCGTCTTCGAGGAACGCCTTAGGAGCCACAGAGTGGCCTTCCTGGGCGAGCGCGAGGTTCATCGCCGATATCTTGGGTGGCTACTTCTTGCTCCGGCGGACGTTGATGCCCTTCACCCACGTCTCCAACGCCTCAATGTCCTTCTTCAACTCGTCGGGTGCAGGCACGGGTGCCCGCGCCGCCGCCGCGTGGTCGTGTCCGGTGAGCCATGCCGAGGACTTGGTCATCCCTTCCTTGACGGTCTTGCAGTCCTCGTCGGTGATGTCGGAGAGAGGGGCGAGCCGTTGGGTTTCGACGCTGGGTCTGAACCGCTCGACGATGCCGCCCAACAGAACCTCCTCTACCGCACGCTCCCACGCCTCGCGCAGGAGGCCGTAGAGTTCCTTGGCTTCCCGTTCGTAGGCGTCCTGTTCGCCGTTACGGTGCTTCTTCTCTACGGCTTGCCACGCGTTCTTGAGTGTTACGGCTCGGGCTATTTGAGTTTGGGCGGGGGGTATTTGTCTCGCGTTCGTC
>NZ_JBANLK010000011.1:0-19549 GCF_054968425.1 Paraburkholderia sp. AV2
CCGCGCAGCGTTACGCGCACATGCTTGCGCCGCAACCCGCGTGACGCTTGCCGTGGCGGGGGGCCGGGGCGGCCCGCCACCCCCACCGCCGGGCCCCCCCGCGCCAAGCAGGGAACCCGGGAAAACGAACCGCTTCGGCCTCCTTACTCCGGTTGCTCGCCCGCCGGGAATTCGACCGCCGCCAACCCGCGCCTGGCGAGCCGGGCCGGCGCGGTCTCCACCAGCAGCAGACTTACGACGATGCCGAGCAGCACGGCGCAGATCGGCAGCCAGAGAATGTTCTGAATGCCGAAGTGTTTGGCGACGAAGCCGGCGATCGCGGGCGCCACGCCACCGCCGAAGATCTCGCCCGCGCCCACCACCACGCCAATCGAGGTCGAGACCATGCCCACCGGCGCCGCTTCCGTCGCGATGGGTCCGGACAGCAGCGAGACGAGGCCAAGCGTGAAGAACGCCGCGACGAACAGCGTCGCGAACAGGGCGACCGGCTGGGCACCGAGTCCGCGGAACACGTAGAGCACGACGGCCGTGCCCGCGAAACCGACGATGCTCGCAATGCGCCGCCCGGTGAGATCGGAGAGGCCGGGCAAGCCGAACTGGCCGACGAACCCGCCAAAGCCGATGGCCGAAACGATCACGCCCATGTGCTGCGTATCGATCGAAAGGTATTCGGTGAGATAGAGCGGCATCATGGCGCCGAGCACGAACACGCCCGTCATGGCACAAAAGAGCGCGGCCATCGCAACGGGAATGTTGCGGCTCTTCAGCACGTCGCGCCAGTGGCCGCGCTCGCGCTGCACCGCCACGCGCACCGCTGTCCGGGTCTGCGCCGCCTTCGGTTCGCGAATCACGCGGAACATGAGCAAGCCAAGAATCAGCCCCGGAATCGACACGAGCGCGAACACCCAGCGCCACGTGACCACGTTCAGCAGTTGCGTCGCGATGATCGGCGACAGCGCGAGCCCGAACAGCGCGAAGCCGCTTTGCTGGAGCCCGAGGTTGAAGCCGCGGCGCCTGGGATGCGAGGCGTCCGCAGTCGCGGCGAAGCTCGTCGGGCAGAACGAGCCCTCGGCCACGCCCATCAGCGCGCGCACGGCCAGCAGGCTCGCGAGGCCGCCCGCGAGGCCCGAGAAACCGGACAACAGAGAAAACGCGAGGATCGCGGGAATCAGCACCTTGCGCCGCCCGATCTTGTCGGAAATGCCGCCCATCAGCGCCGCGAAGACGCCCCACGAAAGCCCGAGTATGCCGATGCAGTTGCCGACGTCCTGCGCATCCAGATGCAGGTCCTTCATGATGGACGGAAAGAGCGGCGCGATCAGCCACCGGTCGAGGCCCACGAGGCCGAATCCCAGCGCCAGCAGCGCAACGGCCTTCCATTCGTAGGCCACGTCCCAATCGTTCGATTTCATCTGTGTCTCCTTGAATCGACACGGCATCGGGACCGCCCCGGCTTCGTGCGTCGATGGCGCAAAGATAGGGGCAAGGGCAACACGGCAGGAACGGGATAACGACCGAATACGTCATTCGCGGATCGCGAACAATCGCGGCGACTCACTGCCGGATTGCGGCCGTACAAGGCGGCCGGCGACGCGTCATGCGTCACGGCCGGCGTGATGCGTCCAACCCAGGATAACTACGGGTAGACGCGGAGAAGACGGGAAAGCGGTAGGCCTGAATGTTCGCCGGAAGCGCCTGCCATGGGCTCTCGCCCGCGCTACTGCGGGGCCCGCTGGCCGCCGCACGCGTCGATGTCGCGTTCCGCCACGCCCACCATGCGCGCGGCGTCGACGATCTGCGCCCAGCTCGTCGCATCGACAGGAATGCCGCGCTCGCCGCGCGTGCGCCGCGTCGCATCCTCGCGCTCGCCGGGCAACAGCACGTCCTCCACGCCCGGTTCGCGGCGCGTGGCCTTCAGCCACGCCACGAACGCCTCGGCTTCGCTATCGCGTGCCGGCGCATCGAACGCGTCCGGATCGACGATCACCGAGGTCATGCAGTTGACGATCGCATGACTCGTGACGATGGTCTCGGTATGCGAAGTAAAGCCGCCGCTCAGCGCCCCGGCGAGCAGCTCGCACATCGCCGCGAGCCCCGAGCCTTTATGGCCGGCCACGGCGCCGCCGAACGCCCGCAGCGCGCCGTGCTGCGCCTCGGAGAAGAGCGCGCCGGGGTCGCGGGTCGGCCGGCCGTCCTGGTCGATCAGGGTCTCGTGCGGCACCTCGACGCCCTTGTTGTAGGCCACGCGCACCTTGCCCGCCGCAATCGCGCTCGTGGCGAAGTCAAGCACGATGGGCGCTCGCCCCGGGCGCACGAACGCGGCGCAGAACGGGTTGGTGCCGAAGCGCCGGTCGATGCCGCCGAACGGCGCGACGAGCGGGTCGCCAGCCACGTTGACGAAGTGAAACGATACGAGCCCGGCGCGCGCGCACTGCTCGGCCCAGTGGCCGATGCGGCCGATGTGATGCGCGTCGCGCAGGCCCACCGCGCAAATGCCGAACGCCTTCGCGCGCTCGATACCGCGCTCCATAGCCTCGAACGCGACCACCTGCCCAAAGCCCCGCCCGCCTTCCATCGTCAGGACCGCGCCCGCGTCGCGCACAAGCTCCACGTGCGCGTTGAGCTTCAGCTCGCCCTCGCGGCACGACAGTACGTAGCGCGGAATCATGCCCACGCCGTGCGAGTCGTGTCCGGCCAGGTTGGCCCCGACGAGATGGTCGGCCACCAGCGTTGCCTCACGCCGCTCGCTGCCGGCGGCGCGCCAGATGGCGACGACGAATGCGTGCAGCGCTTGCGCATCGATGACGACTTCGGAGCCCGCGGGGAAGGCGGCGTTCGGCATGGGATGACCCTCTCAGATATGGGTAATGAAAGAAAACATCGATCCAGTCCACCGTGGCAAAGGTACTTGATCGAGAGATCGTCGTCGAGACCTTGCTTCTATCCTTCGCGAACAGAATGCACGAGGGCGATCGCGGTGAGCAGCGTATTTTCGACGGCCGTGGCTCGGGATTTTTCAGCCTCGTTATCTACGCATTCCCCGGCTTGTTTACACCCGCACGCCCGAAAGCCCGTTTTTACGCCCAACGGCATCTGTTTGCATCCCTCTCTCGTTTACGATACTTTATGCTCGTTTTTGATCGATTCCCATCCGAAGAACCGGCGGAACCGAAACCCGAGACGAGCCTATGCAACGAACCCGAACGGAAGCCCTGGCAGGGCTCATGCCCGACGAGCGCGAGCGGCTGATTCTCGAGCGCCTGCGCAACGACGGCCGCGTGCTGGCCGCCCAGCTCGCCACGGAGCTCAACACCTCCGAGCACACCGTCCGCCGCCACCTGCGCGACCTGGCGGACGCCGGCCACTGCAAACGCGTCTACGGCGGCGCGCTGCTCGCCTCGCCGGCCGATCGGCCGCTCGCGGCACGCATGCAGGAAGACCCGCAGGCGAAGGCGCGGCTTGCGGGCGTGGCGGCATCGATCGTGCAGCACGGCCAGGTCATCCTGCTCGACGTCGGTTCGACCAATGCGGAAATCGCGGCCGCGCTGCCCGATCATGCCGACCTCACCGTGATCACCACTTCGCCCGAAGTCTGCGTGCGCCTCGTGCATCGCCCCGGTTTCAAGGTCGTCCTCATCGGCGGGTCCATCGGGCCGCGCGTGGGCGGCGCCGTCGGAGCGACGGCGCTGGCCCAACTCCAGCAGATACGCGCCGATCTCTGCTTCGTCGGCGTCTGCGCGCTCGATCCGGCCGAAGGCCTCGCCGCATTCGATGCCGACGATGCGGAGATGAAGCGCGCGATGATTCGCGCAAGCGGCCTCACCGCCGCCGCCGTCACGTCCGCGAAGCTGATGCGCTCCGCGCCGTTTACGGTCGCCCCCGTGGCCGGGCTCGACTACCTGATCGTCGAGCCCGAGGTCCAGCGCACGCATCTCGCGCAACTGCGCAAGGTCTGCGACAACGTTCTGGTGGCTCGCTCATGAACCTCGTCAAGGAACGATGCGCCACGGTCGCCGTGTTCTTCGCGAACGGCTTCGCGATCGGCGCGTGGGCGGTGGAAGTCCCGCGCGTGAAGGAAAAGCTCGCGCTGTCCGACACGGCGCTCGGTATCGCCCTCTTCGCGTTCGCGCTGGGCGCGATCGTTGCGATGCCGCTGGCCGGCCGGTTCGCGGCGAAACTCGGCAGCGGCCGCACCACCGCGCTGCTGGGCGCGCTCTTCATCGTTGCGTTCCCGCTGCCGGCGCTGGTGCCCGATTTCGCATTGCTATGCCTGGCACTGCTTTTCTTCGGCGCGACCAACGGCGCGCTCGACGTATCGATGAACGGTCATGCGAGCGCGATCGAGACTGCGTGGCGCGCACCGATCATGTCGTCGTTTCATGCGGCCTGGAGCGCGGGCGGTCTGGTCGGCGCGGCCACCGGCACGATGCTGCAGAAGCTCGGCGTGGGCGTGACGGGCAGCCTCGCGTTGCCGGACGTGCTCGTCGGCCTGCTGATCGCAGGCGCGATGGTTGCCGCGCTGCGCGACATCGGACCGCGTCTTGCCAGGGCCACGGGTTTCGCGCTGCCCACTCGCGCCGTGATGAAGCTCGCGGCGCTCGCCTTTCTCTGCATGATGATGGAGGGCGCGGTGGCCGACTGGAGCGCCGTGTTTCTGCGCTCGGTACTGCCGTACGATGCGGCAAGCGCGGGGCTCGGCTACTCCGCGTTTGCGTTCTCGATGGCGGCGTGCCGCGTGGTCGGCGACGTTTCGGTGCGGCGCCTCGGACCCGGCCGGGTCGTCGCGCTGGGCGGCCTGCTCGCGGCAGCGGGGCTCGCGCTCGTACTCGGGTTGCCGAATCTCGTCACGGCGGTGGCCGGTTTCGCGCTGATCGGCATTGGCCTCGCGAACGTCGTGCCGGTCATTTTCAGCGCCGCGGGACGCTCGACCGAAACGCCGGCAACCGGCGTTTCGATGGCCGCGACCCTTGGTTATGCGGGGTTCCTCGTCGGGCCGCCCGTGATCGGCTTCGGCGCGGGTCTGTTCGGTTTGAGGACGGCGCTGTGCGTGCTGCTGCTCGCCGCCGTGACCGTCGGTCTCGCGGGGGCGCGAGCCGTGCGCAACCCGGCTTCCGTCGCCAATGCCCCGGCGGAACGCCGAGCGCTCGACGAATGCTCGTGATTGGTTAGCATAACGAACGATGACGAACGGCGAACGCCGGCCGCGCCGCTCATGCTGCCCGGTGAAGCGGCACCTCGGCCGCCGGCACTTCGGGTCCAGGCACCACCAGCACGTTGCAGCTCACACGATCGAGCAACAGCCTATCGTCGCGCCCGTCCCACCAACGCGCGAACGCGCCCCTGCGGTGATGCCCCAGCACCACGAGGTCGGGGTTCAGCTCCGCCACGAACCGGGCAATCACGTCGACGGGGTTGCCCACGGCGAAGTGGCCTGTCGCCACAAGTCCGCTGCCGCTCAGACATTCCACGCCTTCGCGCAGCACGTCGTTCGCCGTCTGCTCGGCCAGATCGACCGGCATCGCGAAACCGACGTCGGCACCCCATTGCCCCGGCTCCCGTTCGAGCACGGCGAGCAGATGGGCCTGCGCCGCGTAGTGCCGCGCCAGATCCGCACCTTCGCGCAAGGCTCGGCGCCCTTCCCGCGTTGCGTCGTAGCAGAGCAGAATACGCCTGAACATTCGATTCCTCCGGCGGGATCGAGCCCGCCATGCGGGCGGGGCCGCCCCCGCGCTTCCCACGCCGTGCCGCTTCGACACCGGCGTTTCGCGAGCCTGACTGCCTCGTATTCGCGGGGGTTGCCTCCATTATAGATCACGCTGTGACATATAATGATCCCGCCCTACGGGTGCGCTGTCCCGTGGCCAACTCAGGTCAGGAGCCGACCATGCTTGCAGAATGGATACTCGAACAGACGACCGACGCCCTCATCTATGCAAGCCGCGACGGCATGATCGCGCGCTGGAACGAGGCGGCGAGCCGGCTATTCGGCTACGCGCGCGATGAAGCGCTCGGGCAGAGCCTCGACCTCATCATCCCGGAGCCTCTGCGGGGGCCGCACTGGAAGGGATTCGACGCCGCAATGGCGAGCGGCGTGACCCGGCTCGGCGGGCGTCCGTCCTTGACCCGCGCCGCGCACAAGAGCGGGCGGAAGCTTTACCTCGAAATGTCCTTTGCGCTCGTCAAGGACGACGCGGGGCAAGTGGCCGGCTCGGTCGCCATCGCGCGCGACGTGACGGAGCGCGTCGAGCGCGAACGGGCCGCGCGCAACGCCTCGCCGCCGCCCTCTCCCTGAGACCGCAGGGACGCGCGCCGGTCACGCCGGCTCGCGCCGCGTCCGCGAAGCGCTGCGGGGCGCCAGTCGGCCGACGCGCGTTGCCGGTCGTCATCGCGCTCTTCGAGCGCTGCCGGCGCCGGGAGCGCTTCAGCCGTCCTGTCCTGCGACGGGGTATCGAAAGCGTACGCCAGATACGCGTAGAACTGCCTCCACTTCATGGATCTCGGTCTCCCCGGTGTGTCAGTAAACGTCGCGCACGTAACGCTTTTCCCGCGCAAGCGCACTGACGAATTCCTGCGTCGCGTCGGCGTCCATGCCGCCATGCGCCGCAACGATATCCCGGAGCGCGGCGTCCACGTCTTTCGCCATGCGGCTCGCGTCGCCGCACACGTACAGGTGCGCGCCCTCCTGCAGCCACGCCCACAACTGCGCGCCCTGCTCGCGCATGCGGTCCTGCACGTAGATCTTGTCGCTCTGGTCGCGCGAGAACGCGAGGTCGAGCCGCGCGAGGTGGCCGTCGCCGTGCATCGCTTCGAGTTCCTCACGGTAGTAGAAGTCCGTTGCCGCATGCTGCTCGCCGAAAAACAGCCAGTTGCGGCCGCGATCGCCGCGCGCGCGCCGCTCGTGCAGGAAAGCGCGGAACGGCGCGACGCCGGTGCCGGGACCGACCATGATCATGGGCGTATCGCCGTGGCGCGGCGGCCGAAAATGCGTGCTTTTCTGCACGAACACCGGCACGCTGCCCGCCTCGGCGCGGTCGGCGAGGAAGGTCGAGGCCACGCCCTTGCGTTCGCGCCGGCCGTTGCTGTAGCGCACCGCCGAGACGGTGAGATGCACTTCCCCCTCATGGGCCTTGGGGCTCGACGAGATCGAATACAGGCGCGGCTGCAGCCGCTTGAGCATGCCCAGCAGTTCGGCCGCCGAGAGTTCGACGGGGAACTCGTGGAGCACGTCGGCAAGCTGCTGCCCCCAGAGCCAGTCGCGCAGGTCGATCCTGCGCTCTTCGGCCAGCAGGTCGGCAAGGCCGCCCGAGCGCGTGCGCGAGGCGATGAAGCGCAGCGCGTCAGGGCCGGGGCGCGCGATCTCGTAGTGCCGGCCCAGCGCATCGGCAAGGCGCATCTCGCCCACGCCGCTCACGCTCACCGGCGCCTCGGCGGAAAGGCGCGTGAGCGCAAGCACTTCGTCCACGAGCACCGGGCAGTTGGTGGGCCATACGCCCAGCGCGTCGCCGGCTTCGTATTCGAGCCCCGCCTCGCCCGCCGCGAGCGCCGCGAGCGCGAAGTAGCGCGTGTCCTTCGCCGCGCCCTTGCGGTTCAGGCGCACGTTCTTCACGAGACGCGACGATGCCGGGCGGGCCTTCGTCGGTGCGCAGCCGGGCAGTACTTCAGGAATCGCGCCGTTGGGCGGCACCGCATGCAGCGCGGCATCGTCCGCCTTGATGCGCGCGACGACCCGCTCGAACCAGGCATCGGCGGCGGGCTGGAACTCGGCGTCGCAGTCGGTGCGCGCGAAAAGGCGCACGGCACCCAGCGCTTCGAGGCGGGCGTCGAGGTTGCGGCCATGGCCGCAGAACTGGTCGTAGTTGCGGTCGCCGAACGCCAGCACCGCGTAGCGCAGCGTGTCGAGACGCGGCGCGTTGTCCGCCTTGAGCGCACTCCAGAATGCCTCGCCGTTGTCCGGCGCGTCGCCGTCGCCGAACGTGCTCGTCATCAGGAGTGCATACTGTGCTTTCGAAAAACTGTCGGGCGTATAGTCCGCCATGCAGGCCGTACGGATTTCGAAGCCCGACTCCATCAGTTGCGTCGCGTAGCGCTCGACCAGCGATTCGACGTTGCCCGTTTGCGAGGCCCACAGCAGCACGACCTTCGGGCGCGAGTGCACGATGCGCACGTTGCCTTCGCTCTCATCCGCGCCCGCCGGCCTCGCGAGCCTGTCCGGGGCCGGGGCGCGTGCTTCGTCCGTTCTGCTGAAGAGTCCCGCGAGCAATCCATCGAGCCATGCGCGCGCGGCGTCGGGAAACGGGGCATGGGCCGGCAGTACCGGCACCCCCGCGGCCTGCCCGGCCTTTAGCGTTCGCAGGCCGCCCACGAAGCCGGCCAGGTACTGCCGCTGCACCTCGTTCAAAGCAGGCGCGGCGACCTCGTCGAGGCCGAGGAGCGTTGAAAAAGCGTCGATACGGGACATATCATGTTCCTGCGGCTGTTTGTCTGCATCTTCGGCATCCTCGCCAGCCGGCTCGCGCCCGGGTTCGACGCGGGACAGGGCGACGGTGCAGAACTTCAGTTCGGGCTGCTGGGAAACGGGGTCGATCGCGTCGTTCGTGACGGCGTTCACGCAGAGGTCTTCGCCGAATACGTCGTTCCAGTGCATGGGCGCGAAGCAATTGCCGGGCAGCACGCGCTCGCTGACCACCGCGGGCAGCACCACCCGGCCGCGGCGCGAGCGGACCTCCACGCGGTCTTTCTCCGCGATGCCGAGCGCGCGGGCGTCCTCGGGATGAAGCTCGACGAACGGCCCGGGGTTGAGCCTGTTCAGCATGGCCACCTTGCCGGTCTTGGTCATGGTGTGCCATTGATGCTGGAGGCGCCCGGTGTTGAGGACGACGGGATAGACCTCGTCGGGCAGTTCGGCGGGCGCGGTATGGGGGCGAGCGAAGAACACCGCCTTGCCGCCAGGCGTCGCAAAGGCAATGCGCGGCCGGGTGCCGTCGGCGCGCGCCCGCAAGGTTTGGCTCACGCCGTCGTTCAGGTAGCGCAGCGGGTTGCGATCCTGCTGGGCGTCTGGCGCGCACGGCCATTGCAGCGGCGTTTCGCGTAGCCGCGCGTAGCTCGCGCCGCGCAGGTCGTAGCCCGTCTTCGGGTTCGCGAAGCGCGCGATCTCGTCGAAGACCTCGGCGGCGCTCGCATAGCCGAATGCGTGCGCGTAGCCCATTTCGCAGGCCACGCGCGCGACGATCTGCCAGTCGGCCAGCGCCTCGCCGGGCGGCTCGATGGCCTGCTGCGCGAGCGTCATGTTGCGCTCGGAGTTGATCATCACACCGTCGGCCTCGGCCCACAGCGCGCCGGGCAGCAATACATCGGCGTACTGATTTGTTTCGGTATCGAGAAAGGCGTCCTGCGCGATGACGAGTTCCGCGGCCTTCAAACCGGCCACGACCGTCTGCCGGTTGGCCACCGTCGCCACCGGGTTCGTGCAGATGATCCAGCAGGCCTTGATCTCGCCGGCGGCCATGCGCGAGAACATGTCCACGGTGCCGCCGCCCACCTTCGTGGGCAGCGTGCCCGGCGCAAGGGCCCAGGCCGCTTCGACGAACGCACGGTCCTCCTCCACGAGCACCGAGCGCTGACCGGGCAGGCCCGGCCCCATGTAACCCATCTCGCGCCCGCCCATCGCATTCGGCTGGCCCGTGAGCGAGAACGGCCCGCTGCCGGGGCGGCAGATCTTGCCGGTGGCGAGGTGCAGGTTGCAGATCGCGTTGGTGCTCCATGTGCCGTGGGTGCTCTGGTTCAGCCCCATCGTCCAGCAGCTCATCCACTCCGGCGCTTCGCCTATCCACTGCGCGGCGCGGCGAATGTCGTCCTCCGCGAGGCCCGTGAGGGCCGCCACTTTCTCCGGCGTGTAGTCGGCCAGAAACGCGGGCATGGCGTCCCAGCCCTCGGTGTACTCGTCGATGAAGGCCGCGTCCGTCTGGCCGTTCGCGTGGAGCAGATGCAGGAGGCCGTTAAGCAGCGCGAGATCGGTGCCCGGCCGGATCTGCAGGAAAAGCGAGGCCTTCTCCGCAGTCGCCGTGCGGCGCGGGTCCACCACGATCAGCTTCGCGCCGGCCTTCACGCGGTCCATCATGCGCAGGAACAGGATGGGATGGCAGTCGGCCATGTTCGCACCGATCACGAAGAAGAGATCGGCGCGATCGAAATCCTGATAGGAACCCGGCGGACCGTCCGCGCCCAGCGAGAGCTTGTAGCCGCTGCCCGCGCTCGCCATGCACAGGCGCGAGTTCGACTCGATGTTGTTCGTGCGCACGAAGCCCTTCGCGAGCTTGTTGACGAGATACTGCGCCTCGACCGACATCTGCCCGGAGACATAGAACGACAGCGCATCAGGGCCGTGCGCATCGAGCGTCGCGCGCAGCCGCCGCGCGGTATCCGCAATCGCCTGATCGAGCGCGAGCGGCACCGGGTCCTCGCCGCGCGCATGACGCACGAACGCGCGTTCGAGCCGGCCCGACTTGCGCAGCGCCACGTGCGCCGACGATCCCTTCGTGCACAGCCGGCCGAAATTGGTCGGATGATCGGGGTCGCCCGCGATCTTCGTGACCTGGCCGTCCGCGATCTGCAGGATCATGCCGCAGCCCACGCCGCAGTACGGACACACGCTCTTTACGCTCTTGCTCGTCATGCCTTGCGCTCGATATCGGCGTTGGAAGGGACCGGGGGCGAACCTCAGGCAGCCACGTAAACCTCGCCGTTCACCACACGCGTCGCATACGGGCTGACCGACTGCTGCGGCGCTTCGAGGCACTCGCCGGTAGCCAGATCGAAGTGATGCTTGTAGATCGGCGAGGCCACGACGATGCGTTCGCCGAGATTCCCCACGAGACCGCGCGACAGCACGGCAGCCTGCGAGTTGGGATCGTAGTTGCCGATGGCGAAGACGCGCGCGGCGCCGTCGTCCACATGAAACACGGCCACCTGCTCGCCGTTCACGAGCGCACACACGCCCGTGTTCGGCACGATATCGTCGAGCCGGCACACCGAAGTCCAGTGCGCGGGAAGGGTTTGATCGCTCATTTCGCTCTCCTGTTGAGAAGGACAAGGTTCAGACAGCTTCGACGACAACCGGAATCTCTTCCAGCACGGCATATGCCGCGCCCCTGGGTTCGACCGCACGCTCGGCCGGCGTGGCCGGACGGATCTGGCCGCGCTCCTCGACGAAGCGCACGTGCTGATCGCCCGCCTCGCTATTGACGAAGTGACGAAAGCGCCGCCGCGTATCCGGGTCGGTCACGGCCTTTTTCCATTCGCACTCGTAGGTCTCGACCACGTGCTGCATCTCGCTTTCGAGCTCGGCTGCAAGGCCGAGCCTGTTGTGCACCACCACGTCGATCAGATACTCGAGACCGCCCTCGAGGTTGTCGCGCCATACGCTCGTGCGCTGCAGGCGGTCGGCCGTGCGCACGTAGAACATCAGGAAGCGGTCGACGTAGCGGATCAGCGTGGCCTTGTCGAGGTCCGAGGCGAGCAGTTCCGCGTGACGCGGTTTCATGCCGCCGTTGCCGCAGACATAGAGATTCCAGCCCTTCTCCGTCGCGATCACGCCGATATCCTTGCCCTGCGCCTCGGCGCACTCGCGCGTGCAGCCCGAGACGCCGAACTTGATCTTGTGCGGCGCGCGCAAGCCCTTGTAGCGGTTCTCGATCTCGATGGCGAGGCCCACCGAATCGCCCACGCCGTAGCGGCACCACGTGGAGCCCACGCACGACTTCACGGTGCGCACCGCCTTGCCGTAGGCATGTCCCGATTCGAAGCCCGCCGCGATCAACGCTTCCCAGATCGCGGGCAACTGCTCGACGCGCGCCCCGAACAGATCCACGCGCTGGCCGCCCGTGATCTTCGTATACAGCCCGTACTGCTTCGCGACCTGCCCCACCGCGATCAACCCCTCCGGCGTCACCTCGCCGCCAGCCATGCGCGGCACGACCGAATAGGTGCCGTCGCGCTGGATGTTGGCGAGGTAGTAATCGTTGGAGTCCTGAAGACCTGCATGTTCCTTCTTGAGCACGAATTCGTTCCAGCACGACGCGAGAATGCCGGCCACGGCGGGCTTGCAAACGTCGCAGCCCAGCCCTTGCCCATGCTTCGCGAGCAGTTCGGAGAAGGTCTTGATGCCCTCCACGCGCACGATGTGATAGAGCTCCTGGCGCGAATAGCGGAAGTGCTCGCACAAATGGTTGTTGACGGCGAGCCCCTGGCGCTGCATCTCCGACTTCATGACCTGAGTCACGAGCGGCACGCAGCCGCCGCACGAAGTCCCCGCGCAGGTGGCGCTCTTCACCGCCGCGATGGTCGTCGAGCCCTCGCGCACCGCCGCGCAGATCTGCGCCTTCGAAACGTTGTTGCACGAGCAAATCTGCGCGCCGTCGGGCAGCGCCTCCACGCCGAGAGCCGGCCTGGCCTTGCCGCCGGACTCGGGAAGAATCAGGAATTCGGGGGCTTCGGGAAGCTCGATGCGGTTGAGCATCATCTGCTGCAGCGTGCCGTAGTCGCCTGCGTCGCCCACCATCACCGCGCCGAGCAGTTGCTTGCCGCATTCGGACACGACGATTTTCTTGTAGACCTGGCGGCGCTCGTCGGCATAACGGTACGCGCGGCTACCCGGCGTTTTCCCATGCGCGTCGCCCAGGCTCGCCACGTCCACGCCCATCAGCTTGAGTTTCGTGCTCATGTCGGCGCCGGCAAAGCCCGCTTCCTCGCCCGCCAGCGCCTTCGCCGCGACGCGGGCCATGTCGTAGCCCGGCGCGACGAGGCCGAAGGTCTGGCCGCGCCACGACGCACATTCGCCGATTGCGTAGATGTCCGTATCGCTCGTGCGGCACTGGTCGTCGATCGCCACGCCACCGCGCGCACCGAGGTCGAGGCCGCAGGCCCGCGCAATCTCGTCGCGCGGGCGAATGCCGGCCGAGAACACGATCATGTCCGCTTCGAGGTGCGAGCCGTCGGCGAATACCATGCGGTTCGCCGCCGTTTCGCCGTCGACGATCGCCGTAGTCTGCTTCTGCGTGTGCACGGTCACGCCCAGTTCCTCGATCTTGCCGCGCAGCACGCGGCCGCCGTCGTCGTCCACCTGCACGGCCATGAGGCGCGGTGCGAATTCGACCACATGGGTTTCGAGCCCCATGTCTCGCAGCGCCTTCGCGCATTCGAGGCCGAGCAGCCCGCCGCCCACCACCACGCCCGTACGGGCGCGCGCGCCGCGGGCCTGCATCGCTTCGAGGTCTTCGATAGTTCGGTAGACGAAACAGTCTGCGCGGTCGTTGCCCGCGATGGGCGGCACGAACGGCGACGAGCCCGTGGCGAGCACGAGCTTGTCGTAATGCAGCGTTTCGCCGTTGGAGACCGTTATGGTGCGCGCCGCACGGTCGACTGAGACCGCCTTCGCGCCGAGCACGAGCCGCACGTCGTCGCGATCGAAGAACCCGGCCTCGACGAGCGAGAGATCCTCGGCCGAAGTGCCCGAAAAGAATGCGGAGAGGTGCACGCGATCGTAAGCCGGACGCGGTTCCTCGCAAAGCACGGTCACCCGCACCTGCGGCGCGCCCTCGGCAAGCAGGCACTCGAGAAACTTGTGGCCCACCATGCCGTGGCCGACAACGACGACTTCCATGACGGAGCCGTCGACTGCAAACGTGGATTGCACCATGCTGAGCACCCTGAAAATAAAAAGGCGTCCCGCGATACCGGCTTGTGAGAAGCCAGATTCGGGGGACGCCATTGCCCTGTTTTACGGTGGCAGATCGAGCGCTGCGGTGCTGCGACGCAGAGGGATCGCCGTTGATCCCTGCCGACCTGTGTCGCGTCAGATAACGCAAACACCGTGCCATACGGTGCCCTGCGGGCTCGAAGGTACAGTTGGCGGGCATTCGCGGCCTTTGTCCGCGAGCCGCTACAAGTGCAGGCATGACGCATCGTGATACGGCGAAGCACAAGATTGGTGCTGTGCAGCACATTCGCTGTGCGATTGCGCGGCCACCCGGTTCACTCGCTTCGCGCGTGCGTGCCCTCGCGGCACGGCCGGCATGGACGCAGCGGTCAACCTGTCTGCATGCTCATGCTGGTCTGAAATTTGCATCACACGTTGCATCCGGCAACGCTGCCGGATGTCGCGCGGGAGTGCCGCAGGCGGTTCGCGCCACTCAGGAAATGTGTCTATCAAAATGTGTCTATCAACCAGGATCAACCAGGACAATGGCGTCCCCTCGCCGAACCCGGCGAGCGGACGCCATTTGTTTTTGACGGCGCGCACGGCCGTGTGTGCCGCACGCAAGAGGACAAACATGATGGCAACGGGCAAGGTCACCTTGTTGAGCGCGGGTCCAGGCGACCTCGACCTGCTCACGCTGAAAGCCGTGAAAGCGCTTGCGAGCGCCGACGTCGTGCTGCTCGACGATCTCGTGAATCCGGAGATCGCAGCGCTCGCCCCCGCCGCGCGCGTGATCCGGGTAGGCAAACGCGGCGGCTGCCGCTCCACGCCCCAAACCTTCATCGAGCGGCTCATGCAACGCTACGCGCGGCGGGGCCTGCACGTCGTGCGCGTGAAAGGCGGCGACGCGCTGCTGTTCGGGCGCGCGGGAGAGGAACTGGGCGCGTTGCAGCGGGCGGGTATCGCCGTCGAGATCGTCAGTGGCGTGTCCTCGGCTTTCGCCGCCGCCGCGAGCCTTGGCGTATCGCTCACGCACCGCGACCACTGCCAGGGGGTGATCTTCGTGACGGCGCATCTACGCGACCACAGCGAACCCGACTGGGTCGCGCTCGCGGCAACCGGCATGACGCTCGCGATCTATATGGGCATGAGCCGCATCGAAAACCTCTGCGCCACGCTTGCGCAGTCGCTGCCGCGCAGCACGCCCGCGGCCGTCGTGCAATGGGCCGGCACGGCCAGCGAGCGGCGCGTGACCGGCACGCTCGCCACCGTCGCGCACGACGCACAAGCGGCCGGGCTGGGCAGCCCCGCCATTATTCTCGTAGGCGATGCGATTGGCGAGGCCATGTCGTTCAAGCGCTTCGAAGCGTTCGAGTCTGCGAGGGATGCTCTCCCTCCTCTGTTGCGACGGGCCTGAATGGCGTCTACGGCATTCCGACGAGCCGCGCCGCCGAAGCCAGATAGCACTCCGACACATTGCGGCGATCTTCGCAAAGACACGTATAGGTCATCTTGACGACATGATCGTCATCTGAAAGCACCGCCAGCCGGCACGCTTCGTTCCAGTCGCCTTCTATGGCCGGCACATCGGGCTCGACGTCCAGGGGCTTGCGCACCGTTGCGTAAGCGGCGCACAGCGCAAACCATAGATCGGGCAGCAATTGCTCGGCCAGCGAGTCGGGCAACCGGGCAAACAGAATGCGGGCGGCGTGCGTGCCCGTGACAGTATGGAGTACTGTGAAATCTGCCGTCCGCCAGTACACGGAGATAGCCGCTCGTGCCATGTCGTCGAGCAACGATGAGGTCGCCGGAGGCGAGAGAACTGCCTGCTGGAACCGGGCATCGCCGGCCACGGCGCGAAGACGCGCCGTTATCGAGTTGCCGTTCACCGGGTCATCGGCCATGGCTCGCGCAACCTCGTAAAACGCGGCGTCGACGCTTTCGGCACGGCGGCTGCCATCGACAGGAATGGCAATCGGCAAATGCGACGAGACCAGCGCAGCCAGGCCCGCAGCCATCTCGCCGGCATGCGCGGCCTCGATGCCGTAAGCCAGCCGGACGAGCGCATGGAACGCGCCCGTTGCGGGTGCGAACGGCACTGCGCTCAGAACCTGGGTGATCACCGGAATGGGGCCGTCGTCCGCCATCCAGTCCAGAAAGCAAAGGCGCAGCGCTCCGAATGCAGCAGGATTGGCGAGTTGGCGCGACCAGTCGCGACGACTGATCGTCACGTCGACGCGTGGCGCGGGCAGCGCGTACTTGCGCTCCCACATCGCGAAGAACTCCCGTAACCGCGACGGAGAAGCTCCCATTCGGGACAACGCAACGAGCGCCATCGGGCAATGGTTGGTCGTCCCCCTGGCTGCCAGATCGAAGCCAGCGTTCGCGTCCAGCAGTTCGTTCAGGGTGGCGTCCATGCGGTCCACTTGCATGATTAAGTCTCCGGGACAGAAAGCGAAGCTGCATTGTGATAGTTCAAGTAAACTTGAAGTCAAGCCCATTCATCCAGAAACGTCATGAAAGACATTTCGATCTCCATCGGCGAGCTCGCCAGACGCTCTGGCGTAGCAACGAGCGCGATCCGCTTCTACGAGGAACAAGGACTGGTCAGCAGTTGCCGGACGGAGGGTGGTCAGCGTCAGTACCGGCGTGAGGCGCTGCGGCGAATCGGTTTCATTCGCGCAGCCCAGGCCGTGGGTTTGAACCTGGCGGAGATTCGTTCGGCACTGGCGACGTTGCCCGGGCAGCGCACGCCGACCAAACAGGACTGGCAACGTCTGTCCCGCACCTGGCAGCCCATGCTGCAGGAGCGAATCGATGCGCTGATCGCGTTGCGCGATCGGCTTGCTTCGTGCGTGGGATGCGGCTGCCTCTCGCTGAAGAGTTGCTCGCTTTATAATCCGGGGGATATCGCGCGAAGTCGAGGAAGCGGCGCCCGATATCTCATGGGCGATAGCTCGCGTGATTTGCTAAACGCGGCTGATCCGGGTGAACCGGAGCGGTGACGCGCCGCCGAAGCCCCTTCTCGCTCGAACCACCTGGTATGCGATTATCGTTATCCCGTCTCCCTACCCAATGCCCATGCCAATCCGGAACACCTTGTCCCGCTACTTGCTGGCGACCTTTCTTGCCTCGCACGGCCTGGCTTGCTTCGCAGCCGCAACGTCCAGCCAGGAAGCGAAGCCTTCGAGTCCGCCGCGCCAGCAGGCCGACGAACACGTTGCGACCTACGGCAACGTACGCTACCAATACACGATCGATTATCCTGCCGACCTGCTGGCCGCCGGCCGTGAAGCGGACGACAGCGACGGCGTCGTCTTTTCGGCGAAATCGGGCACCGCGCAAGTCACCGTCTGGGGCAGGTTCAACGCGAACGACGATACGCCTGCTCAAATCCTGCGCAGCGAAGAACAGGGCCCCTGCGCGGGCGTGCGGGCGAGCTATGAAGTGAGCAAGCGGCATCTCGTGGCCTTTTCGTGCCAGACGCCGACTAACGAAGTCGTCTACGAGAAGATGATCATTCACGGCGATACGCTGGTTGCCGTGCAATTTGTCTATCCTGTCGCGGAGCAGGCAACGTGGTCGCCGGTGATCAAGCAAATGTCGGGGTCGCTGCGTATCGAGTGATTGAAGGCGTTTGTGCGGTGGCAGTGTTGCCCGCGGCCGTAGCTCGGTGGCGCACCGAAACGCCCTCGTGAGCGACCGCTTCAAGACCGGCGTCGCCGCTACCCGCCCGTCTGCGAAGGCACATCGCCCAGCCATTGCATGAATTCGCCCACGTGCTGCGCCCAGAGGTCGGGGCGCGTCATGGTGAAATGGCCCGGCGACGACGGCGTGCCCTGCTGCACCACGTCCCGGCCGTGCTGCAGCGTCGGCACGAGTCGCTCGAGGACATGCAGCGTGTCTCCGCAGTACCCGGAAGCCATCGATCCAGCCGCGCGGCGTTTGCGTATAGTCCGCGTTCTTCCAGTTGGCACTATCGAAGAAGCCGTTTTCCGTCCCGGAATCCGTGACTACCAGGAATATCGATAGCCGGCCTGACCGAAAACGGTGCGCGCGTACTCGCCCCCAATGTTGCGCGCGTACTTGATATTGACGTACAGCTCGGACGACTTGCCCATGCTCGTCGTCACACCCGCGCCCACGTCGTACCAGGTCCTGGCCGGATCGGCCTCGAACGGCGTGCCGCCCACGCTGGTCTGCCCAGGAGAGAGGAAGTCGTGCAGTACGTCGAAGGTCAGATAAGGCGTTGCCGCGCCCGTGCGTCCGTCGTTTTGCAGATTCGCCCGAAACAGCCGGAAGCCCACGCGTCCGCGCAAGCCATTCGTACTGGTGCTGGAAATCGGCGAAACCCCATCGTCTGCCGCATTCATATGCAGGTACTGATAGAGCAACTGCACCTGCGGTTCAATCGCGATGCCCGTCGAACCAGGAAGCAGGAAGGGCTTGCCCACCTCGCCCGAGGCCCCTGCGCTGAAACCGTTCTGGGTTGCCTCGTCGCCGTAGATGTCGCCGTATTTGTTGTAGTAATGCGTAAGTTGGCCTACACCGTCGAAATAGGTGCCGTCAGGCAGATATTTCGTCCAGTAGCCGCCAATGGATTGCGCTTGCGTCTCCACCGAGCCCGTTGCGTCGGACAACTGTGAATCAAGGCTGCGCAGGCTGTCGTCGAAAGTCGCCGACATCGAGCCGAAAGTCACCATCGCGCCCGCATGCGTGCTGCCCCCATTGGCGCCGCGCGCGAGCGTCCAGTCCTTGCCGAACTGCCCGAAGAACGTCTGTTCGCTGGCCGAGAACCCGTTGTTTGAATCGACGTCGAAATTCTCCCCGCTCACACGGCCCCAGACCCCATCATTGTTGTCGGCGCCGGTCTTATTGGCTTGTCCCGCTTCGACGCTTGCGATGTCGCCCACGCGCTCGTTCAACGTCCCCATGATCGTAAAACCGTAGTCGGCATCGAGCAGCGGAGTCAGCGAATAGCCGGCAGCGCCTGGACGATATGCAACGTTCCCGGAAGGCGTGACAGCGCCACTTGCCCCCGACGACGATTCGAACATCGAGCGCAAATACCAGTCGTTAGCGCTCGCAGTACCGCCCTGATACAGCAGATACTGATAGGCACCGCTCTGTATCACATTGCCCATGCGGAAACTGTTCGCCGCCGACGTTCCGTCCACCTGCACAAGCTCGATGCCATCGCCCACCGTCTGCACGCCCGTGCCTGTCGCGTGTACCTGAATGGTCGTGCTGCCACTCGTATTGCCTGTAACGACGAGCTGGTCCGTCTTCGTGGCCGCACCGCCCTGGTTAAGCAGCGTGTTCAGTACCAACTGCCCGTTGGCGCCCGAGTAGTTACCGCCGACCGTCAGCACGTTGCCGATCTGCCCGGACGCAGCCGCCACGTTCACCACACCCTGATTCACCAGATTGCCGCCGATCATGAACGAGCCATTCGCATCGGCCGCAAACGAAGGCAATGCATTGGCGACGGCGATCGTGCCCGCATTGGTCACCGCACCCGCTACCGTGCCATAACCACCGAGCGTTGCGCCGTCTGCCACGGTCGTTGCGCCCGCACCGAGAGCCGCGTTCGCATGCGCGGCATCGCCGACGGCAAGCGTGCCGTCTGAAATGGTCGTGCCTCCGCTGTAGGTGTTCACCGCATTCAGGACCGTGACGCCCGGACCTGTTTGCGTCACGTTGCCCGTGCCGGAAATTGTGCCGCCGAAAGTGAAGCTATCCGAACGATCGAAGGCCAGCGTCCCGTTGTCGGCGACATTGCCGAGAATGCTGCCCGAGGTTCCGCCATTGCCGAACTGCAACGTCCCTGCCGAGATCGTCGTGCCACCGGTGTAG
>NZ_JBANLK010000011.1:19646-156566 GCF_054968425.1 Paraburkholderia sp. AV2
TAGGTATTGTTGGCCGTCAGGATGGTCGTGCCGGTACCGATCTGGTCGACCGCGCCAGTGCCGGAGACCGTGCCGCCGAAAGTGAAGCTGTCCGAACGATCGAAGGCCAGCGTGCCGTTGTCGGCGACATTGCCGAGAATGCTGCCCGAGGTTCCCCCATTGCCGAGCTGCAATGTCCCTGCCGAGATCGTCGTGCCGCCGGTGTAGGTATTGTTGGCCGTCAGGATGGTCGTGCCGGTACCGATCTGGTCGACCGCGCCGGTGCCGGAGACCGTGCCGCCGAAAGCGACGCTGTCCGAACGATCGAAGGCCAGCGTACCGTTGTCGGCGATATTGCCGAGAATGCTGCCCGAGGTTCCGCCGTTGCCGAGCTGCAGCGTGCCCGCCGCGATCGTCGTGCCGCCGGTATAGGTGTTGTCGTCCGTCAAGGTCAGCGTGCCCGCGCCTTGCTTGGTCAGGCCGCCTACGCCCGACATGACGGTCGATGCCGTCACATTGAAACCATTGGAATCCAGGATCATGCCCCCGGCACCGATGATGAAATTGTCGGGCGCAAAACCATAGATCAATGCCGAGTCGGGCATGCTGTCGGCGGTCGCCCGCAGGGTGCCGTTATCAAATGTCGCCGTCGCGTCGCCAACGCCCGGCAGCAGTGCCGCTGTTTCGAGGACCCCGTTGGTGTCGACGGTCAGCGTGCCGTTAGTGCCGCTGTCGGCACCGACAAGTACCCCCTCCGACGCCGCAACAAGGCCGCCGTTGCTGATGGTCAGCGTTCCCTGCCCTGGCGTACCCCCGAAGGTGGTTTGCCCGATATAGAGAACGCCGGAGTCCGCGAAGCTGGAACCTGCCCCCGTCACCAGCATCGACGCGGCGCCGTTTACACCGATGCCGGCGTTGACAGCCTGGATCGTGGCGCCGTTGGAAACCGTCACACCGACACTGTTCGTCGCCCCACCCGCCGAGAAGTTGCCGGCGTTCCAGACGGTACCCGCTCCGTCCACCAGCACAGCGATGTTGGATGCCACGGTAAATCCCGGGCCTTCCCCAATCGAGGCGGTGCTGGTCGTGAGCCGGGCGCCGTCTGTCAACGCGATCGAGGCATCCCCGCCCCGGCCGACGGCAAGGTAGTCTGTTGTCAAACTCGAGCCGCTTCCCGTGACCGTCAGGGCGCCCGAGTTGAGGCTCAGGAAGCCAACCTCGACGGTGTCCGGGATCACGAGCTGAGCGCCGTTGGAAACGGTCAACCCGCCGCTGCCCGCCCCGTTGACATCGAAGGCGCCGCCAAAGGTACCTGCGTTCCAGACCGTACCCGCCCCGCTCAATGTCAGGGTAGAGGCGCCCGTGTTCAGGTTCAACCCGTTACCGGAGCCGCTGCCTACAGCCGTTCCGGTGGGCACCACGGTCCCGCTGGGGGTTGTGACATTTCCTGACAGGGTAAGGTCTGGAAGGTAGTCATTATTGGTGTTTGCGTCTGTAATCGCACGGGTCAGATCGGATGCCGTGCCCACGGAGTACGACGCCTGCGCGTTCGCCGGACGCACGCCGGCGGCCGCGCAGAAAAGCGCGGCAATCGCCGTCGACAGCATCAGGGAGCGGCGGGAACGCACGCCCGTGCCTGGGCATTTAGCGGCGGCACGTTCTTCCTTGTTTCCCGGTATGACACGTGAATTGCGTACAGAAACCGTATTTATGGTTTTCGCTGATTTATTGAAATTTTGTTTCATGACGTCCCCGATCGCCGTTATAGGCAGCACAGCATTTTCTAATGCGCATCACTCCCTATTTATTGTGCAAACAGGCGTGATAGGTATTTCACCCTTTCCAGACGATTTCCCCGTCTTCACTATTTTGTCGCGCAGGGCATTGAAGCGCACGTCGACGTCAAGCTCATCGATCTGTGCAGCGTTATCCCCGATACCGGGATTTCGCTTGTATGTGGAGCCCCGTTTCGCACCACCTGCCAGCGGCGGTTAGTCTTTCATTTATCTGTTATACGGATCAACCATGGCTTTGATTTTCCGTGCCAGAAGCGTAGTCGCCGGGCTAGCAAAAAGCAATCTTGATAAGCACACGCAAGACCCGCCCGTTTCGCACAATCGGTGCGACGATCAACAATGCCGGAGATTTGCAAAGGCTGTTAATTCTTGTTAAATACTGGCATTTGAAGCAGGGCTATCTCACGAAACGGTAGATTGCGTTGACGTTTCTGGTCACCAGGTTCTATACACCTGTCTGACGAAGGGCGCGGGTGCCGCATGGCATCTCAAGCCACTGCACCGTATGACAATTTGAACGGCCGGTGTGCTTCTCAAACCGGCCTGTCGATTCGATGGAATCGACAGGCCGCTCGGGGTCGGCTCATGCCTTTCGCATGAAAGGCGCGACCGAGGCAATCGCCGCACCAGGTTGTCGGGCGCTAGCCGGCCAGAAGGACAAGCTCAAGCTGTCAAGGCACGATTCGTTGAACAGCCGAAAGCGGCGGGCGCCCGCCGTTTTGCCGGAGGTCTCGTGCTGCATGGCACTTCCCGCCCGACTGGCGCTATTGCAAGGTCACAGCACCATCACCATCTCGTGCCAGGACATGCCTCCATGGTCGGAACTGGACGGCCTGACGTAGCGATAGCCCATACGTTCATACAGTGCTACGTGACGGTCCTTGCACATCAAATGGATGGTTTTCTTGCCCATCTGGGACATTTGAGCGACGAAAGTTCGCATCATCAGCGACGCGTACCCTTTTCCCTGATGTGATGGATCGATCACGACAGACATGATCACGACGTTGTCCGCAGACGGATCATGTCCGACAAGCTCCTTGAACGCCTCGTCGGACATGACGACTTCGTGCGCGCATCCGCTGTTGATGAATCCGATCAAGTTGCCGTGCAGTTCCATAACCAGAAAACCTTCCGGATATTCGGCAATGCGGGTTGCGATCCTGGCGCGCGTGGCTGCTTCGTCGCCCTCGTAAGCCGAAGTCTCGATTTCGAAGACGCGGTCAACGTCCATGGGCCGCGCCAGGCGGAAATTTGGAACTGTCATGAGTGAGATAGACCGGAACCGCCGGCCTGGAACATTTGAAGTGACAGGATGATAGAACACGCGCAAACTGCAAACACTGCATTTTATTCAGGAAGTACTGCACGTTATGCATTATTTGCTTCGACGGATAGACCTCAATCTGTTGTTGGTCTTCGACGCCTTGTTTCGGCATCGAGGAGTCGTCTCGGCTGCCGAAGAGCTTTCACTAAGCGCGTCTGCCTGCAGCCATGCGCTTGCACGTTTGCGCATTGCTCTGGAAGACGAGCTTTTCGTCCGGCACGGCAACGGAATGTTGCCAACCGCAAAGGCTGAGCAGATGGCTGTGGGAGTGCGCGAGGCGCTGCAGACGCTTACGGACAGCCTGGAAAACGCGAGTCCGTTCGACCCTTCGACCAGCAAGCAAGAGTTCGTGTTTGCGGCAACCGATTTCACCGCGTTCGCGGTGCTGCCGCAGCTCGTTGCAGCGCTGGAGCTGCATGCCCCGGGAACCCGCGTGCGCGTGGTTTACTCGACCCAGCGCGAGTCGCTGGAAGACCTCGCTTCGGGGCGGGTTCATTTCGCGCTGGGTTTTTCGGATGAGACGGAGCTGCAGGCTGCCGGACTCGCGTCTTTACAATGCTTCGTGGACGATTATGTCGTCGTCGTCCGTCGGGGACATCCACGAATCGGGCAGAAGCTGTCCTTGACTCGCTATCTTGCTGAACGGCATGTCGTCGTGACACCCTGGAACACCGAGGGTAGCGTCATCGATGCCGCTTTGCTGGATTCTCAACACATCCGCGATGTGGCAGTGCAACTTCCAAGCGTGATGGCTGCGCCATTCATCGTTGCCAATTCCGAGCTTCTGTTGACGCTGCCCCGACGGGCCGCGTTACAGCTTTCTCTGGCGATACCGCTCGTGATATACCCGGCGCCGTTCAACGTTCCTCGCTACGTTCTAAAAGCACTTTTTTACAAACGACACGCCAGATCGGCAGCGCATCGATGGATGCGGGAGTTGATGATCGATATTTTGGGCAAGGCGAGTACGCCTGATCCTGCTGGCAGTTGACCGCAACCAGATCGAGAGCGGACTGGGTCCCTCACTGCCTGGCGCGGCCCCTTGGGCCCAAACGAGAAAGCCAGGGTTGCAGCCGTACGGCGCGCCCACCGGACAGCACCCAACGAAAGCAACCCCGCTGCCCCCATCCGAACGCTACAAATATCGCGCTTGATCCAGATCCGATATGAGCGACGGTCCGGTCGGCCGCCAACCGAGGCGTGCCTGAGTCCACGCACTGGAAGCCGGCATGTCCATGCCGACGAACATGGCCATCCAGCCGAACTGGGCTTGCGCCTGCTCCGGAGCGATCGACACGACGGGCAGCTTGAGACCTCGCCCTAGCGATTCGGCAATATCTCGGCTGCTAACGCCCTCCTCCCCCACGGCGTGATACCGGGCCCCTCGTTCCGCTTGCTCGATCGCGAGCCGATAGAGCCGGACGACATCGGACAGATGCCCCGCCGGCCAACGGTTGCGGCCCTCGCCGACATAGGCCACGGCGCCTTTCTCACGAGCGATCGCGATCAGCGGAGAAATCAGCCCCTGCTTGAGCGGGTTATGCACTTGCGGCAACCGCATCACCGAGACGTTCACGCCCGCATCGAGCAGCGTGTTTCCCGCTATTTCCGATCCGATGCGCGGATTGGGATGACTCGTGTTGAAAACGCCCTCGCGCGCGAGCTCTCCGGGCTCGTCGTTGCCGACGCCGGTGCCCGACGTGATGAGGATGGGGCGATCCGAGCCGGCCAGCACCGAGCCGAGCGCGGCGATCGCGCGCTGGTCCTTTTCGCAGTTTTCGACGAATCGTGAAAAGTCGTGGTCGAACGCCGCGTGTATCACGGCATCCGCCTTTTCGGCACCGCGCTTCAGGCTTTCGACGTCTTCCAGCGTGCCTGGGTGAGGCTCGGCGCACGCCGCCTTGAGCGCCTGCGCGCCGGCTTCCGAACGAGTCATGCCAATGACATGGTGTCCGGCCTGAATCAGTTCAGGTACCAGGGCCGAGCCGATAAAACCGGTCGCGCCCGTCAAAAAGATTCGCATCGTCAACTCCTCCTGGTCGTGACCTCCACACTATCCGTCGATTTCTTATTCCGTTAAAGTAGTGACGTTATCATGGTAAAACGACTAACAGGAATCTCGTGCCGGTCACCCCGCCTACGTCGCTCGGCGACTTCCTGAAGAGCCGCCGCATCCGGCTCGACCCCGCGAGCTTCGGCTATTCGGGGCGTCGGCGCACGCCGGGGCTGCGCCGCGAAGAAGTGGCGCAACGTGCGAATATCAGCTCGACCTGGTACACGTGGCTCGAACAGGGGCGTGGGGGCGCGCCCTCCGCAGACGTGCTGGAACGCATTGCGAGCGCGCTGATGCTCACCAGCACCGAGCGCGAACATCTTTTCATGCTCGGATTGGGCCGGCCGCCGGAAGTCCGATACCGGGCCGTCAACGACGTCAGTCCGCGGCTGCAGCGCTTTCTCGATTCCCTGCAATCGAGTCCCGCCATCATCAAGAATCCGGTTTGGGACGTTGTCGCGTGGAATCGCGCCGCCGCCGTCGTACTGACCGATTACGGCGCGCTGCCGCCCGATGGGCGCAATATCTTGCGCTTTCTGTTCGGCAATCCGCTGGTGCGTGCGAAGCAGCATGACTGGGAGAGCGTCGCGCGTTTTGTCGTGGGGGCGTTCAGAGCCGACGTGGCGCGAGCGGGCCTCGTTTCGGAGGCCGGCGAACTCGTCGACGAGTTGTGCAGCACGAGCCCCGAATTCGAAGCGTTATGGCGTGAGAACGACTTGCATAACCACGCCGATGGCGGCGTGAAACGTCTGTCGCATCCGGAACTCGGACCGATCGAGCTCGAATACTCGGCATTCTCTGTCGATGGCCGCCCGGATCTAGGCATGATCGTTTATACGCCGCTCGACGACGACACGGCCGAACGTATCAAGGCGCTCGCGTCGTGCCGACCGAACCGCTCAGCCAAAAAATCGATAAACGCGCGCGCACGCGACGATTGATTCCGCTTGTTCGGGTAGTAGACGAACAGGTCTGCAAGCGGTTGAACGAACTCCGGCAACACCACGCGCAGGCGTCCGCTCTCCAGATATTTTGCGAGATCCCACTCCGAGCGCAACAGGATGCCGTGCCCCTCGACCGCCCAGCCGAGCACGATGTCGCCGTCGTTGCTCGACAGCATGCCGTGCACCTTCACCGAATGCGCCTCGCCATGGCGCTCCAGGCGCCAGACACCGTAAGCGTTATCGTTCTGCCGATGGACGATGCACTGATGGTTGGCGAGATCGGCAAGCGTGGCAGGCGTGCCGTGCCGCTCCAGATAACGCGGCGAGGCACACAGCAAGCGGCGGTTCGCCATGATGCGCCGCGCGTTGAGCCGCTTGTCGGGCAATTCGCCAAAACGGATCGCCAGATCCACCCCGCTTTCGACGAGGTCGACGGGCCGGTCAGTCACATCGAGCTGCACCTCGACATGCGGATGGCGCCTCGCAAACTCGGAGACGAGCGGCGCGATCGTCGTGCGTCCGAAGCCGAGTGTCGCATTGACGCGCAGCAGGCCGCGCGGCACCGACCGGCTCGACGACACCACGTCCTCCATTTCCTTCACTTCGGCCAGAATCCGGGTCGCGTAGTGAAGAAAAGTCTCGCCTTCGGCGGTCAGGCTCACGCTGCGAGTGGTCCGGTTGACGAGCCGCACGCCGAGCTTCGCCTCCAGCTGCGCGAGCCGCTTGGTCGCCGCCGGCGGTGTGATATCCATGTCGCGCGCGACGCTCGAAAGATTCCCGTAACGCCCGAGCAGGACGAAAAACTCAAGATGGGAAGTCAGGTCACTTTTCACCGCAGGTTAATAAAGATATGAAAACAAGTGAATCATAGTACCGATCCCGACGCCTAACCTAACGTCTCCCGCACCCCGCTGCCTCGAATGCCGGCCGTGCCCCCAGGAGACATCCGTGAGAATCGTTGAAATCCGCGAAAAGACCGTTCCGATCCGTTCCTCGATCCGCAACGCCTATATCGACTTCAGCAAGATGACGCTCAGCCTCGTCGCCGTGATCACCGACGTGATCCGCGACGGCAAGCCCGTCGTCGGTTATGGCTTCAACTCGAACGGTCGCTATGGCCAGGGAACGCTGATGCGCGAGCGCTTCATTCCCCGCGTCCTCGAAGCCGCCCCGGCCTCGCTCGTCGACGAGACGGGCGACAACCTCGACCCGCACAAGATCTGGGCCGCGCTGTTCACCAACGAAAAACCGGGCGGCCACGGCGAGCGCTCGGTGGCGATCGGCACGATCGACATGGCGGTATGGGATGCCGTCGCGAAGATCGAGGGCAAGCCGCTCTTCCAGCTGCTCGCGGACCGCTACGGCAACGGACAGCCGAACCGCAAGGTCTTCGTGTATGCGGCGGGCGGCTACTACTACCCCGGCCAGGACCATCACAAGCTGAAAGACGAAATGCGCAGCTATCTCGACCGGGGCTACACGGTCGTGAAGAAGAAAATTGGCGGCGCGTCGCTCGACGAGGACCTGCGCCGCATCGATTCGATCCTGAGCGTGCTCGGCGACGGCCAGAAGCTCGCGGTCGACGCCAACGGCCGTTTCGATCTGGACACGGCAATCCGTTATGCAAAGGCGCTCTCGCAATACGACCTGTTCTGGTACGAGGAGCCGGGCGACCCGCTCGACTTCGAGTTGCAGGCCGCACTGCGCAACTACTACGACAAGCCGATGGCGACCGGCGAGAATCTGTTCTCGATGCAGGACGCGCGCAACCTCGTCCGCTACGGCGGCATGCGAGCGGACCGCGACTGGCTGCAGTTCGACTGCGCGCTGAGCTATGGTCTCGTCGACTATCTGCGCACGCTCGACATGCTGCATCAGCACGGCTGGTCGGCGGCCCGCTGCATCCCGCACGGCGGCCATCAGATGTCGCTCAACATCGCGGCAGGCCTCGGGCTCGGCGGCAACGAGTCGTACCCCGATCTGTTCCAGCCCTACGGCGGCTTCCCCGACGGCGTGAAGGTGGACAAGGGCTACATCACCATGCCCGATCTGCCCGGTATCGGCTTTGAAGGCAAGGCCGACCTGTTCGCGGAAATGCAGAAGCTCTCGGCTTGAGGCCGAGGAAAGAAGAGGAACCGCGACCAGAAACACAATCGCTGCACGCACGGCGGTTGGCGGTCGCCCAGATCGACCCGGATGGCGCCATGCTCAGGAGACAGACATGCGGCCCTCGAAATTCAGGAAGTCTCTTTCGAAGCTTTACGTGCAGGTCCTGATTGGCATCGTGGCCGGCGTTCTCGTCGGCCATTTCTACCCGGATATCGGGGCCAATCTCAAGCCGCTCGGCGACCTGTTCATCAAGCTGATCCGCATGCTGCTTGCGCCGATCATCTTCGCTTCGGTCGTCGTGGGCATCGCCCGCATGAACGACCTGCACGAAGCGGGCCGCGTGGGCGTCAAGGCGGTGCTCTACTTCGAAGCGGCCTCGACCATCGCGCTCGTCGCGGGCCTCTTTGTCGTCAATCTGATCCAGCCCGGCAGCGGCATGAACATCGATCCGGCGCACATCGACAGCTCGACGATCGCCAGCTACACACACGCCGCGCATGAACACACGACGCTCGGTTTCCTGCTGAGCATCGTGCCGAACAGTATCGTCGGCGCGTTCGCGAATGGCGAAATCCTGCCGATCATCTTCTTCTCCGTCCTCTTCGCCATTGCACTGGCGAGACTCGGTCCGCGCACCGCGCCGCTCGTGGATATGCTCGACATGTTCCTGCAAGGGATGTTCGGCGTCGTCCGCATCGTCATGTACGTGGCACCGCTCGGTGCGTTCGGCGGGATGGCATTCACCATCGCGAAGTACGGCCTCGGCACGCTGGCATCGTTCGGACAACTGATGCTGTGTCTGTACCTCACGTCGGTCTTCTTTGTCGTGGTCGTGCTCGGCACCGTCATGCGGCTCTGCGGCCTGTCGCTCTGGAAATATCTTCGCTATATCAAGGATGAGATTCTCATCACGCTCGGCACGGCTTCGACGGAGGCCGTGCTGCCCCAGATGCTCATCAAGATGGAGAACCTCGGCTGCTCGCGCCCGGTCGTCGGCATGGTGTTGCCGACCGGCTACACGTTCAACGCCGACGGAACGGCGATTTACCTCACGATGGCGGCAATGTTCGTCGCGCAGGCGATGAATATCCATCTGACGTTGCTGGATCAGCTCGTCGTGCTGGGCGTGCTGCTCCTGACCTCGAAGGGATCGGCCGGCGTGGCGGGCGCGGGGTTCGTCGCACTGGCGGCGACGCTCGCCTCGATGCACAAGATACCCGTCGCGGGGCTGGTGTTGCTGCTGGGCGTGGATCGCTTCCTGAACGAAGCCCGCGCGGTAACGAACCTGATCGGCAACGGAGTCGCGACGATCGTCGTCGCACGGTGGGAAGGCGCCATGGACGTCGAACGGGCGCGCGCCGTTCTGAATCGCGATGCCGACCTCAGTATCGGGAATGCCTCTCCGGAAACGCCGGAATCCGTAGACATGTCGTTGTTGGCGGGCGCGCCTGCGCGCCGGCACCGGACGTGAAAAAAGTTTCACCCGAGTCTCATGGTCCCTTAATCGGCATGGTCTAACGTGGAAACCGCTATGGCCGGAATTGCGACCGATTCGGCGTGAACGGAGGACGAAAATGAAACGTCTCTATTCTTTGGCGGTGTCGTTTGGCCTGTTATTGCCCCTGGTGACACCGGGACAGCAAGCATTTGCGCAATCGGGCGGCGGCAACGGCTCGACGGCGGCAACGAGCCCCAGCGCCATTCCCGACAAAACGCTGGTGCGGCACGTCCAGTGGGCGCTGTCTCGTACCAATGGCCTCGATCCGACGCATATTTACGTCAATGCGCAAGGCGGCAGGGTCACGTTGACCGGCACGGCCATAAGCGAGCAGCAGCTTGAGCTTGCGGGTCAGACAACGCGCGGCGTAACGGGTGTCACCGCGCTTTCGAACCGGCTGACCATCCGCTCAGCGGGCCGAGAGTCCGATTAACCCCCACCCGCCGGGCGGCTCTTCACGTAATCAATGAACGCGCGCAGCTTCGGCAAGATCTGCCGGCGGCTGGGATAGCAGAGGAATACGCCCGGAAGCACCGGCGCGTACGCGTCCAGCGCGTGCACCAGCTTCCCCGCCCTCACCCCTGCGGCGACCATCGGCTCGGGTAGCTGCGCGAGACCCATGCCTTCGACCGCCGCGCCTAGCAGGGTCGGAAAGTCGCTCGCGATCAATGGACCGGATACGGCAATCTCGACGGCCTGACCGTCGCTGTTGAACGACCACGGCGCGAGTGCGCCGCTGGATCGCCGCCATCTGAGGCAGGCGTGTTGCCGCAGATCGTCCGTGTTCATGGGCCGCCCGCGCCCCGCAAAGTAGGCAGGACTACCAACGACGACGAGTCGGAACGGCGGTGTCAACGGCACCGCCACCATGTCGGCGGCGACGAGCTGCCCCAGCCGGATCGCGGCGTCGAACCCTTCCGCCGCGAGATCGATCAGATCCTTGCTGGTGGCCAGCTCCACTTCGATCTCGGGCCAGGCCTTGCAGAACGATGCGATCAGCGGCTCCAACAGCAGCGGCACCACCGCGCGCGGCACGGAAAGCCGCAGCAGTCCGGACGGACGCTGACCCAGGCCGCGCGCGGCCTCGCCGGCAGCAACGAGTTCCTCGAAAGCAGGCTTGGCGCGCGAAAGAAACCGTTCGCCGGCTTCGGTCAGGCCGACACTGCGCGTGGTGCGCGTGAAAAGCGCTGCGCCAATGCGCGTCTCGAGCACGCGCACCGTCTGGCTGACGGCCGACGGCGTCACGCCGAGCGCCGCAGCCGCCTTGCGAAAGCTGCGATGCTGGGCAACGCTCAGGAACACCTCCACACCATCGAGAGCGCCCTGCCTGACTGTGAAGTTCTGCTTCATAGCCCGTCAACATTGTGATGAATAGTCGCTCACTCCGGGTCATGGTACACCTGGCGCATGGGGATCAGCGCGCGTTCCCGCCGATCAATGCTCCCCACAACGGAGGAAGCCCGAATCATGTCGCCGAAACTTCTCTTTCAGTTGCATCTCGTCCTGGGGTATGTCGCCTGGCTGCTCTGCTTCGGCGCCTACGTCTGGCCCAAACTCAAGTCGATAACCCCGTTCGACGCGCAGCGCGCCATCGCCACGTTGCACAGCTTCCGGTTCTTCGGGCTGGTCTTTCTCCTCCCGGGCGTCGTCAGTCCGCAGCTTCCGGCCAGCTTCGCCGTGTTCGCCGCATACGGCGATCTCGCAACGGGCGTGCTGGCCATGCTGGCGCTCGTAACCGCACGGGTTCGCCAGGTCTTCTGGGCCTTCGTCGTAGCCTTCAACGTGGTGGGCACGATCGACCTCGTCGTCGATTACTACCACGCCATCCATGCCGATCTTCCCGCGCATGCCGGGCAATTTGGCACCACGTACGCGATTCCGGTTATCTACGTGCCCTTGCTGATGATCACGCACGTCGCCGCTTTCTGTCTGATGCTGCGCCCGCAGCTCAAGGCCACTCCCGGCTATTGGTCCTTCCGCAAGTCATGACGTCGAGCGGTACGTCGCCCGCTTGCGGCAACCGCGATCGTGGCCGGCTCGGGATCGCTGAACAACGCGAGCTATCAAGGCACCGGCATCAGGATCGATTTGCTCGCCGCAGACGGATCGACGGTGGTCGATAGCACGTTACGCAGCAATCTGACCGTGGTGCCCTTGAGCGGCGCGATGATCGCCGCGCCGAGCGAACTTGATCTGAAACGGCTGCCGCCCGAGGCGACCTGTTTTCCCGAATTCCAATATAGTGGGGTAAACGCGGGGCCTTGAATTTTCCAAACCCGTCGTCTCTCGCCTCGCTCCCCATCCTCGCAGAAAGGTTCATTACAATGTTCGATGCCCTCAAATCGGCTCTGTCTCCGCATCACACCTCGTCTGACCCGGCACACTCGACGCAAACCACAAACACCAGAAAGGTCGATGTCATGCTGATCGGCGGCGGCGTCATGAGCTCGACGCTCGGCGTCCTCCTGCACGAGCTCGAACCGGAGTGGTCGATGCTGATGCTGGAGCGGCTCGACGCGGTCGCGAACGAGAGCACGAACGGCTGGAACAACGCAGGCACGGGGCATTGCGCGCTCGCGGAACTGAACTACACGCCCGTGCAGCCCGATGGAACGGTTCAGATCGAGAGCGCCGTCGCGATCAATGAAGCGTTCCAGATATCGCGCCGGTTCTGGACGTCGATGGTCGAGCGCGGCGTGCTCGGCGAGCCGCGCCGCTTCATCAACGCGGCCCCGCACATGAGCTTCGTTTTCGGCGACGAGGACGTCCGCTTTCTCCGGCAGCGCTACGAAGCCCTTCAGGCCTCGCCGCTGTTCGAAGACATGCACTATTCGGAGGACCAGGCGCAGCTTCATCAATGGGTGCCGCTGATGATGGAGGGACGCAATCCGGCCGAGAAGGTCGCGGCAACGTGGTCGCAAATGGGCACGGACGTGAACTTCGGCGAAGTCACGCGCCAGTACGTGACCCATCTCCAGCGCCGTTCGGACTTCGATCTTCAGCTATCCTGCGAAGCGCGCCATCTGAAGCGCAATCCCGATGGAACCTGGCGGGTGTCGTGGCATAACCTGCGCGACGGGACCGACCACGTGGTCGACGCGAAGTTCGTGTTCGTGGGCGCCGGTGGCGCCGCATTGCCGCTGTTGCAGGCGTCGGGCATTCCCGAGGCGCGCGACTATGGCGCCTTTCCTGTCGGCGGGGCCTTTCTCGTTACCGAGGACGAGGACATTGCGCGCCGACATCTGGCCAAGGTGTACGGCCGCGCGTCGGTGGGCGCGCCGCCGATGTCCGTCCCGCACCTCGATACGCGCGTGCTCGACGGCAAACGGGTCGTGCTGTTCGGCCCGTTCGCGACGTTCTCGACGAAGTTCCTGAAGCACGGGTCGTATCTCGACCTGCTGCACAGCATCGGCCTGGACAACATCGCCCCCATGCTGCACGTCGGCTTCGACCAGTTTCCGCTCGTCGAGTATCTGGCCGAGCAACTGAGTCTGTCCGAAGAGGATCGGCTGAACGCGCTCCGCGAATATTTTCCGCGCGCGCAGGGCGAAAACTGGCGGCTGCTACAGGCAGGCCAGCGCGTCCAGGTCATCAAACGCGACGGCGCCAAGGGCGGCGTCCTGAAGATGGGCACCGAGATCGTAAGCGCCGAAGATGGCAGTATTGCGGGCCTCCTGGGCGCGTCTCCTGGTGCATCGACGGCAGCGCCGATCATGCTCGACCTGCTGCACCGGGTGTTTCGTACGCAATGCGAGTCGGGCCGGTGGCGCGACAAGATTCGCGAGCTCGTGCCGCATTACGGCAGCAAGCTTGGCGATAATGTCCGCGCACTGCGCGCCGAATGGGCGAGTACCAACGCGGTGCTGCAACTGGCTCCATCGTCCTTGCCGAGCTGAGCATCGCTACCGGTCTGCGTCTGATCCATTTGTTTGTTGGTCCAGCGGCAATGTCCCTGGGCCAGCGGCACGCTATCCGAAAACCCGGCCCCAAACCGCCCGGATGCGCCGCGCGCGATCTTCGAATAGCCAGGAGGCGATCAGCGCGAGTAGTCCGGACATGACCCCCGTTGCGATGTGCTCGACAATGGGAATGCGGTAGCGGCTCGTGTGCGAGTAGGCGTCGCCTAACGTCGTCAGGCAGCCGACGATCAGCGCATTGCCGTATCGATGCGCATAGAGTTTTCCCGCAGGCGTAAAAGTCAAAAATACGGCCAGAATTCCGGTGAACAGTCCCGTCTGGAGAGCAATCGTCCAGTGGGCCAGACTCATGACGTTGCCCCAGCTTCCTGGCATGCAGGTCATGCATGCGCTGGTCGGCTGCCAGAAACGCTGGGCAAAGAGCCTGATGCGGCGCTTCCACTCGCCTGACATGATGTATTCCCCGTCTGGATACGCTGGATTGTCGGCGAACTTGAACGATCGCGAAGGTACGGTGGAATACTACACCGCGATTGGGGCATCCCGGTGCAGGACGGCTTTGCCAGCAAGTGCATTCATGACTCGAACGCTTCACGCGCCGTTTTGCAAGGTGGGTTATTCTCGTAGGGACATGAAACGCAAACCATCCGAAGTGAATTTTTCAGCGTGGTTACCGGTTCTTAAAAATCTGGTGCGCGAGGTGGATCATGGCTAAAAATGTCGAAGAAGTTGCATTGGAGCTGACCGAGAAATTCAGCGAAAAATTCAGCGAAAGCACGCACTTCAAGACTTATTGCGAAATCGGCGCCTATCTCTCGTCTCTCGACCATTGCAAGGATGCGTTACGCATATTGGAGCATGCCCTGCTTACGCAGGCGTTGATTCGAATCCCGCTGATCGCTCATAAGATAAAGACCGAACTGGGAGAAGAATTCGAGCACCAGGCGTTATTCAAATTTTTTCTCGGGATTCGAAAGAAAAGATGGCTTGACAGCAACAAATCAGAGGGCGTAGAAAATTACAGAAAATATGAAAAAGAATTCTTCACGAAGCTGTTGAGTTCTACGTTAACAAAATGGGAAAGCCAAAATGGGTTCGCGATTATCGAAGGCGACTCGGCCGATATTTTGTTTGGCAACCCTACCCGGCTCTTTAACGAACAGTTGGCATCCGGGCGTCCGTTCAAAGACATCGGTGCGGGACCTATGCACGGGGAATACTCGCATCGAATACAGTGGTATCTCGCCGGCGTGGGTTTGAAAATCGATCAGATCGGCAGTCTCTATATGGATATAAAGAGATGGATAACGCGAGACAAGCTGGAAGGATTAGATAAAAGTACCGCCATAAAGCGCTATTTATGGGAATGCCTTCTTGATCGTGACGGGATACCGACCAATGCGGCTTCTGTAGCGTTCGGGGCAGACGATAAACTGGATTTCCGGGCGCCGAGCAATTTGAATCTCTACCTGACAAGCGAAGAAGCCGGAGAAATTTATCCTCTTCTTGGGCTTTGCGTGGCGGACCGATATCTAAAGCGGCAAGCCGAAGCCAAAGATTCCTCGCGAATCGATACGAGCTATGTTTACAAAATAGCGAGGAATAATGCCAGGGTACAAATCGTGCACAACGCCAGGCTAGGGGTTCTGGTGCACGGTGAAGCCACCGAATCCAACGCCAAGTACTACAACGTCGCCCAGTCGGGCTTGTTCATTCGACGAAAAGGCACTGTCGTCGATGTCAACTGGCAAGCGTGGCCGGCCTAGAATCAGAAGAGCCAGGACCCGCCGCCTCTCAGTGCAATCGTGCGCGGCTGCCAGTCAAAGCTGCGCTGACGGCGGCGCGACGCTCGCACGGACCCGGTAGAGCAGCGAAGGATCCTGGCCGACGATTTGCCACTCGACCCATTGACCCGCCGGCACGACCAGTCCCGGATGGCTGGCGCGCACCTGGCTAAGCTCCGGCGGCAATTTGCAGCCCTCCGGGGTTTGGGGTGTGGTATCGCTTTCGACCGTCTCCCGTGCCTCGATGGCGAGAACCGCCCCGGTCGAGTCCGCCCGCAGCGGCGAGACCGTGAGGGTGCGCTGCAGGTCGATACTGCCGGCGGGTTGATTCTTGCAGCCGACATTGTGCGTGACGACCTTGTGATGCGTGTTGGTGCTGCCCTGGCCGACGGCGGCCGATCCGTCGAATGAGTCGATCTGCTGGCCGTCGCGGATTACCTGCAGCGTCCAGTTGACGACGGGCTGCGCGGCAGGTTGCGTGTAGGGTTGAGACGCTGGTGCCGGTTGTGCGTAGGGCTGCGGTGCTGGCGCGGGTTGCGCGTAAGGCTGTGGTGCTGGCGCTGGCTGTGCGTAGGGCTGTGGCGTTGGCGCTGGCGGCACGTAAGGTTGCTCCGCCGGTTGCCGCGTTGGCTCAGGAAGAATAGGCGGTGCTAACTGCACAGTGGGCTGCGGGGCGGTCTTATAAGTGGGCTCATGAACACGCCTATGCGCAGGCTTGTGAGCCGCCTTTTCAGGCGGCTTCTCAGCGGGCTTTTCGACACGCTTTGCAGCCGGCTGTTGAGTGGGCTGCGGCGCGGACGCGGGCGGGTTCAGCGGAACGGCGTGCACCACCGGTTGCGAAGCCGAAACCGCAGGCTGCACCACCCCCTCCACCTGCGTTTGCGCCCTCGCGGGCACGAACGCGGCAGCAGCGGCGCACAGGGCGGCGGCAAAGCAGTTCTTCCACGACATCATCTCGCCAGGCTCCATGCACGCGTAACTTTGCCGAGGCGCAGCACAATGCGTGCCCGGACGTTAGCTGGCGAAGAGGCAAAGCACACCCGTCCCGTTTCGCACCCTAAAGCTCAACCTGGATCAGTCTGGTCCATCCCTACCGCATTAGTGCCATAGGGAATTCTTGCATTTCCAGTCGAATATGTGCAAACTGCATATGTGTGTAATGCACATATTTGGGGACCCCAATGACGCTGCGTACGGAAAATCTGCTCGGTGCGCTCGCCCTGCTGGTCACGGACGAGATGTATGCGCTGAACACCCTCCCCGCCCTCGCCGGCCCCACTGCGCGGGCGATGCTCAACGCGATCGGCCAGTATCCGGACGCGTCGATCGAACTGCTTCGCGATGCCGTGGCGCTGTCGCATCCGGCGGCTGTGCGCGCCGTAGCGGGCCTGGTCGACGCCGGTCTCGTCGAGAAGCGGGTCGGTCTCGACAAACGTTCCGTTGCACTCGCGCTGACCAGCGCCGGCCGGCGAGAAGTGAGGCGTCTGCGGAGCGCGCGCGAAAGCCTGCTCACGCGCATCGTAGGTCATCTCGACGGCGATGAGCGCCGGGTGTTCGAAGACTTGCTGATCAAGATGCTCTGGCACGAGACGCGCGACCCCGCGCATGCGATGCAGCTTTGCCGCTTTTGCGATGAAGGGCCGTGTCTCGAAGCGGGCTGCCCGATCGAATGCCGCGAAGAGGGTCTGCCCATGCCAACCCGGGGCAGGTCATGAAATCGCCGGCACCGGTGCGCTGGCCGGCCATCGCCGCACTGACCGCCGTATCGACGCTCGCGCAAATCGGCCAGTTCGGCATCGGCTTCATCGTGCTGCCGGTCTGGCTCGCTCATCAAGGCCTCGACGCGCCGCGCGCAGGCCTCTTCGCCGCATCGCAGTGGACAGGTATGCTCGCGGGCCTCACGGTAGCCCCGGCGCTAGTTGCGCGAATCGGCGCAAAGCGAACGGTGTCGCTCGGACTCGCGGCCAGTATCGTCGCGTTTTCGGCCGTAAGCCGGCTGTCGTGGCCGCTCTGGATCGTGCCCGGTATCCTGACCGGGCTGGGCATCGGCCTGCGCTGGATCGCCAACGAATCGTGGCTGTATAGCCTCGTACCCGAAGAATTGAGCGGCCGCGTGGTCGGCGTGCATGAGACGCTGATTGCAACGGCTGGCGTCATTGCACCGGCACTAGCCGCATGGTGCGGTCCCGACGGACGCGTAACGATTGCCGCCGGCCTGTTATTTACATTGGCCGCCGCTGTCCCGCTCTGGTTGACCGCATCGGGGCATCCGGCAAGTCCCGTTTCCCATGAGGCATCCGTTCACGGAAGCGTCTGGAACACGCCCGTCAGCTCTCGGGTCTGCCTCGGCATGATCGTGGTGGCAGTGGGCGGAATCAGCGACGGCGCGCTCTATGGCCTCTTTCCACTGTATGCCGGTGCGCGCGGCATGAGCGCCACGCAAACGGCCCTGCTGCTGTCGTGCCTTGGCCTCGGCGGGATGGCGCTGCAATTTCCGGTCGGCTGGCTAGCCGACCGTGCGGGTTTGGGATCGACAGTCATCGTGTGCGCGACGGCGAGCACGCTGGCACTGCTCGCTTTCACGCTCGCCCCGCCTATGACGTGGCGGGTTCCGGCGAGCGGCCTCGTAGTCGGCGGCATGAATAGCGCATTCATCACGCTTGGCATGTACGCTGCGGCGTGCAGCGAGAAAGCTGCGCTCGTCCGGAACATGCGTCTGGTGTCGCTGGCATTCACGTCCAGTTCCATCGTCGGGCCACTCATCGCGAGCGCGGCGATGAAGGCCTTCGGCAACGACGTCTTGATGTGGCCACTTGCGATCGCAAGCGGCGCGCTGGCCGTCTTTACCCTCGGCATCTGCGAGGGAAAGCGTCAAAGCAGCCGCCCTGCGCCTGTGACCGGCACTTAAGCGCTGTTCGCCACCGCCCGCTCCTCGCGCGCGTACTGCGCGGGCGGCCTGCCCACATGCCGCGTAAAGGCCACGCTGAACGTACTGGCGGAGCTATAGCCGACACGCTCCGCGATCTCGGCGATACGGCCTTCGTGACGGCGAAGCCAGTCCTTGGCGAGCGCCATGCGCCAGGTCAGCAGATATTCCATCGGCGCGACACCCACTGCGCGGCTGAAGCGTTCGAAGAAAGTCGAGCGCGAGAGCGCGGTCGCTTTCGCGAGTTCGGCAACCGTCCACGCGCGCGCCGGATGCTCGTGCATCCCGCGAATCGCAGCGGCGAGGCGGCCGTCGGCAAGCCCGCGCACGAGGCCCGGAGACGCGCCGGTGCCGGCAGCGGATCGCAGCGCTTCGATAAGCAGCACCTCCAGCAACCTCGAGAGCACCACTTCGCGCGCGGGCCGCTGATCGCGCGACTCCTCCCGCACGAGTTGCACGAGCGTGGCCAGCCTGTGTTCGCCGCGCACATGCACGATCTGCGGCAGCAGCGAAACCAGCAGGTACGCATCCGGCGAACCGAAACTGCAATGACCGGCCATCATGCGCGTGTCGACCGGGCTGCCTTCGGCGCCGATCCGGTATTCACCGTTGCCCAGCGCGACCGGCGCCTGGGTCTCGACGCCCGGCGGCGGCGCTTCGAGGCTGGACATCGCGACGCCATAGGCCGCGGGAATGAGAACGAAGTCGCCCGAGAGCAGTTCGATCGGCTCGTGTCCGTCGATCGCGATGCGGCACCCGCCTTCGAGGATGACGCAATAGAACGGCTGGCCGGCATCCGAGCGGCTGATGCGCCAGGGACTGGCGCCATGGACCAGCTTGGAGAACCGGGCACTGGGCTGCAGCAGCATCACCACCTCAGCCAACGGATCGATCATGACCGGACTCCCGCAAATGAAATTCGGATGATGGATTGTAGCAAGTACGGTCTCGGCAATCTATCGTAGGAGTGCATTTCAACCACCCCGCAGGAGTTTTCGTGAAAACCGTGTTGATCACCGGCTGCTCTTCTGGCTTCGGCCTCGAAATCGCGCGCTATTTCCTGGACCGCGACTGGCGCGTCGTCGCCACGATGCGTACGCCGCGGGCAGACGTGCTGCCGCCCTCGGACCCTCTGCGCGTGCTCGCGCTCGACGTTACCCGCCCGGAGAGCATTCGCCTCGCCGTGGAGGCCGCGGGCCCGATCGACGTCCTCGTCAACAACGCGGGCTTCGGCGCGGCTGCCCCGGCCGAACTGGTCCCGCTCGAATCGGTGCGCGCGGTGTTCGAGACCAACACCATCGGCACGATTGCCGTGACGCAAGCGGTCTTGCCCCAGTTCCGGCAGCGCAAAGCCGGCGTGATCGTCAACGTCACGTCGAGCGTGACGCTAAAGGCACTGCCGCTTCTCGCGGCCTATCGCGCAAGCAAGGTGGCCGTGAACGCCTTCACCGAGTCGATGGCGCTCGAACTCGAACCGTTCGGCGTGCGCGCGCGCCTCGTGCTGCCGGGCCGTGCGCCGGGGACGCGCTTCGGCGAGAACGCGCGCGCCCATATTCACGGCTTCGAGCACGAAGCCTACGCCGGGCTTGTCAGCGAGGTGCTCGCGCGACTCGGCGATCAGTCTGCCCCGATCACCGAGGCACAAGACGTCGCCGAAGCCGTGTGGCGCGCGGCGACTGATCCGTCGTGCCCGATGCGCCTCCCGGCCGGAGCAGACGCCGAAGCCTGGGCGGCCGAGGCACGCTGACGGACCAGCACCATCGCTTTGCACAGTACCTCTAAATACTCAGCAATACAGCAAGGAGATTGCCATGCAGGACAAACCCATCGCGCTCGTCACCGGAGCCAACCAGGGAATCGGTCTCCAGATCGCCAGGGATCTCGTGGCGCACGGTTTCATCGTGCTGGCCGGATCGCGCAATGCCGAGCGCGGCGAGGCGGCGGCTCGTGAGATCGGGCCGGACGCACACGCGCTCCAGCTCGACGTGACGGATCAGGCCTCGATCGCCGCCGCGGCGCAGCGGGTCGGCAGCGAGTTCGGCCGCATCGACGTGCTGATCCAGAACGCGGCCATCTCCAACACGAGCCGGCAGCCCGGCCAGTCCGTCGAGGACTACGCGAGGACAACCCGGCCGGCCAACGTGTCCCTCGATGAAATGCGCGCGGTATGGGACACCAACGTCTTCGGCGTTCTCGCCGTATATCAGGCGATGCTTCCGCTCCTGCGCAAGGCGCCGGCGGCCCGCATCGTCAACGTGTCGAGCGGCGTTGGGTCGTTGGCGGCGAATACGGACCCGGCCTTCCCATGGCGCGCGATCTTCGGCCCCGTCTACCCGGCGTCCAAGACGGCGCTCAATGCGCTGACACTCGCCATGGCGATCGAACTGGAGCCGGAAGGGATCAAGGTCCATGCCGTCTCGCCGGGCTTCACGAAGACCAACCTCAACGGCTATACGGGCACGGACACCGTCGAGGACGGCGCCCGCGAGGTGGTACGGGTCGCGTTGCTGGGGCCCGATAGCCCGACGGCCACGTTCACGCGCTGGGAGAACCAGACGATCCCGTGGTGACGAAGCGGCTCGCCCCCCTCTCGCCCGCCGGCACCGCGATCGCCGCAAGCGCGGCTTCGCGCGGCAGCGCCCATTCGAGCCAGCGCGTGCGCAGCGCAACCACGAGCACGAAGGCCAGCGCGGCAATCGTGCCGAAGGTCGCAAAACCCATCTGATAGCTGCCGGTGCTTTCCTTCGCCATGCCCATGACAACCGGCAGATAGAACCCGCCTATGCCCCCCGCCGCGCCGACGATGCCCGACATCAGCCCCGTGCGGCCGGGCCAGCGGCGCGGCACGAGCTGGAACGTGGCGCCGTTGCCAAGGCCGAAGCAGACGTAGGTGAACGCGAGCAGCACGATGCCCGCCGCGAACGTCGGCATGAGCGCAGCGAAAATAAAATCGGCGAGCGAGATGGCCGCGAGCAGCAGCACGAGAGCGCGTACGCCGGAAATGCGGTCGGCGATCAGACCGCCCACGGGCCGCACCATCGCGCCGGTCAGCGCAAGCAGCGACATGATCATGCCCGCCTCCAGCTTCGGAACCTGGTAGAGCGAAATAAGCAGCGTGGAGATATACGAAGACATGCCGACGAACCCGCCAAACGTGATGCTGTAGACGAGCATGACGACCCACGTGTCGCCCTCGGCCAGCACGCGGCGGTAATGCGCCGGCAGCACCGCGATGGCCAGCAGCGCACCGAACACGGGCAGCAGCAGCACGCCGGTCCTTCCCGCGCCGAACACGCCCGCATGCACGGCGAGCACGAGCGCGAGCAGCCCCGCCAGGGTGATGCAGAACGCGCGCAGCGCCTTGTAGGCGCTGCCCGACTTCTGGCCGAGGTCGCGTGCCCAGAAGCAGACGGCGGTCGCCGCCAGCGCGAGCAGCGGCAGCGCCGCGCCCGTCGCGCGCGCCCAGCCGGAGTGCGCCGCCACGCCTGGAAAGAGGAAGCCGTCGAGCACCGCGCCGATGTTGCCAGCCGCGGCGAGGCCGAGCACGAGCCCCTGCACCTTCGGCGGATAGTTGCTGCCCGCCATCGGCAGCGCAACGGCGAAGCTCGCGCCGCCCACGCCCAGCAGCACGCCGAGCACGAGCAGCAGCGTATAGGACGGCGTTCCCGGCATCGTCAGGAGAACGATGGAAGGAATGGCCGAGATCGCAATGCCGAGAAGCGCGATGCGCCGCCCGTCGCAGGCCTGATACAGGTTGCCCAGCGTGACGCGCAGGATCGCCGCGCCCAGCACGGGCACGGCCACGAGCAGGCCGAGTTCCGCGGGCGACATCGGCACGTCCTTCTGGATGAACGGCGCGAGCGGGCCGAACATCACCCAGACCGTGAATCCGGTGTCGAAGTAGAGGAAGCACGCGACGAGCGCGCGCCAGTTGCCGCTCTTCAGCGAGTGCATCAGTTCTTTCACGAGACGCTCCAGGGTAAAGGGACTTCAACCCGCATGACGGCGGATTCCTGCTTGTTCATCATCAGTAGTACACATGATCCCGCGAATGGTCTGCCATGCACGGCAGCCCACGGCGCTCCGCCTTGGGGCTGGCCAAAAAAAACGTCCCGAAGCCCACCGGGCACGCAATGCATGCTCGAGGTGTCGCTTCGGGACGCCGTTGCCCCGCATCATCCACTTGTCCCCGCAGCATGCGGGGACAGCCATTCTCTGGACCGTCGTTGGCCCGAGGCTGACAAAGCAATACGCGTGCCTATGTCGTCGCGTGGGCCTCGCGCGATAGCCGGGGTCAGGGTAAAAGGCTTGTCAGGCGGGAATCGCGCCGCTGCGGGGCACGATGACCATAGGGGGCCGGGACCGGCCCTCTACGCGCAGACACCGAGGTACGGCCACCATTCATGTGCCGGATGCGACTGCTGCTGGTGCACTGCAGCGTGCCCGCGCACCGCGCGCGGGCATGGCTTTGCAGGAACCGTCACTGCGTACGCAGGACGGGCGTGCGGCGCACTTCGGCAAGATAGATGAGGATCAGCGAAACCCAGACCACGCCGTAGAGAAACATGAAGCACGTCGAGCGCACCCGGAACACGTCGAGCAGCGAACCGAAGATGATGGGCAGCAGGAAGCCGCCCAGCCCGCCCGCGAGGCCCACGATGCCGCTCACGACCCCCATGCTTTCGGGAAAGTCGTCGGCCACGTACTTGAACGTCGAGGCCATGCCGAACGCGAAAACGGCGCCCAGCACGAACGTCAGCGCGACGAATGCCACGACGGGCGTGTGCAATTGCAGCGTCACGTCGCCGTCGAGCGTATGGATCACGAAGTCGGTTGGCGGATACGACAGCAGGAACAGACAGATCCAGGCGACCCACAGACCCCACCAGGTGACGGAGTGCGCACCCAGGCGGTCGGCGAGCGCGCCGCCCACCGCGCGCAGTACCGAGCCCGGCAGCGAAAATCCGGCGGCAAATGCCGAGGCGGCGACGAGCGACATGCCGTACTCCGCCTTCAGGTACTGAGGAATCCACAGCGAGAGCGCGGTGAAGCCGCCGAAGGTGATCGAATAGTACTGGCAGAGCCGCCAGACGTTCGGATTGCGCAGCACCCGGAACGAATCGAGCCACGACCCGCTGCCCTTGCCCGCGCCCGGATCCGGCGCCGACGCGAACCAGAAGATCACCGCGGTCACGAGGAGCGCCACGGCATAGACGCGCGGCACGAAGCGCCAGCCATAGGCGGCCTCCAGCGCAGGCGTGACGAACAGGTTGACAGCGGCGCCTACCGTGCCCGCGCCGAAGAAGCCCATCGCAAAGCCGCGGCGCGCGGGCGGAAAGAAACGCGCGACGTAAGGGGTGCCCACGGCGAACGACGCGCCCACGCAACCGAGAAAGAGCCCGATCAACAGGAACTGCCAGAGCGCGGTCGCATAGCTCACCACGAACACCGGCACGGCGCACGCCGCGAGCAGGATCGTCATGACGATGCGCCCGCCGAAGCGGTCGGTCCAGGCGCCGAGTGGCAGGCGCATGAGCGCACCGGTCAGCACGGGCGTCGAGGTCAGCAGGCCGAACTCGGTACTGTTCAGATGCAGGTCCTCGCGCAACTGCACGCCCAGCACGCCGAACATCATCCACACGACGAAGCAGATCATGAACGCGAAGGTGCTCGCGAACAGGACCAACCACGCCCGGCGAGAGACGGACGCATCGGGTACGGGCCGCACAGGAATATCAGGTGAACTCATGTTGGTTTCCTCTTCATTGGACGAGCGGTCCGGCTGCACCGGCCAGCACCGCACCTTCGACCCGCGCCGCGCCGGCCAGCACGGACACGTACTGCTGCATGGCCTTGTGGCGCACGTGCGTCTCGAGGAAGGCGGCAATATCGGCCTCGACCGCCGCGAACGGCAGCGCCTCGCCCTCCACGCGCCGGTCGATGCGCACGACGTGAAAGCCGAAGCGCGTATTGACGAGATGCGGCAGGATGCCGAGCGCTTCCGTCCCGAACAGCGCGCGCTCGAACTCGGGCACGCTGTCGCCGCGCAACAGTTGTCCCAGGCTGCCGCCCAACGCGCCGGACGGACAATTCGAGCGCTCGCGGGCGGCCGCTTCGAAGTTCTGCGGCGCCTCGCGCACCTCATGCAGCGTCTCCTCGGCCATGGCCCGCACGCGCGCAAGCGGCGAGCGTTCGGTCACGGCAAAGAGAATGTGGCTCGCGTAGACGATGTCGTTGCGCCTGAACCGCGCCGTATGGCCGGCGTAATAGTGTTCGCACTCGGCGCGCGTGGGCTGCGGGACTTGAAGCTCGCGCGCGAGCAACGCGTCGAGCGCCGCGTCGTCGAGCGTGGCGTCCTGGCCCAGCAATTCGAGCGCGACGGCGCGCTGGCGCAGCAGCTCGCGAATCGCGAGCGCGCATCGCGCCGCGCCGTACGGGTCGGGATCGTCTTCGTGATGACGACGCTCGGCCGCGATCTCGGCCATGTCGATCGCGACGTCGTTGACGCGCAGCATCGCCGCCTGCGCTTGCGGTTCCGTCACGCAGGCTTCGCGGTTGTCCATGTCGCCTCCTCTCAACGCCGGCGCACGAGCTGATACGGCCGGATCAGATACGCGACCGAAGCCAGGCCGCTCCAGATATGCACCATCCGCGTGAACGGCGAAACGAGGAAGATCGTGAAGCCAAGCGCGATATGAAGCTGGTACGTGAGCGGCACACCGTCGAGGAGCCCCGCGATGCCGGGCCGGAACGTGACGACGCCTTTCACGTAATCGGTGAGCTGCTCGAACAGCACGCCATCCATGTGATGCAGCGACAGCCACACGGTGCCGAGGCCGAGCGCGAGTTGCACCCACAGCATCAGGACGATCACGATGTCCCAGACGCGGCTGTTGTGGCGAATGCGCGCGTCGGACAGGCGCCGCCAGATCAGGATCGTCAGGCCGATGATCGCCACGGCGCCCGACGCCCCACCCGCGATCATCGCGACGAGCTGGTGTCCCGACGCCGAGAGAAACGGCGAAACGAGCCAGTGCGGCGCGAGAAAGCCCGCGAAATGCCCGAGCACGACCACGAGCACGCCCCAGTGAAACAGATTGCTGCCGAGGCGCAGCGCGCCGTGCCGCAGCAGTTGCGACGAGTCGCTCTTCCACGTGTACTGCTCGCGGTCGAAGCGGATGAGACTGCCCAGCAACAGCACGGCCAGACAGATATACGGGTAGATGCCGAACACAAACTGATGGAAGTAGCCGCTCATGGCGATTCTCCTCGTGCTGGGTGGCCGCGCCCGTTGCGCGGGCGCGGTGTGCGGGCCGTCACCTGCGCGCCGGCCGCTTGTCGTAGAAGTGCACGGGCTCCGCGGCCGGCGCCGTCGCGCCGACGAAACGCACGGGCTCGTCGGTATAGGCGGCGTCGAGCGCGCGATAGTCGGCGGCGGATGGCGGTCGATGCGCGTCGTCCTCGGCCTCGGCGTCGGCGGGCATCGCCGCGCCGCCCGCCAGCGCCAGCAGCGCGCCGATCACGAAGCCGTAGTGGCTGGCACGCTGGCCCAGCGCATCCGCCAGCGACTGCAGGATCTCGACGGTCTCGGCGAGCAGCGCGCGCGCCTCCTTCACCGGCAGACGCGAGAGATATTCCAGGAACACCGGCAGATAGTCGGGCAGCTCGTTGGCGGCCAGGTAGAGCCCGTGGCGCGCATAGGTCTGCAGCAGATCGATCATGGCCTGCCCGCGGTCGCGCGACTCGCCGTGCACGTGCTCGAACAGATAGAGCGACGTCGCGCGCCCGCGGTCGAACAACGCGACATAGTTCTCCTGCAGCGTGACGAGTTCGCGTTCGGCGCAGTAGTCGAAGAAGCGCGCAAGGCCCGCGCGCGCCTCGCGCGGCAGCGCACGCTCCGCCATCAGCCGCTCGCGCGCCTCCGGCAGCGCCTGCACCAGGGCTGCGTCGGGATAGTCGAGCAGCGCCGCCAGCACGGCGTACACCCTGCCCTGCTGCTCGCGTTGAAGCGTTTGCATCATGTCAGGACTCCTGGCGGATCGGAATCGTGCGTCCGCCCTTGCGTGTGCTGAAGAGGCTCGCCTCCGAGCGGCCGTCCGAACAGCCGTTGCCGAACGAGAAGCCACAGGACGAGCGCAGATCGAAGGCATCTTCCGCGTACTCGCGGTGGGTGGTCGGGATCACGAAGCGATCCTCGTAGTTGGCGATCGCGAGATAGCGGTACATGTCCTCCACCTGCGCGACCGACAAGCCCGCTTGCGCGAGCACGCCCGGCGCCTCCACGCCGTCCACGTGACGCGCGCGCATGAACGCGCGCATGGCCAGCATGCGCTCCAGCGCGCGCTTCACAGGGGCTTCGTCGCCGGCCGTGAGCAGGTTGGCGAGATAGCGCAGCGGAATGCGCAGCGATTCGACGTCGGGCAGATAGCCGTTCATGCCGAGATCGCCGCTATTGGCCGCGGAGTTGATCGGTGAAAGCGGCGGCACGTACCAGACCATCGGTAGCGTGCGGTACTCGGGATGCAGCGGAAACGCGATCTTCCAGTCGATCGCCATCTTCCACGTGGGCGAGCGCTGGGCGCTCTCGATCCAGGCGTGAGGGACGCCATCGCGTTCGGCCTGCGCGATCACGGCCGGGTCGTGCGGATCGAGGAAGACCGAAAGCTGTGCTTCGTACAGATCGGTCTCGCGCTCGACGCTTGCAGCCTCGCCGATGCGATCGGCGTCGTAGAGCAGCACGCCGAGATAGCGGATGCGCCCCACGCAGGTCTCCGAACACACGGTGGGCTGCCCGACCTCGATGCGCGGATAGCAGAAGATGCACTTCTCGGCCTTGCCGCTGTGCCAGTTGTAATAGATCTTCTTGTATGGACAGCCGGAGACGCACATGCGCCAGCCGCGGCACTTGTCCTGATCGATCAGCACGATGCCGTCCTCCTCGCGCTTGTAGATCGATCCCGAGGGACAGGCCGCGACGCAGGCCGGATTGAGGCAGTGCTCGCACAAGCGCGGCAGATACATCATGAAGGTGTTCTCGAACTGGCCGTAGATGTCCTTTTGCACGTTCTCGAAGTTATAGTCCTTCGCGCGCTTCTCGAACTCGCCGCCGAGTATCTCCTCCCAGTTCGGACCCCACTCGATTTTCTCGAGCCGCTCGCCGCTGATGAGCGAGCGCGGCCGCGCCACCGGCATCGCGCGCGTGTTGCCCGCGTCCTGCAGATGGGCGTAGTCGAACGTAAAAGGTTCGTAGTAGTCGTCGATCTGCGGCAGCCGCGGATTCGCGAAGATCTGAGCAAGCAGACGCCACTTGCCGCCCAGGCGCGGCTCGATCTTGCCGTCGGCCTTGCGCGTCCAGCCGCCGTGCCAGCGGTCCTGGTTCTCCCATTCCTTCGGGTAGCCGATGCCGGGCTTCGTTTCGACGTTGTTGAACCAGGCGTACTCCATGCCCTCGCGGCTCGTCCAGACGTTCTTGCAGGTCACCGAACACGTATGGCAACCAATGCACTTGTCGAGGTTGAGCACCATCGCAATCTGCGCACGCACTTTCATGACGCTTCTCCTTCGCGGACCCTGCGTTCGGTGGCGGGAGCCATCTGCTGGGGCGGCGTGTCGTCGAGCCAGTCGACCGTGCTCATCTTGCGTACGATGAGAAACTCGTCGCGGTTCGAGCCCACGGTGCCGTAGTAATTGAACCCGTACGAAAGCTGCGCGTAGCCGCCTATCATGTGAGTGGGCTTGAGCGCGATGCGCGTGACCGAGTTGTGAATGCCGCCGCGCGTGCCCGTGATTTGCGAGCCCGGCGTGTTCACGATCTTCTCCTGCGCGTGGTACATCATCACCATGCCGCGCGGAATGCGCTGGCTCACCACGGCGCGCGCGCACAGCGCGCCGTTCGAGTTGTAGCATTCGATCCAGTCGTTGTCGGCCACGCCGATCTGCGCCGCGTCGCGCTCCGAGATCCACACGATCGGGCCGCCGCGCGAGAGCGTGAGCATTAGCAGATTGTCGGTATAGGTGCTGTGAATGCCCCACTTCTGGTGCGGCGTGATGAAGTTGAGCACCATTTCCGGGTTGCCGTTCGAGTGCTTGCCGACCATGTGCTCGTAGCTGCCCGTGTCGATGGGCGGCTTGTAGACGCAGAGCGATTCGCCGAACGCGCGCATCCACGCATGGTCCTGATAGAGCTGCTGACGGCCCGTGAGCGTGCGCCATGGAATCAGCTCGTGAACGTTGGTGTAGCCCGCGTTGTACGAGACATGCTCCGACTCGATGCCGCTCCAGGTGGGCGACGAGATGATCTTGCGCGGCTGGGCCTGAATGTCGCGAAAGCGGATTTTCTCGTCGGCGCGGGCCTCGGCCAGATGCGCGTGTTCGATGCCCGTGATCGAAGAAAGCGCGTCCCACGCCTTGACCGCCACCGCGCCGTTGGTCTCGGGCGCGAGCGAGAGGATCGTCTCGGCGGCGTCGATGGCGGACTCGATGCGCGGCCGGCCTTCGGCCGTACCCGCACTGCCCACGCGATAGTTGAGTTCGCCGAGCAATGCCACCTCCTCGCGCGTATCCCAGTTGATGCCCTTGCCGCCATTGCCCAGCGTATCCATCAGCGGGCCCAGCGAGGTGAACTGGCGATACGTGGCCGGGTAGTCGCGCTGGACGGTTATCACCGACGGCATGGTCTTGCCGGGCACCGGTTCGCATTCGCCGCGCTTCCAGTCGAGCACGTCGAAAGGCTGGGCAAGCTCGGCCGGACTGTCGTGCGCGATCGGCGCGAGCACGACGTCGCGCTCCACGCCAAGCTGCCCCACGCTCAGTTCGGAGAAACGCTTCGCGATCCCCTTGAAAATCTCCCAGTCGCTCTTCGATTGCCAGGCGGGATCGACGGCCGCCGAAAGCGGATGGATGAACGGATGCATGTCGGACGTGTTCATGTCGTCCTTCTCGTACCACGTCGCGGTGGGCAGCACGATGTCCGAATACATGCAGGTGGTGGACATGCGGAAGTCCAGCGTCACGAGCAGATCGAGCTTGCCGCGCGGTGCCTCCTCGCGCCATGCGACCTCCTCGGGCCGCACGCCGCCGTTCTTGCCTATTTCCTCGCCCTGCACGCCGTTCGTCGTGCCAAGCAAATGCTTGAGGAAGTACTCGTGCCCCTTGCCCGACGAGCCGAGCAGGTTCGAGCGCCACACGAACAGGTTGCGCGGAAAGTTGTCGGGATCGTCGGGATCCTCGCAGGCGAGCTTCAGGCTGCCGGCCTTCAGGCGCGCCGCGATTTCGGCCGGCGCGGCCTCGTGCCCGGCGAGCTCGCGCCCGAGGTCGAGCGGATTGCGCTTGAGTTGCGGCGCGCTGGGCAGCCAGCCCATGCGCTCGGCGCGCACGTTGTAGTCGATCGGCGCGCCGTGAAAGTGGGTCGTGTCGGCCAGCGGCGACAGCAGCGCCGTGGGATTCATCGGATCGTAGCGCCACTGGTCGGTGTGCGCGTAGAAGAACGACGTCGCGTTCATCTGGCGCGGCGGGCGATGCCAGTCGAGTGCGAACGCGAGCGCGGTCCAGCCCGTTTGCGGGCGCAGTTTTTCCTGGCCCACGTAGTGCGACCAGCCCCCGCCGGATTTGCCGATGCAGCCGCACATGATCAGCATGTTGATGATCGCGCGGTACGCCATGTCCATATGGAACCAGTGATTGATCCCGGCGCCGATGATCACCATCGACTTGCCCCCGGTCTTGTGGGCGTTCTCCGCGAACTGCCGCGCCACCGCGATCACGTCGGCGCGCTTCACGCCGGTGATCGCCTCCTGCCAGGCCGGCGTGTAAGGCACGTCGTCGTCGTAGCTGGCGGCGATGTCCGCGCCGCCCAGCCCCTGATCGAGCCCGTAGTTCGCGACGAAAAGATCGTAGACGCTCGCGACGAGCATCGTGCCGTTCTGCGTGCTCACGCGGCGAACGCCGATGCGGCGCGTGAGCGTGGACGCATGCGAGGTCGATTCGAAATGCGCATGCGCTTGATTGCCGAAGTAAGGAAACTTCACGTCCACGACGTCGTCGTGCGCGCCGACGAGCGACAGCCTCGGCTTGTGCGCCGCGCCGTTCGACGCTTCGGCGCGCAGATTCCACTTGCCCTTGTCGCCGCCCTCCTGCTGGTTCCAGCGAAAGCCCACCGACCCCAGCGGCACGACGAAGTCGTTGCTCGCCTCGTCGATCGCCACGGTCTTCCACTCCGCGTGATTCGTCTCGCCGAGCGCCCCGTCGAAGTCGGAGGCGCGCACGAGCCGCTCGGGCACGTAGCCCTCGCCATGCGGCACGAGGCGCACGAGGCAGGGCATGTCGGTATAGCGGCGGCAGTAGTCGGCGAAATAATCGCTCTTGCCCGCCAGATGAAACTCCTTGAGGATCACGTGCCCCATCGCGAGCGCCAGCGCCGCGTCGGTGCCCTGCTTCGGATGCAGCCAGATGTCGCCGAACTTCGCGCCCTCCGCGTAGTCAGGAAACACCGAGACGATCTTCGTGCCCTTGTAGCGCACCTCGGCCATGAAATGCGCGTCCGGCGTGCGCGTCTGCGGAACGTTCGAACCCCAGAGCATGATGAACGTGGAGTTGTACCAGTCCGCGGATTCGGGCACGTCGGTCTGCTCGCCCCAGGTCTGCGGCGAGGCCGGCGGCAGATCGCAGTACCAGTCATAGAAGCTCAGGCACACGCCGCCGATCAGCGACAGATAGCGCGAGCCCGCCGCGTACGAGACCATCGACATTGCCGGAATCGGCGAGAAGCCCACCACGCGGTCGGGACCGTGTTCGCGGATCGTGTAGACGTTGGCGGCCGCCACGATCTCGTTGACCTCGTCCCAGCTCGACCGCACGAAGCCGCCCAGCCCGCGGCGCTGCTGATAGCTGCGCCGCGCCGCTTCGTCGGCCACGATCGAGCGCCACGCCTCGACGGGCTCGAGCGTGCGGCGCCGCTCGCGCCAGAGCGTGAGCAGCGCGCTGCGCACCATCGGATACTTGAGGCGGTTCGCGCTATAGAGGTACCACGAATACGAGGCGCCACGCGAGCAGCCGCGCGGCTCGTGGTTCGGCATGTCGGGCCGCGTGCGCGGGTAGTCGGTCTGCTGCGTCTCCCATGTCACGATGCCGCCCTTCACGTAGATCTTCCACGAGCAGGACCCGGTGCAGTTCACGCCATGCGTCGAACGCACGATCTTGTCGTGCTGCCAGCGCTGGCGGTAAGCGTCCTCCCACTTTCGGTCTTCGTCCGTGACAGCACCGTGACCGTCGGAGAAGGTCGGGCGGGTGGTCGTGAAATAGCGCAGCCTGTCGAGAAAATGACTCATGGCAATCTCGATAAAGTGGGAATCGAATCGTGGCCGCACCGCCACGCGGGTAAGGTATCGCGCGTGGCGACGAAGAGGCGCCCGGCATGGATATGCACGGAAAAATATATCGGAGTCCGCATTATCCGATGTCGATACCGCTCGATCATGCGCCTCGCATCGTGACAGATGCTATCGTGCGGCAGCGGTGGCCGTGCGGCCCTGGGACGGAGACTACGCGGTGGCGTGAGTGTTACCGGCATGTCATCAAGTTGTCGAAATCCGGATGGAAACGGGCGTTTCAACACACTGCGAAGCCGTCATTCAAATGACACGAACGACAGCACTGCTCAGCTTCATTGATGCATCGGCGATGCGGACCTGGCTAATCAGGCACGCGATGTGCATCTTTACTCAGACTCGAACGATGGTCAAGCTGAATGGAAGCCGGCTTATCGAGCCACGTGACGTTCACTAACGATCGGCACGAGCATCGATTCGGAACTACGTCGCAGCGAAACGCGTTGTACAGCGGGGGCGATCTTACGTCGCGCCCTCCGGTTCGAGCTGCGAGCAAATGCCACATCGGCAGATTCTACGGACCCGACCTGCGGCGTATATGATGTATATCAAATACATCTATTAGCGGGAGCGCAGAGCATGAATCTCCACAGCATCGCCGAACCGCCGGCTGCGCCGCGCCGCCGCTTCGCCCTCTGGGCGCTCGGCTTTCGCCCGTTCTATCTGGGCGGCGCGCTGTTCGGCAGCGCCGCGATGCTGGCGTGGCTGGCCGCGATAGACGGCCATCCCCTGCCGGGTCTCCAGTCCTCCCTGCCCGGCGTCCTCTGGCACGCCCATGAAATGATTTTCGGCTTTGCCGCGGCCATCGTGGCGGGCTTCCTGCTCACCGCCGTACGCGCATGGACTACCGTGACGCCCGCCCAGGGCCGCTCGCTCGCCGCGCTGTGGCTGCTCTGGCTGGCGGGACGCGCGGCGGTGGCCTGGGCGCCCGCCGCGCTCGCCGCCACGGTCGACGTCGCGTTCCTGCCGGTCTGTGCGTTCGTGTTGCTACGCGTGCTCGTTCGCGCGCAGAACCGCCACAACGTCTTCCTGCCCGTTGCGCTCGGGTTGCTCGCGGCCACCAACCTCGCGTTCCATCTGGCGGCCGGCAGCGGACATGCGGACTGGGCGTTGCGTAGCGCCTGGCTCGCGGTCGGCCTGCTCGTGCTGTTCGTGACCGTCATCGGCGGACGCATCATTCCGTCCTTCACCGCCAATGCGGTTCCGGGCTACACCTCCCGGCGCTGGCGTTTTGTCGAAGCCGCGGTGATGCCGCTCACCGCGCTCGCCTTTGTCATGGACGGGTTTGGCGCGCCGCGCTCCGTGGTGGCCGCCGCGAGCCTCGCCGCCGCCCTCGTGCAGGGTTGGCGGTGGTTTGGCTGGCGCTCGTGGCGCGTCGGCAATCGCCCCATCCTCGCGATCCTGCACGTTGCCTATGCGTGGATTCCGTTCGGCTTCGCGATGCTTGCGCTCGCATCGTGCGGCTACGTCGCGCACTCGCTCGCGATGCACGCGTTCACGGCCGGTGCGATCGGCTGCGCGATCATCGCCATGATCACGCGTACGGCGCGTGGGCATACGGGCCGGCCACTCGTCGCGGGACGCATCGAGATCGCATGCTATGGACTGCTGATGCTGGCCGCCGTGATGCGCGTAGTCGTGCCCGCGCTGGCGCCGGCCTGGACGCTCGCCGCCATCGACATATCGGCGGCCTGCTGGATCGTGGCGTTCGCTGCGTATTGCGCGCGTTACGCGGGATGGCTCTGGCGTCCGCGGCTGGACGGCAAGGAAGGTTAGCGCAAGGCTGTTCAACGCCCCTCGCGGTTCCGTCACCGGCACGTTGCTCGATAGAATTTTTATCTACGTCGTCCCCGCTCCGCATCGCCAATTTGGAAGCATTTTCTCGCGCCGGGCCGGTAGGATTTTCCCCTTCGATTGGCGGAGCCCCTATGACGACGAACCCCGGACACCTGCATTACTTCGACTACGCGGCGACCACGCCGGCCGACCCGCGCGTTATCGCGGCCATGGGCGAATGCCTCGGCATGGACGGCGTTTTCGGCAATCCCGCGTCGAGTTCGCACGACGCGGGCACCCGCGCCCGTGCGCTCGTGGAGCGCGCAAGGCAGCAGGTCGCGGCGCTGATCGGCGCCGAAGCCGCCGAGATCGTGTGGACCTCGGGCGCGACCGAATCGAACAATCTGGCGCTCAAGGGCTATGCCGAAGCCGCCACGGCGCGGCCGCACCTCGTCACGAGCGTGCTCGAACACAAGGCCATTCTCGATACGGCCGCCAGCCTCGAAAAGCGCGGCACGCCCGTTACGTGGGTGCGCCCCGCCCCCGACGGCTCGATCTCGCCCGCGGCCGTTGCCGCCGCGCTGCGCGAGAACACCGGGCTGGTCTCGCTGATGCTGGTGAACAACGAGATCGGCACGCTCACCGACATCGCCGCCATCGCACCGATCGTGCATGCGGCCGGCGCGCTGCTGCACGTCGATGCGGCCCAGGCGCTCGGCAAGACGCCTGTGGACGTGAAAGCGCTCGGCATCGACCTCATGTCGATGTCCGCGCATAAGGTTTATGGACCCAAGGGCATAGGCGCGCTGTATGTGCGCGAAGACATTGCCGCGCGCCTCGCTCCGCAGATGCACGGCGGCGGCCACGAACGCGGACTGCGCTCGGGCACGCTGGCCACGCATCAGATTGTGGGCATGGGCACGGCGTGCGCTATCGCCGCCGCGGACGGGGAAGCCGACAACGCCCGCATCGCGCGGTTGGGCGCACGGCTGCTGGACGGCATTGCCGGGATCGAAGGCGTCTCGCTCAACGCGCGCGAGGCGCGGCGTATTGCGCACACGATGAGCCTGCGCGTCGACCACGCGGGCTTCTTTCCGTTTCTGCTCGGGTCGGACTTCGCGGTTTCTTCGACGTCGGCCTGCAGTTCGGCGGCCGGCACGCCTTCGCATGTGCTGATGGGAATCGGTCTTGCCGCCGAAGCGGCGGCGCGCACGATCCGGCTGAGCCTCGGCCGGTTTACGCAACAGGAAGATGTCGACTTCGCGGTGGGCCGTCTGCGCGAAGTGATCGAATCGGTGAGCCCGGCGGCAGTCCAGGGCGTTTGACGCGTCGACTAATCGTCGGCTTTCAGGCGTGCTGCGCGATCGCGATGATGAGCGCCGAGACAGAGAGCGCAATCGCGACGAGTGCAACGGCGATGGCAGTGTTGTTCGGGAGTTTCATGCTCGGTCCTTGTTCAGGCCGGTACGTTACCGTCTCGCGAGCCATGCGGATGTTAGCAATTGTCAGAAAGCGTATCCACGCTTACCCTGAGTGCCCTGCTTGCACCCCGCTTGCACCCCGTTTCGACCCCGCTAGCGCCCTGCCGGCGCCGCGCTCGCGCCTGCGACATACAAACAGCGTACAAGCAACAACGCCCCGGGGCCGCGAAAGCCCCGGGGCGTGAACGATGACGCGAGGGACGCCCGGTCAGACCGTGTGCAGGTGCAGGTAGTTATAGAGTCCGGCTGCCGCGGCTCCGCCAACGAGCGGCCCGATCACCGGAATCCACGCATAGCGCCAGTCGCTGTCGCGCTTGCCCGGAATCGGCAGCAGCGCGTGCATGATGCGCGGGGACAGATCGCGCGCCGGACTCATCGCGTAGCCCGTGGGGCCGCCCAGCGAAATACCGATGCCCAGCACGAGCAGGCCCACCGGCAACGCATCGAGCGCACCGAGCCCCACCTGCGGCGAAGCAAGATACAGCACGCCGAGAATCAGGATGAACGTGCAGATGGCCTCGGTCAGCACGTTGTGCTTCACGCTGCGGATCGCGGGCGCCGTGCAGAACACAGCGAGCTTGAGGTCGGCGTCGGCTTCGCGCGCGAAGTGCTGGCGATAGGCAAGCCACACGATCAGCGCGCCGGCCATGCCGCCCAGCATCTGCGCGGCAATGTAGCCGCCCACCTTCGACCACGCGAACTTGCCCGCGAGCGCGAGGCTGATCGTGACGATCGGATTCAGGTGCGCGCCGCTGAACGACGCCGTGACATAGACCGCGACGAACACGGCCATGGCCCAGCCAAACACGATGACGATGAGATCGGCGCCGTTGCCTTTCGTCTTGGCGAGCAGCACGTTGGCGACCGCGCCGTTGCCGAGCAGCACGAGAATCGCTGTGCCGATGAATTCTGCAATGTATGGTGACATGATGTGTCTCTCTACCCACGCGGCAGGTACGCGCTCATGCGCGTCCCACTGCATGAAAAATGTTTTTTGTTGGTATGCCTGATTGATTGGGAATGCGGCTCAGTGCGTGTCGTCCGCCCATGCCTTGGCCGCCCGCACCGCGCGCTGCCAGCCGGCGCGGCACTTGTCCACCTGGTCGGCCGCCATCCCGGGGCCGAAGCGGCGGTCGAGCTGCCACTGGCTCTGCACTTCGTCGATGCTCTTCCAGTAACCCGTCGCGAGGCCCGCGAGGTACGCAGCGCCCAGCGCCGTGGTCTCGGTGATCTGCGGGCGCACCACGTCCACGCCCAGCATGTCGGCCTGGAACTGCATGAGCAGATTGTTCGCGCTCGCGCCGCCGTCCACGCGCAGCTCGCCGATGCTGATGCCCGAGTCGGCTTCCATGGCCGAAAGCACGTCGAGCGACTGGTAGGCAATCGAATCGAGCGCCGCGCGCGCAAGGTGCGCCGAGGTCGTACCGCGCGTCACGCCGAAGAGCGAGCCGCGCGCACGCGCGTTCCAGTGCGGCGCGCCGAGACCGGCGAACGCCGGCACGAGATAGACGCCGTCCGTATGCGCCACGCTCGCGGCAATCGCCTCGATCTCGGCCGCGCTCTTGATGACGCCCATGCCGTCACGCAGCCACTGCACCACGGCGCCCGCAATGAAGATGCTGCCTTCGAGCGCGTAGTTCACTTCGTTGCCGATCTGCCAGGCGATCGTCGTGACGAGATTGTTCTTCGACTCGATCGGCTTCGTGCCCGTGTTCATCATCAGGAAGCAGCCCGTGCCGTAGGTGTTCTTCACCATGCCCGAAGTCGTGCACATCTGGCCGAAGAGCGCCGCCTGCTGGTCGCCCGCGATGCCCGCGATGGGAATCTTCGAGGCGAACACCGTGGTCTTCGTCGGCCCATAAACTTCGGATGACGAACGGACTTCGGGCAGCATGCTGCGCGGAATGTCGAGCGCCTCTAGCAGGTCGTTGTCCCACTCGCGCGTATGGATGTTGAAGAGCATCGTGCGCGACGCGTTCGTCACGTCGGTCACGTGCAATTCGTGCTTCGTGAAGTTCCAGATGAGCCAGCTGTCGACCGTGCCGAACGCGAGCTTGCCCTGGCGCGCTTTTTCGCGCGCGCCTTCCACGTTGTCCAGAATCCAGCGGATCTTCGTGCCCGAGAAGTACGAGTCGATCGGCAGGCCGGTCTTCGCGCGCACCTTCGCTTCGAGACCCTGGGCCTTGAGCTGGTCGCAGAAGTCGGCCGTGCGGCGGTCCTGCCAGACGATCGCGTTATAGATCGGCTGGCCCGTCTCGCGGTCCCAGACGATGGTCGTCTCGCGCTGGTTCGTGATGCCGATGGCGGCGATATTGGCGCCGTTCATGCCCGCACGCGTGACGGCTTCGGCGGCCACGCCGGCCTGGGTGGACCAGATTTCCTGCGGGTCGTGCTCGACCCAGCCCGGCTGCGGGTAGATCTGCTCGAACTCCTTCTGTGCCATCGAAACGATGTTGCCCTGGCGGTCGAACAGCATCGCGCGCGAACTCGTCGTGCCCTGGTCGAGCGCGAGAATGTATTGATCCTGCATGTCTCTCATCTCCTTCCGTTGGTAGTTGTGATTCGCGCCGCACGAGGCGGCACGTTTTGATTGCCAGGCCTCGCTGCCCGGCTTTAGTGCACCACTTAGTACGCCGCGCCCTGGGCTGCCGGAGCCGCCGCTGCTCGCGCGACGCCGAACCAGGCGTCGATGGCGGCCGTCACGTCGCCGAACGTATCGGGCGCAATGTGCAGGCCAAGCTTCGAACGGCGCCACAGGACGTCCTGCGCGCAGGTCGCCCATTCGGCGTCGCGCAGGTAACGCAATTCCGCTTCGTAGATTCCCGGCGCGATCTCCTCGCCGAGCCCCGCCAGCGAGACCGCGTCGCCCACCACGCGGCTCGCGCGCGTGCCGTAGGCGCGCGCATAGCGGTGCAGGAGCGGCGCGGGCAGCCACGCGTGACGTTTCGCGAAGGCCTGCTCGAACGGCTCGAAGCGCGCATTGGCCATGTCGCCGCCCGGCAGCGGCGCGCCCGCCGTCCACGTGCCGGCATTCGAGCCGAGCGCGCGGCACAGCAGGTCGGACGCCTCTTCGGCAAGCTTGCGGAAGGTCGTGATCTTGCCGCCGAACACGGAGAGGAGCGGCGCGCCTTCGCCTTCGTCCAGCTCCAGCTTGTAGTCGCGCGTCACGGCGGCCGGGTTGTCGGCGCCCTCTTCCTCGAGCAGCGGACGCACGCCCGAATAAGTCCAGTAGACGTCGGCGGGCGAGATCTTGCGCTTGAAGTAGCGGTTGATCGAGTCGCACAGATAGCGCGTTTCGTCGCCGTCGATGGCAACCTGTGCGGGATCGTTGTGATACTCCACGTCGGTCGTGCCGATCAGCGTGAAGTCGTGTTCGTAAGGAATCGCAAAGATAATGCGCTTGTCCGGATTCTGGAAGATGTACGCATGATCGTGCTCGAAGAGGCGCTTCGTCACGATATGGCTGCCCTTCACGAGCCGCACGCTGTGCTGCGCGCCGCGGCCCAGCGCGCCGTGCAGCACCTCGCCCACCCACGGGCCCGCCGCATTGGCGATCGCGCGGGCGCGCACGTCGAGGACCGATCCATCCGCGCGCTGCAGCCGCGCCTGCCACTCCGCGCCATTCGCACGACGGGCCGACACGAGCTTCGTGCGCGTGAGGATCTCGGCGCCGCGCTCCTTCGCATCCATCGCATTGAGCACGACGAGGCGCGCGTCGTTCACCCAGCCGTCCGAATAGACGAAGCCGCGGCGAATCGAATCGACGAGCGGCGCACCTGCCGGGTGGCGGCGCATGTCGATGCCGCGCGAGCCCGGCAGCAGTTCGCGCTTCGCGAGGTGGTCGTAGAGGAAGAGGCCGACGCGGATCAGCCATGCGGGACGCAGGTTCGGCATGTGCGGCATCACGAAACGCAGCGGCCACATGATGTGCGGCGCCGCGCGCAGGAGCGTCTCGCGCTCCTGCAGCGCCTTGCGCACGAGACCGAACTCCTTGTACTCGAGATAGCGCAGGCCGCCGTGAATCAGCTTGGTGCTGGCCGAAGACGTATGCGAAGCGAGATCGTCCTGCTCGCAAAGGAGCACGGAGAGGCCGCGCCCGGCCGCGTCGCGCGCGATGCCCGCGCCGTTGATCCCGCCGCCAACCACGAGCAGATCGTACCGATTCTGTTGACTCACCTGCTGTCCCTGAAAATTAGACGAACCCGAAATGTTCGAATTCGAAATCTAACGAACAAATTCGAAAAAGTAAAGTTCGTTCTTGATTAGGGTTTGCCTGAGTATGCGGGCCGCTACAGCAGCCGGAGGCCCAACCTGGCGCGACGGCAACGAGGCCGTACCGGACGGCCTCTGCGTGGAAGAAGACCTCGATAAATGGGCTCGAAACCCGGCCTGGCAGTACGCCATTCAGGTCCTGAGCGAGCACGGTGCGTGCCGCAGTGGCACGCGGCTGGGGCGGTTTCGATGTTCGAATCGTGCCGGTTTCATGTTCGAACGAACATGAAACGCGTGCCCGGCACGCTCCCGCCCCTGGAGAGGCCGCTACTCGGCCACGTAGACCTGCGTGCCCGCCGCCGCAATGGTCTCGTTCATTTCGGGCGGCAGCGGTTTGTCGGTGAAGAGCGCGTGGACCTGGCTCAGATGCCCCTGGCGCACAAGCGCCGGCCGGTCGATTTTCGAATGATCCGTCACCAGATAAACGGTGCGCGCGTGCTGCATGATGGCCTCCGCCACGCGCACCTCGCGCGTGTCGAAGTCGCGCAGCGTGCCGTCCGTTTCGATGGCCGAGGTGCCGATGATCGCGTAGTCCACCTTGAACTGGCGGATGAAGTCGATGGTCAGCTCGCCTACGATACCCTTGTCCCACGGCCGCACGATGCCGCCCGTGATCAGCACTTCGCACTCGGGATAGCCGCTCATCATGCTCGCCACGTTCAGGTTGTTCGTGATGACGTGCAAGCCGCGATGGTGGTTCAGGGCGCGCGCCACCTCCTCCGTGGTCGTGCCGAGGTTGATGAAGAGCGAGGCCTGATCGGGAATGTGTTTCGCCGCGAGCGCCGCGATGCGCCGCTTCTCGTCATGGAACAGGCCCTGGCGCGCGCTGTACGAGAGGTTCTCCGAGCTCGTCGGCAGGCTCGCCCCGCCGTGGTAGCGGCGCAGGAGGTTCATGTCGGCGAGCCAGTTCACGTCGCGGCGGATCGTCTGCGGCGTCACATTGAAGTGCGCCGCGAGATCGTCCACCGTGACGAAGCCGTCGCGCTGCACCCAGTCGAGCAACTCCTGCTGGCGCGCATTGAGGGTGAGGCGTAGGTCTCGGGTCATGGTCTGGGCTGGCCGGGCGTGAAAAAGCTGTCCCTATTGTAAGGGGAGTCATGCGACTAAAAATTTTTGCGTGGCGCGCGACGGATTCCGGATGCCGGGCCGTTAAAGGAAAAACGGGACACTGTCCCCGTCAACGCCCCGGAGAAAAAGTCATGCAAACCATCCCTCTCAAGCGCCTCGCGGTCGCCGTCATCGCAGCGCTCGCCACCTCGGCCGCGGTTGCCCAGGTCATTGTCGCCGCGCCGCCGCCGCCGCGCGTCGAAGTCGTGCCGCCGCCGCGCGCCGGCTTCGTCTGGGATCCGGGCCACTGGCGCTGGGACCAGGGGCGCTACGTCTGGATTGGCGGCCACTGGCAGCGCGTCCACCCCGGCTACCGGTGGGTGCCGGGCCACTGGGTCCAGCGCGGCCCGAACTGGCGCTGGGTAGAGGGCCACTGGGCGTAAGCCCGCGGTGCTTCCGGCGACAAACATGAAAACGTCCCTGCTACTTGTGTTGACCGCGGTCTTGACCGCCGCCCTGCTGTCGGGCTGCATCGTGGTCCCTGAAAGGCCCGCCTACTACCATCCGGCGGTCGTCGTATATTGAACCTGAACGCTCGCGACCCCGTCGATCCCGCCACGCGGGGCGATCCGCCTGGCGGGCACGCGCGGCACCTGTACAAGCAGAACCGGTGGCCCGGCCGGGTCTCGCCCGCGCGCGGCCGAGGCGCCTGGACGGAGGCCGCCGGACCGCTGTTCAGCCTGGGAGTGGATAACGATGAAACACGCGCGGCAGGCCCGACGACCTGTCCGAACGAGGTGGCACAGCCGGCTCACGCCGGGCACGTTGCGCCCGAACCGCTCCGGTGTGTCTTGAGCGAGCGCGATCCCGACGCGGAACTCGTCGCCCGGGTGGGCGCGCGCGATGCGGGCACCGTGCGCACGCTCGTCACGCACAAGCTGCCCCGGCTGCTCGCGCTCGCCACGCGCATGCTGGGCGACCGCATGGAAGCCGAAGACGTCGCTCAGGAGGCCTTCATGCGCATCTGGAAACAGGCGCCGCAGTGGCGCACCGGTGAAGCGAAGTTCGACACCTGGCTGCACCGCGTGGCGCTGAACCTCTGTTACGACCGCCTGCGCGGCCGGCGCGAAGAGCCCGTGGACGATCTGCCGGACGAGCCAGATCCGGACGCCGCGCCCGAAGCGCGGCTTGCCGCCCGCGCGCGCGACGAACGCGTGCGCGAGGCGCTCGCCACGCTGCCCGTGCGCCAGCGCGAGGCGCTGGTGCTCACCTACTATCAGGAGTTGTCGAACATCGAGGCCGCGGTTCTGATGGATATTTCCGTCGACGCACTGGAGAGCCTGCTCGCGCGAGCGAGGCGCTCGTTGCGCGCGCAACTGGCCGGCGACGGCGCAAGCAAGGACATAGCATGACACCCGAACGCTTCCACACACTCGTAGGCGCCTATGGCGCCGATCCGCGCCGCTGGCCGTCGCACGAACGCGAGGATGCGCTCGCATGGGCGCGCTCGCACCGGGCCGAAGCCCAGGCAACGCTGGAAGAAGCCCTGGAGCTGGACTCCTGGCTCGCGCGCGACACGATCGCACCGCCCACGCGCGCGTTCATCGAGCAGATCGTCGCCACGGCGCCCACGCCCGCCCCCGTGCGCGCCGCGGCGCCGAAGCGGCGGCTCTGGTGGTCCGGTGCGGCGTTCGCGGGGGCCGGCCTCGCGGGCGTCCTGGCCGGCGCGCTCGTGATGTCCTTCTTCGTGCTCGGCAGCACGCCGCACGCCTCGTACGACGCGTACGAGGCGCATGACAGCAGCTATCTGGGCACGGGCTTCGGCGGGTCCAGCGCCGACTGGAGCGACGAATGAACAGCCGCGGCTGGAAGGTACTGATCGCGGGATCGGTACTGCTCAACGTCTTTCTGCTCGGCGCGATCGCGGGAGGCGCGTGGCGCTGGTTCGCCACGCAAGGCGCGCGCGAGGTGCAGCCCGCGCAGCGCACGGCCCTGCGCTTCGCCGCCGACGATCTTTCGCCCGAGCGGCAGGCCCAGTTCGTCGCAGCCCTGAAGAACGCGCGCCGCGAAGGCAGGGCCTACGCGCGCGAAGCCCGCGACGATCGCCGCGTGGTGCTCGACCTGCTCGCCGCGCCGCAACTGGATCGCGCCGCGCTGGACGACGCCCTCGCGCGCACGCGCACGGCCGACTCCGCGCTGCGCGCGCAGGTGGAAAGCGGCATCGCCGACTACGCCGCCACGCTGACGCCCGAAGAGCGCGTGAAGTTCGCCGAAGGCCTGAGGCAGCGCGGCCAGTGGCGACTGCCGGCCGCGAAGCCGCCGAAACCGGTGAGCGACACGCAATGATGCGGGTGCCACGCGTTTAAAAAACTTCGGGGACGAGCGACGGATTTGCGCAGTGTGTCCGTTTAACGAGGGTACGCACTGCATGCAGCACTCTGAAGGACTCCGCATGGAAACCCAGCCCACCATCAGCACCGCGGCGATCGCGATGAACCGTTTCGGGCTCGGCGCGCGCGCCGACGAAGCGCCGCCCGCCGAGCCCCGCGACTGGCTCCTCGCGCAGTTCGCGCAATACGAACCGCTGCCCGCCGCATGGAGTCAGCAGCCGGGCGCAGCCGCGATCGCGCAGCGCTTTGGCGCCGAGCGCGAGCAGGCCATGACCGACATGGCCGCCAGCGATGCCTCGAAACCCGCCCGGCAATCCTCACAATCGCCGCAGTTGCCGCAATCGCCGCAGTCGCAACAGGCAGCGCGCCAGGCGGCGAACCGCGATATCCGCCGCGAGAGCGTCGAGATCTATCGCAACGCCGTGAACGCTCGCCTCGCGAGCGCGCTGGCGAGCGATACGCCCTTCGTCGACCGTCTCGTGTATTTCTGGTCGAATCACTTCGCCGTCTCCGTCGACAAGGGCCAGGTGGCCGGGCTCGCGGGCGCGTTCGAAATGGAGGCGATCCGGCCGCACGTGCTGGGGCGCTTCGAGGACATGCTCGTGGCGGTGGAGCAACATCCGGCCATGCAGGTCTTTCTGGACCAGACGCGCTCGGTGGGCCCCGACAGCAAAGCGGCCCTGCGCGCGGACGCACACAACCCGGCCCAGAAGCGCGGGCTCAACGAAAACCTCGCGCGCGAGATCATGGAGCTGCATACCTTAGGTGTGCGTAGCGGTTATACGCAGGACGACGTGAGCCGGTCTGGCGGCCCGGCTCGCCGGCCGGCTACGACGACATTGCCGCTAGCTGGGCCGCGCCCGACGCCCTCGTGCGCCGCGTGGAGGTGGCGCAGCGCTTCGCCGCCCGCGTGGGCGACCAGATCGACCCGCGCACGCTGGGCCAGACGCTGACGGCCGGCTCGCTCAGCACGCCCACGGCCACGGCGGTCGCCCACGCCGAGAGCGCCCCAACGGCGCTTGCGCTGCTGCTCGTCTCGCCCGACTTTCTGAGGAGGTGATCGCCATGGTCCCCCGTATCGATTCCCGCGGTGGCGCTTTCTCTCGCCGCCGTTTCCTGCGCGTTGCCGCCGCCGGCGCGGGCGCGATGCTCGTCGCGCCGCAAATGGTCTTTGCGAACGTGGCCACGGACCGCCGCTTCGTCTTCGTGATCCAGCGCGGCGCCGCGGACGGGCTCAATATCGTCGTCCCCTACGCCGAGCCCGCCTATGCGACGCTGCGCGGCCCGCTCGCCATCGACGCGGCAAGCGCGACGAAGCTCGACGGCACCTTCGCGCTGCACCCGTCGCTCGCGCAGATGGCGCAGATGTACCAGTCGGGCGAAGCGCTCTTCTATCACGCCATCGCTTCGCCGTACCGCGACCGCTCGCACTTCGACGGCCAGAACGTGCTGGAAACGGGCGGACGCGCGGCGTACCAGGTCAAGGACGGCTGGCTCAACCGGCTCGTCGGCCTGATGCCCGCCACGCGCGAAAACGCCATCGCGCTCGCGCCCACGGTGCCGGCCGCGCTGCGCGGGCCCGCGCGCGTGACGTCGTACGCGCCTTCGGCCCTGCCGACCGCTTCCGACGATCTGCTGCTGCGCGTTTCGGCGCTCTACGAGGCCGATGCGCAACTGGCGCCGCTGTGGGCGTCCGCCATGAGCGCGCGCGGACTGGCCGGCGACGTCGGTCCGCGCCAGGACCCGGCGAGCCTCGGCAAGCTCGCGGCACAATTTCTCTCGCGCCCCGACGGTCCGCGCATCGCGATGATCGAAACGGGCGGCTGGGACACCCACAGCGCGCAGAACGCGCGCCTCGCCAACCAGCTCAAGGCTCTCGATACGATGCTCGCCTCGCTGCGCGACGGTCTGGGCGCGGACTGGAGCAAGACGACCGTGCTCGTCGCCACCGAGTTCGGACGCACGGCGGCGGCCAACGGCACGGGCGGGACGGATCACGGCCAGGCCTCGGTGGCGATGCTCGTGGGCGGCGCCGTCAAGGGCGGCCGCGTGGTGGCCGACTGGCCCGGCCTGCGCAGCACCGATCTCTACGAAGGGCGCGACCTCAAGCCCACGGCCTCGCTCGACGCGCTCATCGCGGGGGCGGCCAGCGAAAGCCTGGGACTCGATCCGCACCGCACCGCGACCGCGCTCTTCGCCGAAGCGGGCACGCCGGGCGCGATGACTGGCCTGATCCATACCTGAACGCGCTCACCATCATGCATGAGCAATACACCGGCTTACCACTCTAAGGAGTACGAAACGTGAAGAAGAACGTAAAAATCTCGGCGACGCTGCTCACGTGCACCGCGCTGCTTTCAGCGTGTGTGGTCGAACCGGCGCGGCCGCCCGAGCCCCCGCCGCGCGTGGAAGTCGTCCCGGCCCCGCCGGCGCCCGGCTACCATTGGGTCAAGGGGCATTACCGCTGGGATGGCAACCACTGGCAGTGGATCCCGGGGCACTGGGTAGCCGCCTGGTGAGTCAGGCAACCGAGGGGTGCGCCGTGTGCCACTCGTCCACGGTGTCCTTCGCTCGGTGCTCGACGGCCGAAAGCGCCATCAGCACGTCGATCTTCAGCTTGGGGATCGTCAGCTCGACGGAAGGCAGCGTTACGTTCTGTGCCTCACCGGCAATCCCTTCGATCTTTGCACTGCACAGCCATTGCGTGTCTGTTGCGTCTGCCTTCGCATCGACAGCGACTCGAAAACCACGGTACTCGACTGCCATTTTCTCTCCGATACCTTACAAACAGTAATGCCACTGCCGCGTTCGCAGCCAAAGGGAGAATATAGCACTGCTGTGCACTGCGCTCAGCAGTGCGCACACCGTCGCGCGAGGCGTCATTCGACACGCTTTGACGCACGATTTGGCGCGTCAATTCAAGAGCTTGGGCAAGATTCGCTCAACAGCCCGCGGCAAGCCCGTCGCGCCGCGAATCGCTCGCGGCCACGTAGCCGCGCTCCGGGTCGTTGCGGTCGAGCTTCCAGATGAACTGGCCCGAGCCGAAGTCCATGTACGGGTCGTCGATGCGCTTGATGGAATGGCCGCGGTCCTGCAGCGCTTGCACGGTATCGGGGTCGAAGGTCGATTCCACGTCTAGCGTGAAATCTCGGTTGACCTTCCAGCGCGGCGCATCGCAAGCGGCCTGGGGCTGCTGGCCGTAATCGAGCATGCGCACCGCCGTCTGCAAGTGGCCTTGCGGTTGCATGTCGCCGCCCATCACGCCAAAGCTCATCACCGCCTCCTGGCGGCCATCCACCTGCTGCGTGAGGAACGCCGGAATGATCGTATGGAACGGCCGCTTGCCGCCCGCCACCACGTTAGGCGAGGCCGGGTCCATCGAAAAGCCGCAGCCGCGATTCTGCAGCGCGATACCCGTGCCTGGCACGACCACGCCCGAACCGAAGCCCATGTAGTTCGACTGGATGAAGCTCACCATCATGCCGCGCTCGTCCACCGCCGACATGTAGATCGTGCCGCCCGCCTTGGGCATGCCGAAGCCGAAATGCGTCGCGCGCTTCGGGTCGATCAGCTTTGCGCGCGACTCGAGGTAGGCATCGTCCAGCATCTGGGCGGGCGTGACCTCCATCGAGCGCGGATCGGCCACGTAGCGATAGACGTCGGCAAACGCGAGTTTCATCGCCTCGATCTGCACATGCTGGGCTTCCGCGCCGTCGAGCGGGAGCGAGGCCATGTCGAACTGTTCGAGGATGCCGAGCGCGACGAGCGCCGCGATGCCCTGCCCGTTCGGCGGAATCTCGTGCACGGTGTAGCCGCGGTAGGTCTTGCCGATCGGCTCGACCCATTCGGCGCGATAGCCGCGCAGGTCGTCCAGTGTCATCGCCCCGCCGCACTCGCGCGAGAACGCCGCGATACGCTCCGCGATCTCGCCTTCGTAGTACGCGCGCGGCCCCTCTTGCGCGAGCCGGCGCAGCGTGGCCGCGTGACCGGGGAAACGCACGCGCTCGCTCACCTTGGGGGCGCGGCCGTGCGGCATGAAGGTTTCCGCAAAGCCCGGCTGATTGCGCAACTCGGGCACCGCGGCCTGCCACTTGTGCGCAACGATGCTGGCCACGGCATGGCCGCGCTCGGCGATCTCGATGGCAGGCGCCATGAGATCGGCGAACGGCAGCGAGCCGAACTTCGCATGCAGGGCTTCCCAGCCCGCGATGACGCCGGGCACCGTCACGGCGTCCCAGCCGCGTACGGGCTGCTTCGCGAGGCCGCCTTCCTCGCCGTGGCGGCGGCGAAAATACTCGACGTTCCAGGCCGCGGGCGCCGTGCCCGAAGCATTGAGGCCATGGAGGCGCGCGCCGTCCCACACGAGCGCAAAGGCGTCGCCGCCGAGACCGCACGAGACAGGCTCGACCACGGTAATGGCCGCCGCCGCCGCGATGGCCGCGTCGACGGCGTTGCCGCCTTTCCAGAGCATGCGCAGACCGGCCTGCGCCGCGAGCGGATGCGAAGTCGAAACGATGTTGCGCGCGAATACCGGCAGGCGCACGGTCGGATAGGGGTTGTGCCAGTCAAAGCGTGTCATGGGCAGTCGGGAATGTTGACGGTCTGGGAGAAAGAATAGCAGCCCCGCCTGGATTTGCTGCAACGAAAGCGCCCTGCCGCAAGACGAAAAAAAACGATATGAGCATCCCGCCCATATCGCCCACAGCACACGTCGTGGAAAAAACGCCGGCGGGTGGAGACGCGCCGGCGGACAACACTCATTCACACGCGCCGCCTGCGATTGCGGTACTGGTCCGCAATGACGGCCGCCACGATGATCGCGCCTTTGACGATTTCCTGGTAATACGCGTCGATGCGCAGGAACGTGAAGCCCGAAGTCATCACGCCAAGAATGAGCACGCCGATGATCGTGCCGCCGATACGGCCAACGCCGCCGGCCAGCGACGCGCCGCCGATCACCGCGGCCGCAATCGCGTCGAGCTCGTAGTTCACGCCCATGCCGGCCTGTCCGGTAATCGCGCGGGCAGAAGTCACCATGCCGGCCAGCCCGGCGAGCAAACCCGCGATCGAATACACGAGGATCAGGTGTCGGCCGACGTTGATCCCCGACACGCGCGCGGCCGCGCGATTGGCGCCGATCGCATAGGTAAACTTACCGTATCGGGTGTAGCGCAACGCGATATGAAACACGAGCGCGACCGCAAGAAAGATCACCACGGGATGCATGCCGGCGCCGATCCAGGCAAAGTCGTCGCTGAGCATGCTGATCGGGCGGCCATGCGTGTACCACTTCGCCGCGCCGCGCGCCGACACCATCATGCCGAGCGTCGCGATGAACGGCGGCAGGCCGGTATAGCTGATCAACGCGCCGTTGATGAGGCCGCACACGAGTCCCACGGCAAGCCCCGCAAGAATCGGCCAGACGATGGGCAAGCCGGTCAGCGCCGGATAGACCGCGCGCTCGTATCCCGCCTCCTGCGCGAGACTCGCCGAAACCATGGCGGCCACGGCCACCACCGAACCGGACGAAAGATCCACGCCGCCCGTGATGATCACCTGCGTCACGCCGACCGCGATGATGCCGATGACCGACATCTGCAGGATCATCACCTCGAGCCGATCGGCGTTGAGCAGGAAGCTCTGGCCATTGACGATCCAGCCCAGCACTTCGAAAAAGAGGCTCATGCCCACCAGCACGAGAAAGATGCTGGCCTCGGGCGGCCAGCGGCGGCGCAATGGCCGGACCGCAACGGCCTGCGCTTCGATTGCAACGTTGCTCTGTGTCATCTTCGTCTCCTGAATGTGGGTTTATCGTGCGGCGCCGCGGCCCGCCCCAGCCTCAGCGCGAGGCCAGATCCATGATCGTCAGCTGATCGGCCTCCGCACGATCGACCACGCCGGTCATGCGTCCTTCGTGCATCACGACGATCCGGTCGCACATGCCCAGCACCTCGGGCAGCTCCGACGAAATCATCAGGACTGCGACGCCCTTGCCCGCGAGCTGGCACACGAGCCGATGAATTTCGGCCTTCGCGCCCACGTCGATGCCGCGAGTCGGTTCGTCCAGTATCAGCACCCTCGGTTGCGTCAGCAGCCAGCGCCCGATGAGCACCTTCTGCTGGTTGCCTCCCGAGAGGTTCTCAACAGGTTCGTAGAGACTCGGCGTTTTCACGCGCAGCGCCGCGGCCATCTCGCGGCAGGCATTCGCCATCGCGCCCTGCTCGACAAAGCCCGCCTTCACGTAGCGCTGGTTCAGCACGGCGCTCTCCATGTTCGAAAGCACGTCCAGCATCAGAAAGCAGCCCGTTTCCTTGCGGTCTTCGGTGAGGAACGCAAAGCCGCGCTTCATCGCGGTGGCGGGCGAATCGATCCGCACCGTCTCGCCGTCGATACCGATCGTGCCGCGCATGGCGGGCACGACGCCGAACAGCGCTTCGGCCACGTTCGAGCGCCCCGAGCCGATCAGCCCCGCCATGCCGACGATCTCGCCCGCGCGCACGTCGAAACTCACGCCGTCGAACACGCCGTCCACGCCGAGATCCCGCACCGAAAGCACGACGTCGCCAATCGGTACGGTCTCCTTCGGGAACATCTGCGTGATCTCGCGGCCCACCATCATGCGGATGATCTCGTCGCGCGTGACTTCGCTCGCCGCATGCGTGCCGATGTAGCAGCCGTCGCGGAACACCGACAGTTCGTCGGCGATCTGCGCGAGCTCGTTCATCTTGTGCGTGATGTAGACGATCCCCTTCCCCTGCGCCTTGAGGCCCCGGATGATTCTGAAGAGGCGCTCCACTTCGTGCTCGGTCAGCATGGACGTCGGCTCGTCCATGATCAGCACGTCGGGGTTGCAGGAAATGGCCTTCGCGATTTCGACCATTTGCCGGCTCGCGATCGAGAGGTGCCGAACTTCGACCGCCGGATCGATATCGACTTCGAGGGTCGCGAAGAGCGCGCGCGTCATCGCCTCCATCTGCCGGTGATCGATTAAACCCAGGCGGTTGCGCGGCTCCCTGCCGATCCAGATGTTTTCCGCCACGGTCATGGTCGGCATCAGGTTCAGCTCCTGATGGATCATGGCGATACCGTTGGCGAGGGCGTCGATGGGCCCGCGCAACTGCGCAGGCCGGCCGCGCAGGCACAGCTCGCCCTCGTCGGGCGTGTAAACCCCGGCAATGATCTTCATCAGCGTGGATTTTCCCGCGCCGTTTTCGCCCATCAGCGCGTGCACGGTCCCGCGTTTCAGTGCGAAGCGCACGTTGTCGAGCGCCACGACGCCGGGAAACGCCTTGCGCACGCCGCGCACTTCCAGCAGGGGGCCGCTGTCTTCCGGGTTGTCCGTGCCGGCCAAAACCCCGCCTGTAGCCCGATAGGCCGGCGAACTCATCGCCGCTTCAGCTTCAGTAAGCATCACACACTCCTTTCCTTCGTCAAGGTATCCTCATGAAGGCATGACCGACGAGGAAAGCTCAGTTCCGGCTGGCGAACCTGGGCAGATTCGCCGGCGTGACGAGTTCAAAAGGAATCCAGACCATGGTGTCCACTTTCTGGCCGCGGGCAAGCTTGAGCGCCGTTTCCACGGCGTCCGCGCCTTGCGCCGCACCGTTCTGGAACACGGTCACCTTCAGGTCGCCGGCCTTCATCGAGGCCAGCGCATCCTGAGTCGCATCGATCCCGGCCACGATGGTGCCCTTCTGGAATTTGCCTGCCGACTTCAGCGCCTGAATCGCGCCCAGCGCCATCTCGTCGTCATTGGAGACGATCGCGTCGAAGCTGAGGCCCGCGGAGAGCCAGTTGTTCATCAGATCCACTGCGTCCGTGCGCTGCCAGTTCGCCGAGCGGGCATCGACGATCTTGATGCCGTTGCAGGGCGGCTTCGCAATCACGTTCTTGATGTCCTGGGTGCGCTGACGCGCGGCCTGATTCGCGAGGTCGCCGATCATCACGAGGATGCTGCCCTTGCCGCCCATCAGCCGGCAGACCTCGCTCATCTCCAGCGTGCCCGACTCGACCTCGTTGGAGCCCACGAACGACACCTTAGGCGGCAACTGCTTGTCGGACGGCATGCGGTTGACATAGACGAGCGGAATGCCGGCTGCCGCCGCGAGCTTCGTCATCTTCGGCGTCGCGTCGGTATCGACCGGGTTGACGATGATCGCGTCGACCTTCTGCGCAATGAAGTTCTGGATCTGGTTCAACTGCTTGCCGACGTCGTTCTGCGCGTCCTCGAACTGCAGGCTCACGTCTTTCCGCTTCGCGGCGTCGGTACTCATCGCACTGCGAACGACGGTCAGGAAGTTGTCGTCGAAGGCCGACATGGACACGCCGATCTTTTCCGCCCGCGCGGCCGACGAGGTGGCCAGCACCGCGCCCGCCACGAGCGCCATCAAATATCGCTTCATGTTTCCTCTCCTCCTTGTGTATGCCCGGCCCGGTTGTCTCCTCCGGGGGCTTGGGGTCGATCTGCCTGCGGCTCAGGCCAGCCCGGCCCGAACGTAGTCCATGCTGGTCCGCAGCCGGTGCTCGATGTCGCCGGCCTCTGCGACCTCCGCGGCGAAGGGCTCGAACGAGAACGCGCCGCGATAGCCGCGCCGCAGCAGCGTCTTCAGTTGCCGGACGTTGCCCAGACGGTCCGCCGCGCCAACCAGCACGCGATGGCCATCCCGCATGCGCGCGACGGGCAGGTCGTCCTCCACGCCCGAGATGTGCACGAGCCCCGTGAGATCGGGATAAAAGATGTCTTCGCCCGACAGGTGATGATGAAAGGTGTCGTGGACGAGCTTGAACACACGCTCGCCTGCCGCGGCATAGATGCCCTTGACCGCGTCGGACTTGCGGCGCAGCGCGCATTCCTCGAAGCCGAGCGGCTCGATCAGACCGATCAACCGCCGCTCGCCCAAGATGGGCGCCAGCGCCTGCAAGGCTGTGACCAGATCGGCGTGTCGGTCGCCCGCCGTACGCCGGTCGTCGCGCGAATTCGTCGGGCACAGCACCAGCGCCTGCACACCGCAACGGGCCGCGAAATCGGCCAGTTCGATAGCCTCGCGCTCGCGCCCGGCATCCCATTGCTCGAAGCGCTGCAGCGCGTTGATGGTGAGTATCGTGAGATCCGCGTCTTCGGCTGCCGCACGAAGCTCGGCGGCCGACGTACCGTCGCGCGTTTCCACGCCGTCCAGATCGTTGCGGATCTCGATCGTGCGAATGTCGAGCCGCTTGCACAGCGAGACGTATTGCCCGAAAGGCAAACGCGGCGCGCTCATGCGATTGAGGGAAAAGTGAAATCCGGGTGTTGTCATCGCTTCCTCTATGGCCTGCGGTTTGATTCACTACGTTATGCTTATCGATTTACCGATGATGATGCCGACGTGGCGGCGCACCGCCGTACCGCGCTTCCATCTGATCGAGCCACAGGTCGCGCAGCCAGCGCGCGCACGCCACGTTATCGCGCAGCGCGTCGAGCCCGGCGCCGTTGCGGCGACCGGCCGGCGACGCAAAGGCGCAGGTAATCTGCCGCAGCCGCGGCCGAAGTTCGCTCGCCTGCCAGTGGATCAACTGATGCAGGCCTCGGCGCCAACCTTCCGCGCGGGCTTTCGCCCAGAGCTGCGGGGCGGCAGGCGAGCCGGAACGCTCCCCAGGCGCCGACGCAGTCCCGGCGCGTCCTTTCCCCGCCGACCGCGACAGCGCACCGCGGGTCCGCACGTGACAGACCCAGCCACGGTCGATCCAGTCCGCGTGCCGCTGCGCGACCGCCCTGGCGTGAGACGTCCCGGCGAGCATCGTGTCGGCGTCTTGCGCAGCAGGCGCTTGCAACGCTTCCTCTTTGATGAGGAGATCAGAATGATCCAGCGTGACCCGAAACGGCGCCCCCATGAGCGCGAGCCGGTCCCCAAGTCGGGCGATGCGCGTGCGGTCCCGGCCGGACGCGAAGCAGGCATCGAGGCTCGGCACGCAACCCGCCCGCTCGCCCCATTCGCACAACTGCAGCCAGAAGGCGACAAGCTGTTCGTCCGAGGGCGGCGCGTCGTCGCGGCGCCCGGCGAGGCGCACGTTGAGCACCTTGCCGCCCACGCGCGAGCCGGCGTCGATGAGATCCTTCGCGTTCGCTTCGTCGCCGCCAACGCCCCACGTGCCGTCAATCACGCGTATGGGCAGTGCGTAGCGATCGACGAGTTCGAAAAAAGGCTTGAGATGAGCGGCCGCGCTCGCATGAATCTCGACAAAGTCGAATACCCCCGCTTCCGCGGCCACCCGAAAACCGTCCGCCTGCCGCGCACGGCGCGATCCGCCATTGCCCGGCAAGCCGTCGATGTCGACGCCGATGAACATCGGTTCCGCCATGATCTGCCCGCTCCCGCATCCGGTTCGGATTCAATGTAGTGAGCGTGCCGCCGTCAGGCACGGGCTTTTTTGCCGAAAAATCGGCATAATGAATGTCGATTTTTCGTCAAAACGAGCGACCCGGACGCCCCATGGCCAAGTCACCGTCACGCCGTAAACGTTCGGCACGCTTCGTCGAAATCGCCGAGGAGGCAGGGGTCTGCACTGCCACGGTCGACCGCGTGCTCAACGAGCGCGGCAGCGTCTCCGCCGCCACCCGCACGAAGGTGGTGGAAGCCGCCCGGCGGCTGGGCGTGCCGCGCGTCCTGCCGGAGGTCCGGCATGGCCTCGTCCACCTCGACATCCTGCTGCCGAGAAACAGCACGCCATTCCATCGCCGCCTTGCGCTCGCGCTGCATCGTTCCATCCAGATGCTCGACCGGCGCGTCATCGTGCATCGCGCCGCGCTACCGGAAGACGACGAGGCCTTGATTCTCGACGCCATCCTGTATCCGCCCTACCGCCGCCACGGGCTGATCATCACCGCCCACGACACGCCGCCGGTACGCAAGGCGCTCGACACGGTCGTCGCGGCGGGCGAACCCATCGTGACGCTGGCAACGGATATCGGCGGCATCGACCGCGTGCATTACGCGGGCATCGACAACTACCGGGCCGGCCGCGCGGCGGGCCATTTCATCGGACGCATGGCGCAAGGGCCGGGGCGCGTGGTGGTCTTGTGCAACGCCCTGCAGTACCGGTCGCACGTCGACCGGACGCGCGGTTGCCGGGACGCGATAGGCGAGCGCTTTCCGGGCCTGGTTTGCGATCCGGCGAGCGTGGAAACGCACGACGATCCCGACCAGTGCTATCTGGCCATCCTGCGTGCGCTGAAGAAGCACCGCGACGTCGTCGCGCTCTACAACAGCGGTGCGGGTTCGACCGGCATCGACGCGGCGCTGCACAAGCTGGGCGTTGCCGGCAAGATCGTCTGGGTCGGGCACGAGATCTCCGACGAGCATCGGCGCTATATCGAGGACGGCACGATGGACCTCGCCATCGATCAGGACCCCGACGGACAGGCCATCTCCGCGTTGCAACACCTGCTTCATGCCTGCGGCGTGGTGGACGAAGCACCGCCCGCCGAAGGCAACGAGTTCCGGCTGTACATGTCGGAAAATCTGCGCAAAACCGGCTATCTACCCGAATCCTGAAGCGCCGCCGCGTGCGCATGCGCGGAACGCCGCGTGCGCCGAGCCGGTATAGTGATTCCGCCATGCGAGCCACGCCCTTCCGATTACCGGTCGCGCACCGCCACAGCGCGCTGCGCGGGCGCTGCCTTGCCGCGCTCACGCTGCTGCTGTGCGTGGCCACGCTGTCGGGCTGCCAGTTGCCGCCGCTCGCGCCGCGTACGCAATCGGCGGCACTGGACACGCAGGAAGCACTCGCCACGCCGCTGGGCGCGGCCGTGGCGCCCGAACTCGCCGAGCATCGCGAACTCACGGGCATCGACCCGCTGCCGGACCCGCTCGAAGCCTTCGCCGCGCGCATGGCGCTCGTGCGCCATGCGCAGCGCACGCTCGACGTGCAGTACTACATCTGGCGCGACGACCTCACCGGCACGCTACTGCTCGAAGCCCTGCACGAAGCCGCGGATCGCGGCGTGCGGGTGCGCCTCCTGCTCGACGACAACGGCATCCCCTCTTCTCTCGATCCCACGCTCGCGGCGCTCGACGCGCATCCGAACGTCGAGGTGCGGCTCTTCAACCCGTTCGCGGTTCGTAGACCTAAGCACATCAGTTTCCTCTGGGACTTCGCGCGACTGAACCGGCGCATGCACAACAAGTCGCTCACGGCCGACGGCATTGCGACGATACTCGGCGGACGCAATATCGGCGACGAATACTTCGGCGCGACCGACGGCGTCGTGTTCGCCGACCTCGACGTGCTCGCCGTCGGCCCGGCGGCCACCGACGTGGCGCACGATTTCGACCGTTACTGGGCCAGCGCCTCGGCGTGGCCCGCCTCGCAGCTTCTCAAACCGGCGCCGCCCGACGCCCTCGACCTGCTGGACCGCGCGGCACAAGCCGTGGAGGCAAATCCCGCCGCAGCGGACTACGTGGCCGCGCTGCGCAAAACGACGGACGTGCGCCGCCTGCTGGACGGCGCGCTGCAGTTCGAATGGGCGAAGACGCGCCTCGTGAGCGACGATCCCGCGAAAGCGCAAGGCAAGGCCGCGCCCAACTCCCTCGTGATCGCGCAACTGCACGCCATACTCGGCAACCCGCAACACGCGCTCGATCTCGTCTCGCCCTACTTCGTGCCGGGAGAGGCAGGCACGCGCTACTTCACGGATCTCGCCGCACACGGCGTGGACGTGCGTGTGCTGACGAACTCGCTCGAAGCCACCGACGTGGCGGCCGTGCACTCGGGCTACGCGCGCAGGCGCAAGGCCCTGCTCGAAGGCGGCGTCAGGCTATTCGAGCTGCGCAGCGCGGCCGCCATGAATACCGACGAGGCCGGCAAGACCGCGGGCGGCAGCGGGTTCGGCAGTTCTGGGTCGAGCCTCCACGCCAAGACCTTCTCCGTGGACGGTCAACGCGTGTTCGTCGGCTCGCTGAACTTCGACCCGCGCTCCCTGCGCCTGAACACCGAACTCGGACTCATGATCGAAAGTCCCGTGCTCGCGGAGCGTATCGATACCCTGTTCCACACCCAGATGCCGCAGCTTGCCTACGAAGCGAAGCTGGACGCCGACGGCTCGCTCTACTGGCTCAAGCGCAGCGGCGACACGGTCACGCGCTACGACACCGAACCCAATACGCCGTGGAGCGCGCGCCTCGGCGTATGGTTCTTCTCGATCCTGCCGATCGAATGGTTGCTGTAAGACTTCCGTTAGCGGGTTGACGCGACAACGAAGATGACCGGGGTTATTCCCTATTCCGCCCGAGTTGTCTATACAACATCATCCGGAAAACCCGCCGTTCCGCGTGCGGACATTTTTGCCGATCCGCCCCTTTCCGGAGTCCATCGTGGCCCAACCCGAATCCCTCGTCCGACCCGCGCCCGAGAGCCGCAAGCTGCTCGAAACGCGTTCCATCGACTATATCCCCGACACGGAACGCCACGGCAGCCTGTTCAGCCAGTTCACGCTCTGGCTTTCGGCCAACCTGCAGGTCACCGCGATCATCACCGGGGCGCTCGCCGTGGTGCTGGGCGGCGACGTGTTCTGGTCGCTCGTCGCGCTGTTGATTGGACAACTCGTGGGCGGCGCGGTGATGGCCCTGCACGGTGCGCAGGGGCCGCAACTGGGCCTGCCGCAGATGATTTCGAGCCGCGTGCAGTTCGGCGTCTACGGCGCGGCCATTCCCATCGTGCTGGTGTGCGTCATGTACATCGGTTTTTCGGCGAGCGGCACCGTGCTCGCCGGCCAGGCCACCGCGCAGTTGCTCAATGTTTCCGACACCACCGGCATCTGCCTCTTCGCCGCGCTCATCGTCGTGCTCACGCTGCTCGGCTACCGCTCGATTCACTTCGTCGGGCGCATTGCAAGCGTGATCGGCGTCGCCGCCTTCGTGTTCATGTTCGCGCAACTGTTCGCACACCATGACATCGGCGCGCTGCTCGCCAACCGCCACTTCACGCTGCCGAGTTTCCTGCTCTCCATGTCGCTCTCGGCTTCGTGGCAGATCGCGTTCGGCCCTTATGTGGCCGATTATTCGCGCTATCTGCCGCGCTCGACCTCGTCCGTGCGCACGTTCCTCGCCGTGGGATCGGGGTCGGTGATCGGCGCGCAGGCCGCGATGGTGTTCGGCGTGTTCGCCGCCGCGCTCGCCGGGCACGCGTTCGCGCATCACGAAGTCGCGTATATCGTCGGGCTCGGCGCGAGCGGCGCCGTGGCCGCCATGCTCTACTTCAGCATCGCGTTCGGCAAGCTCACCGTCACCACGCTCAATGCCTACGGCAGCTTCATGTCGATGGCGACCGTGGTGAGCGCATTCCGCGCGAAGCGCGCGATTTCCACCCGGCACCGCTTCGTTTATATCGTCGCGATGGTGGGCATCTCGACCGCCGTCGCACTCGCGGGCCGCCACTCGTTCCTCAAGGAATTCACCGCGTTCATCCTGTTCCTGCTGGCGTTCTTCACGCCGTGGAGCGCGATCAATCTCGTGGACTACTACTGCTTCACGCAATCGCGCTACGACGTGCCCGCGCTCTCCGACCCGAACGGACGTTACGGCCGCTGGAACACGCGGGCCATCGCCATCTACGTGCTCGGCGTGCTCGTGCAGATGCCCTTCATTTCGAGCAGCTTCTATACGGGTGTTTTCGTCGACGCGCTGGGCGGCACCGACATTTCGTGGATCCTCGGCCTCATCGTGCCGGCCGTGGTGTATTACCTCGCTCAGCGCCGCTCCCCGCAATCGATCCCGGACCGGCTGATCCTGCCGGCCGAAAGCCGCTGATCGCAATCGAGGCCATCATTCCGTAATTGTCCGATTTCTGGTTCCCTGCCCGGGCTTTACGATGGAGCCGGAAACCGGCCTCCCCGGACAATATGGAGTGATCGAATGGAAGGACAGCAGTCAGACAGCCGCAACGAGCGAACCGAAACCCCGAAGCCGATTGGCATGGTCTTCGTCAACGCCCTTGCGCTCTTGAAGGTCAGTCGCACCGTAACGGCAAACCGCTTTATCACCAACATGATCTTCGAACCCCATGGCAAGGTCGCCATCGCGGTGGAGAATGGTCGGATCGAGGTCGATACGATCGATTGCGACGTGATGGAGCAGGAATCCATGGACGGCGGCAGCATCGCGCTCGTCGTTTCTCCGGCCCTCCCACGGCACGAGGGCGCGCTGCAGTAACGCGAGAAAACCCACGGCGGCCGATCTTCAATTCCCGCTTCGGAACTGCGGTCTTTCCGTATGCGGCTATGCACAATTTCGAGATTCGTGATACCGTTCATGCGTTCGTCAAGAACATGTTCTCGGGGCGGGGTGCAATTCCCCACCGGCGGTAATCGCCTTTGACACGGCGTAGCCCGCGAGCGCTCCGCCATCGCAACCCGCTTCGCGCGATGGCGGAGGTCAGCAGACCCGGTTGGATTCCGGGGCCGACGGTATAGTCCGGATGAAAGAGAACGGGACGGTTTGCGTCCTTCGCTGCGTGCGAGGACGCTGGCCGTCCTACGCCCTGTTCACACAAACAGGCTGAAGTCCATGAACACCACTACTTCCATCGAAACTCAAGCAGTCGCTTCCTCCGCCGGCAACCGTCCTCGCATCGCGTTCGTCCAGGCCTGCTGGCACCGCGATATCGTCGACCAGTGCAAAACCTCCTTCCTGCAGGCCATCCAGAAGTACGGCTATGTCACCGAAGACATCGACCTGTTCGAGGTGCCTGGCGCCTTCGAAATTCCGCTGCACGCGAAACGGCTGGCACAAAGCGGCCGTTATGCCGCGGTCGTGGCCGCCGGCCTCGTCGTCGACGGCGGTATCTACCGCCATGAATTCGTCGCTCAGGCCGTCATCAACGGCCTGATGCAGGTGCAGCTCGAAACCGGCGTGCCCGTGTTCTCCGCCGTGCTCACGCCGCACCACTTCCACCATGGCGACGAACATACGGGCTTTTTCCGCGAGCACTTCCTCGTGAAGGGCGCCGAAGCCGCTCATGCGTGTGCGGACACGGTGAGCAAGCTGGCTGCGCTGCCGGTGTCGACGCGCTAAGTCACGCGTTTCGCAAGCAGTCCTGCTGACTGCCGGCTACCTTCGTTGCGTAGCCAGCGGTCAGCCTCGGAGCGTACGCGCCTGCGCGGTGCGCTCCATCGCATAGTCACGACATGAACATGCCGCCATCGACGTTGATGGTCTGCCCCGTGATATACGCGGCATCGTCGGAGGCCAGGAACGACACGAGCCCGGCCACGTCCTTGCCGGTTCCCGCGCGCTTCATCGGAATGTTCTCGACCCATTCGGCCATGAGTTCGCCCGGCTTGTAGTCGCCGAGCAGCTTGCCCCAGGCTTCGTCGTTGTAGGCCCACATGTCCGTGCTGATGATGCCCGGGCAGAACGCGTTCACGGTGATGCCCGTAGGCGCCAGTTCTTTGGCGAGGCTCTGCGTGATACCCACCACGCCGAACTTGCTGGCCGCGTAGTGCGGCGTATAGACGAAACCCTGGCGCGCCTGGCCCGACGCCGTATTGATGAGCCGCCCGGCCTTGCCTGCGCGCAGCATGCGCGTCGCCGCTTCCTGGCAGCACAGGAACACGCCCTTCGTGTTGACGGCCAACACCTTGTCCCATTCCGCTTCGCTCAGATCCTCCAGCCTGGCAATGGTGATCACGCCCGCGTTCTGCACGGAGATATCGACCTCGCCGAGCTTCGCGGCCACTTCGTCATAGAGCGCGACGACTTCTGCCTTCTGCGTCACGTCCGCTTCGACGGCGATCGCGTCGAAGCCCGCTTCGCGCAGGTGCGCCGCCGCGTCGTGCACGCTCTTCTCGTTGGCCGATACGCACACCTTCGCGCCTTCCTGCGCAAAGCGCTCCGCGATACCGAGCCCGATACCCCGGCTGCCGCCTGTCACGACCACGACCTTGTTGACGAACCGCTTTGCTTCGTAGACCACGTTGCACTCTCCTGTCACCATCGATTTAAAGACGTCCAATCCACTGCAGCCATTGCGCGTGATTCTGCGCCGCGGCCTGCACGCCGTTGCCGGGCTCCACGCGCCGCGCGACCACCCGCTTTGCCGCCCAGGCATCGAGCGAAGCGATCAGTCCGGCTTCGAGCGATGCCAGCGCGGCAGCCCCCGCAGCCGAAATCTCGCTCAGCGCCAGCGTGCTGACCGGACGGTTCAAGGTATCCGCGAGATATTGCAGCAGGAAGGGACGCTGCACGAGGCCGCCATCCAGATGCAGTTCGCGCAGCGGAATATTCGAGGCCCGCTCCATCACCGTGATCACGTCCTTGATCTGGTACACGATCGATTCGTAGGCCGCTCGCACCACGTTCCGCCACGACGAAGAGAAGCTGAGCCCGACAATCTGGGCTCCACCCGGATACTTCCAGTGCGGGCAGCCGATGCCGGAAAACGCCGGAATCACGAACACGCCGCCGTTGTCGCATTCGGTGAACGCCGCTTCGGCCTCAGCGAAATCGTCGAACAGGCGCAGCTTCTCCTTCAGGAAGGCAGGCGTGGACCCGGCGCTGATGATGATGCCCTCCAGCGCATAATCCACGCGCGCCGCCGTGGCAAAGCACAAGGTCGAGACAAGACCCTGCGCCGCCGTCTGCGGCTGGCTGCCCACGTTCATCATGATCGACGAACCCGTGCCCATGGTGGCCTTCGCGACGCCCGGCATCAGGCATCCTTCGCCCACAGCGGCTGCGTGCGAATCGCCGATCATCGAAACGATCGGGATGGGCTGCGCCAGCAGGCCATCGAAATCGGTCGCCCCGAAATACGCGGCAGACGGCTTGAGTTCGGGCAGACGCAGGCCCTGCAAGCCGAACGCCGCGATCAGCTCGCGATCCCATTCGCGCGACCCGAGGTTGAACAACATCGTGCGCGACGCGTTCGTATAGTCGGTGCAGTACGCCGCCCCCTTCGTCAAGCGATAGAGCAGCCAGCTATCGACCGTTCCGAAGCGCGCGTTGCCCGCCGCCATTTGCGCGCGCACGCGCTCGTCGTTCTCGTTGAGCCAGATGAGCTTGGTGCCCGAGAAATACGGATCGATCAGGAGTCCGGTCCTTGCGGCGATCATATCCGCCAGGCCGTCTCGCTTCAGACGCTCGCAGATCGCGAGCGAGCGCTGGCATTGCCACGACACGGCCGGCGCGATGGGCTTGCCTTCCGCGTCCCACAGCACCACCGTTTCGCGCTGGTTCGAAATGCCGATACCCGCGATCTCGCGAGTCTCGCCCGCAAATTCGGCGAGACACATCGCAACCGACTTCAGCACCGATTCGTAGAGTGCGTCAGGATCCTGCTCGACAAAACCCGTGCGTGGATGCGTGCACGGCACGGCGGCAAACCCGCGCGCATGAACCTGCCCGTGAGCGTCGAAAACTAGCGCCTTCGTGCCGCTGGTTCCCTGATCGATGGCCAGAACGTATTGCATGTGACATTCCACTGAGGAGGGCTGCGTGCCGGCTCACGCGGTCAACGAAACCATGCGCGACTGCAGGCGCTGCTGCAACTGGTCGATGACGACGGCGAAGATGATCACGAGACCCTTGATCACCATCTGCCAGAAGTCGCTGATCCCGCACATGACCATGCCGTCGCCGAGAATGCTGATGACGCAGGCGCCCACGACCGAACCGAACACCGTGCCGCGCCCGCCCATCAGCGCTGTGCCGCCCAGCACCACGGCGGCGATCGCGTTCAGCTCGAAGGTCTCGCCGGTCAGCGGGTGAGCGGTCTGCAACTGCGCGGTAATGACAAGGCCGACAATCGCGGCACAGAAGCCCGAAAACATATAGACGAAGAGTTTCACGCGATGCGTGCGGATGCCGGAAAAGCGCGCGGCCTGCTCGTTGCCGCCGATGGCGTAAATGCGCCGGCCAAGCGGCGTCTTGCGCGCGATGAAGATAGTCACCGCCGCCAGCAGCAGCATGATCCACACCGGCGTGGAAAGCCCCAGAATCGTACCATTGCCGATGAACTCGAAGCCCGTGTTGCCGAGCGCCGCATTACCCTCCAGATCGGCATAGGTGCTGCCGTTGTTGACGAGCAGCGCCGCGCCGCGCACCACGTAAAGCATGCCGAGCGTCGCAATGAACGGCGCCACGTTGAGCGCGGTGATCAGATAGCCGTTCACCGCACCGATCAGCGCACCCAGTACGCAGGCAAGCAAGGCGACGCCCCACGGATTGAAGAACACGACGTAATGGCCAACGTGGACGCCCTCCAGCAGCAGATAGCCGGCGGCCATACCGCTGATGCCCACGATGGAGCCAACCGAGAGATCGATCCCGCCCGTGAGGATCACGAGCGTCATGCCGATGGAGAGAATCGCGACGATCGTCACGTGCTTGGCCATGATCAGCAGGTTGCCCGTCGAGAGGAAATTGTCCGCCGTGATCGAGAACACGATGATGATCGCGAAGAGCGCGATGAAAATGCGCAGCTTGAGCAGGTTCACCGCGATGCGCGAAGCCCTGTAGGCGCCTTGCCGGTTGTGCTTCGCGTGAGCCGGGTGCAGCGATGGATTGCTGCTGTTGGGAGTATTCATGGTGTTGACCTCGGTTGCCTCAAACCACGGCGGTATCGGGTGTCGACGCGCGCACGATGCGCTCGCTGTCGAACTGGGAGCGTTCCAGGACGGCCGTGAGCTTCCCGCTGGCCATCACGAAGACACGATTGGAAACGGCCATTGCCTCGTCCAGCTCGGAAGTGGCGTAGATGACGGCAATACCCGATTGCGCGAGCAGGCTGATGGTCTTGTAGACGTCTTCTTTCGCGCCGACGTCGATGCCGCGCGTAGGCTCATCCATCAGGAGTACTTTCGGCGCGGTGAGCAGCGCCTTGCCGATCACCACCTTCTGCATGTTGCCGCCCGATAGCGACGTGATGGGCGCATCGACCGAAGCGGCCTTAATCGCGAGGCGCTTGACGATATCGTTGGCGGCCTCCACCTGCCGCTCGCGCCTGAGTGCGCCCAGCGCGAAGCGGCTTGCGAATTTGCCGAGACTCGAGAGTGTCATGTTTTCGAGTATCGACATGAGCTGCACCATGCCCTGCTTCTGCCGGTCCTCGGGCACGAGCGCGATGCCGGCTTCGATGCGCCCGGGAATCGGCAGGTCTTCAATGGCTTTGCCGGCCAGCTCGATTTCGCCCAGTGCGAGCGGCTGCGCGCCCAGCAGCGATTCGAGCAGTTCGGTGCGCCCGGCGCCCATCAGCCCGTAGATGCCGATCACCTCGCCGGCGCGCACCGAGAAAGACACATGATCGACCGCATAGATGCCGTTCGGCCGCTTGAGCGCGAGGTCCGTCACCTTCAGAACTTCGGCGCCGATCTTGTGCTGCTCGAAAGCGAAGCGCTTCTTCGACGAGCCGACCATGGCTTCGATGATCCACGGAATGTCGATCCGGGCGATATCGTCTTCCGCCACGAGCCGCCCGTTGCGCAGCACCGTGATGCAGTCGCCGATCGCCATGATCTCTTCGAGACGATGCGAGATATAGATCACCGTCACGCCCTCGTCCTTGAGCTGGCGAATGATTTTGAAGAGGATTTCAACCTCGTTGCGCGACAGCGCCGAGGTGGGCTCATCCATGATGAGCACCTTGATGTGCTTCGAGAGCGCCTTCGCGATCTCCACGAGCTGCTGCTGGCCGACATAGAGGTCGCCAAGACGCGTGCGCGGAGGGATAGGAATCTGCAGACGATCGAGCAGCGCCTTGGCCTGCCGGTTCTCGTCCTTGCCGCGTATCACGCCCGCGCGCGTCGGCTCGTTGCCGGCGAAGATGTTCTCCGCCACGCTCATGTCGGGAAAGAGATTCAGTTCCTGGAAAATGATGCCCACGCCGTGCGCTTCGGCGCTGCGCACGTCGCTGATCTGCGCCACGGCGCCGTCGATGCGGATCTCGCCGGAAGTCGCCGTCTCGGCGCCGGCAAGCAGCTTCATCAAGGTGGATTTTCCCGCGCCGTTCTCGCCGATCAGCACGTTGACCTTGCCGCGGCGCACCTTGTAATCCACCTCCACGAGCGCCGCGGTGCCGGGATAGATCTTCGAGAGCCCGCGCGTCTCGATGACGTTCGCGGAGTTCGTCCCCGGGTTGATCCCCGGGTTGATCCCTTGCAATGCGTTCATTTCCAGGCCACCGGTATCGCGCGAATTTCGCCGGAAGGTTCGCTCCAGCCGCTGTAGACGGCCGCCACGTCCACGCTCTCGCCCACCTGGAGCTTGAGCGACTGCTCCGCACGGGCCACCACGAGCTTGTTGAGCGCCTGGCCGAAGGCGGCAAAGCGCGTCTGATCGTCGAAGTCGCTGTATTTCACGCCGGGGAAGCCGTCGCGCACGCCCGTGCCGATCACGACGGGCCCCGTTTCCAGCGCCACGTGTATCGCGTCGCCGCCGCCCGGCGGGCTCACGTCCACATAGGCCTTGCCCACGCGCGAGGCGGTGTCGATGCGCGTGACCTTGCCCTGCACGCGTATCCAGAAGTTGCACGGAAACGCGGCACTCTGGCGAAAGCCGTACTGCTTGCACGCGTCGTCGAAATTCTGGCTGAGCGCGCCGATAACCTGCGCCGCCGGCTTCGCGTTCTTTTCCGCGTAAGGGATCACCTGCTCGCTGAAGATCTTCGCCGGATCGGGGCCGTGATGCTGGCCCTGGCTGCGAATCGCGGCCAGCTCCTGATCGGTCACGACGTGGCAGCCTCCGGCCGAGACGATTTCCAGCAGCACCAGCGCGCCAATCGCCGCGATGAAAACAGAGGAGCGCAAAGCGCTAAGGGATGAAACCATGACGACCTCACTTGAAGACTTCCACGGGCGCGCGGTGCCGGCGGCGCGCCCGTAGCACACCCAAAGACCGTTACTTGGTGTAGTAGAAGTCGTTCACCTTCGAGGCATTGTCCTTCGTGATCAGGATGCCGCGGAACAACTGACGCTCGGGCTCGCCGGTCTTGCCGGTACGAATATAGCGGTCGAGCAGGTCGACGCCATGAATGGCGATCGTCTGCGCCTGCAGCATGACGGTCGCCTTGAGCTTGCCCGCCAGAACCGAATCGCGCTCGTCGTTGCTGCCGTCGATACCCATCACGACCACGTCGCTGCGGCCCGCCGAATCGAGCGAGGCGATGGCGCCGAGCGCGACGGGACCGTTACCGCAGATCACGCCCTTGATATGCGGGTGCTCCTGCAGAATCGAATCCATCGCCTGCTTGCCCGGCAGCAGCGCACCCTTCGCGTCCTGGCGCGCGACCATCTTCAGGTCCGGATACTGGTCCAGCACCTGGTGGAAGGCCTGCGAGCGCGTCACGCAGTTCTTGTCCGCAAGGTTGCAGGTCAGTTCCACGTATTCGCCCTTCTCGCCGATCGTGTCGACAAAGCGCTGCGCAACCTCGGTGCCGGCCTGCAGATTGTTATGGCTGAGCTGTGCGATGGCGATGCCGTCCTTCGGGATCTCGCGGTTGATCAGCACCACCGGCACATGCTTTTCCTGCGCGGTGCGCACCGTGGCAACGCTGCTGTTCGAATCCGCGTTATCCAGGATGATGCCCTTCACGCCCTTGCCGATCACGAGATTGACCAGTTCGTTCTGCTTGTTGACGTCCTCGCCATGCGACAGCACGATGGTGTCGTAGCCAAGCTTCTTCGCTTCCGTGTCCGCCCCCTTCGCTTCCGCGGCGTAGTACGGATTATCGAGCGCGTTCACGAGAATCGCGATCGTGCCTTTACCGGCTGCCAGCGCATCGGCCGGCTGCAGGGCCATCACGAAAGACGCGGCAACCGCTGCCGTGACTGCAAGCTTCTTCCACATGTTTGTCTCCGGGTTCACTTTCTATTTCTTCGATGAAGATGAAACAAACGGCCCCCGCCACCGCGAAGGCCGCACGAGCACAACGAACTCAGCAAATGGTGTAACCGCCGTCGATCATGATGTCGGCGCCGGTGATCATGTCCGCGCCGTTCGAGAGCAGGAACAGAATGGCGGCGGCAATCTCGTCGGTATAGGCGAAGCGGCCCACCGGAATCAGCTTTTTCATGGCTTCGCCCTTCTCGCCTTCCCAGGCCGCCGCACCCATGGGCGTCAGCACGACGGTGGGCGAAACGGTATTGACGGTGATGCCGCGGCCGGCCCACTCTTTCGCGAGAACCTTCGTCATCCCGATCAATCCGGCTTTGGCCGAGGTGTAGGCACAATGCTGGTCGATCGCGACGGTCGCGGCCTGCGAGGCAATATTGACGATCTTGCCGCCGTGCCCGCTCGCGAGCACGTGACGGGCGAAATGCTTCGCGCAGAGAAACGGTCCGGTGAGATTGACGCCAATCTGCTTCTGCCACTCGTCGAAGCCGATCGCCTCGGCCGGCGTGAGCGTAATGCAGCCCGCCGCGTTGACGAGCAGATGCAGATCGCCGAAATGGGCAATGGCCGCCTGCATGGCGCGTTCGACGTCGGCCTCGCTGGCGACGTCGCAGGCAAAAGCCTTCGCGTTCTGCGCCCCCAGTTCTTCGATCGCGGCCTGCACGCGCGGCGCCTCGAAGCTCGGGTAGAAGATGGCGACGCGCACGCCCTTCGCGATCAACGCGGCGTTCGTGGCCATGGCGATGCCGCCAAGGCCGCCGGTCACGACCGCCACCTTGCCGTCCAGCCGAAAATCGAAATCGACGCCGTGACGCAGCGTCATGTCGTACTGAATGCTCATCCTGTCTGTCTCCGTGATAGGGCCTGGTGCGCCTGCCGCCGCGCTTTCAGCGCGCGAGCTGGGCGCGCACGGCCGCTACGATGCCCTCTGCGTCGATGCCGTAGTGGCGGCGAATTCCCTTGCGCGTGCCGTAGCGTGCGAACTCGCCTTCGGTCACGCCCAGCGTGGTCAGGCGGCGGTGGATCTGGCGCCGCGCCATCAGGAGCGCGACCGTCGCGCCCACGCCGCCGTGCAGCGAGTGCTCTTCCACAGTCACCACCGCGTCGTGGCGCTCGACGATCGACGCCAGGGCATCCTGATCGAGCGGGCGCAGCGACGAAAGATTCACGAGCGTCGGATGGATATCGTCCTGCTGCAGTTGCTCGCAAGCGTCGAGCGCTTCGCCCACCACCGACCCGAGCGCGATCACCGCCACGCCGCTGCCCTGAATCAGCACGTCGGGACGGCCCGGCTCGAACCGGTACGTGGCGTCGTGCACGACGGGAAACTTCGCGTTGTCGAGGCGGATGTAGACCGGCCCCTCCATCGCCGCTGCGTAGTCGATCATCTGCACGACTTCCACCTCGTCGCACGGCGCAAAGATCTGCACGTTGCCAAAGCCGCTCATGATCGAAATGTCGTCGATCGCGTGGTGGGTGGAGGCAAGCGGCCCATAGGCCACGCCCGCGTTGAGCCCGAGCATCTTCACGTTGGTGGCGCTGTAGCAAATGTCGTTCTTGACCTGCTCGTTGGCGCGTCCCACAAGAAACGGTGCGGCATTCGCCGTAAAGACGACATGCCCGCCCAGCGCGAGGCCGGCAGCCATGCCGACCATGTTTTGCTCGGCAATGCCAACGTTGATCACGCGCTCCGGGTAGCGGTCGAGGAAAGGCGCGATCTTCGCGGTCGAAGTGGAATCGGCCACCATCACGACAATGTCTTGCCCCTCTTCGGTCAGACGGCTCAACGCGCTCACCGCACCGTCGCGCAGATCCGCGAAGTTACGCATGGTCCAGCTCCTTCAATGCCTGCTTCAGTTGTTCTTCGTCCGGAAACTTGTGGTGCCAGGCGGGAACGTTCTCCATGAACGAGACGCCGCGCCCCTTGACCGTATGGGCGATCACCACCTTGGGCTTTCTATTTTTGTAATCCAGACTTTCTATTAGTTTCCAAATAGCGTCAGAATCGTTTCCATTGACGTCGTGAACTTCGAAACCGAAAGCCCGAAACTTCTCGTCGAGCGGATCGAGATCCATGATGTTGTGCGTGAAGTCCGCCAGTTGCAGACGATTGCGGTCGACGATCGCGACGAGGTTGGCGACCTCGAAGTGCGCCGCCGACATGGCGGCTTCCCAGTTGGAACCCTCTTCGAGCTCGCCGTCGCCCGTCAGCACGAAGACCCGGCCCGGCACGCCTTCGGTGCGCGCCGCATGGCGCTGTTTCGCCATCGCAAGACCGGCCGCGATGGGCAGGCCGTGGCCGAGACCGCCCGTGTTGACCGTCACCCAGCCAGGCAGCTTCTGGCGGACCGGATGACCCGGCAACCGAGAATCGTCCCGCAGATAGGACAGCAACTCGCGCTCCTCGAGCCAGCCCAGTTCCGCGAAACACGAGTAGAGACCGCCCACGCCATGACCCTTGCTGAGAATAAATTCGTCATGCCAGGTGACGGCGCCGTTGCCGTCCCGGTTCGCGTTGACTTCATAGCGCAGCACGTGGAAGTACAGCGCAGCCAGAATGTCCGCCTCGGACATGTCCCCGCCCGTATGGCCGCTCTTCGCCGCCGCGTTCATGACACAGATCTTCTTGCGGATCTCCTGCGCGCGCCGGTGAAGCGCCTCGCCGGACTGCTTGAAGGGATTTTCCATTCCCTGCTCCCGGGCTTCCTGTTTGCTTGAATCGTAGCTTCCTTTTCTTTCTTTAGAAAGTCAAAGAGAAATTAAAAGAAACAGGGAAAATACCAGGGAGCGCCGCCGGGCGTCCGAATCGGGCAAAATACAGCCTGCAATGTCTAATGCCCGCCAACCTTGGCGGTTTGCGGGGAAATGGGAATGGATCAAAGGACCAGAACAGAAAAGATTCTCGAAAGGGTGCAGGCCGCAAGGCTCGTCAAGCTCTCCGAGCTTTCGAACGAATTTGGCGTATCCATGCCGACCATCCGGAAGGACATCGACGAACTGCAACGCCTCGGCCGGGTCGAGCGCGTGCATGGCAATGTGCGCCTGAAGTCCGAGCCTGCCCCAACGGCGCGTCGCCCCTACGACGCCCACATTCTTCCGACCAGCGAGGAAAAGGCGCAGATCGGACGCATGGCGGCCGGCCTCATCGAAAACGGCGACTCCGTCATTCTCGACTGCGGCGCGACCACCACGGAACTCGCGAAGAATCTGCTGGAGCGGCAGAACCTGCGTATCGTGACCAACGCGCTGAACATTGCGATTCTGCTGGGCGCGGAGCCGACCAATCGCGTCATGCTCACAGGGGGCATCTTCAAACCGGAGACGATCGCGGTTTCCGGCGAAAAGGCGTCGACTTTCTTTGAAGGCATGTTCGTCGACAAGCTATTTCTGGCGGCCGGCGGCGTCTCGATCGAGTCCGGCATTTCCTATCCGGACTTCATCGACCTGCACGTCAAGCGCGCGATGATCGATGCGGCAAAGACGGTCTGGCTATTGGCCGATTCGAAGAAGTTCGGCAAGCGGGAGTTTGCGACCTTCGGCGCGATGGACCGGGTCGACTTCCTCGTGACCGACAGGGGATTGAGCGCGGAGCACGCCGCCTGGCTGCAACGCCTCGGCATCGAAATCATTTATGCCGAGGCAGCAGGGAGCTGAGGCGCACGCGGTCTGGGCAGCGTTGCGCCGTACGTCTTGCGGTACGTCTATTTCGCGGCGTTGAGCGCCTGCACGGCGTCCAGCGCGCCGCCCACCATTTCGCGCAGCACGGGCTGCACCTTGTCCGCCAGCGCCGGTGCATAGTCGAACGGCGCGGTCTCGTTCATATAGGCCGACTGGCACATTTCGAGCTGGATGGCATGCACGCCGTCCCGCGGCGCGCCGAAGTGGCGCGTGATGTAGCCGCCCTTGAAGCGCCCGTTCGCCACCCACGTATACGCGCTCGCCGCCGCCGCGTCGACAGCGGCCGCCTGCACGTCCGGAGCCGCCGTGCGCCCGTCCTGCGTGCCGAGGTTCAGGTCCGGCAGCTTGTTCTCGAAGAGCCGCGGCAGCACGCTCGCAATCGAATGCGCTTCCCACAGCAGCACGTTTGCATGCTGCGCGCGCAGGCGCTGCAGTTCCGCGCGCAAGGTGTCGTGATACGGCTGCCAGTACGTCGCCACGCGGCGTTCGCGCTCCGCCGCATCGGGCGCGCAACCCTCGCGATAGATAGGCTCGCCGCGAAAAGTTTCGGTCGGGCACAGCGACGTGGTCGTCTGCCCCGGATAGAGGCTCTCGTCGTTCGGCGGGCGGTTCAGGTCGATCACATAGCGCGACACGCGCGCACCGAGTATCGTCGCGCCCAGTTCCTTCGCGAACGCGTAGAGACGGTCGAGATGCCAGTCGGTATCCGCGACGGTCAGGGCAATATCGGTGTACTGATCACGCAGCGCGTCGGGAATCCGCGTGCCGAGATGGGGAATCGAAATCAGCAGCGGCGCGGTGCCGCGTTCGAGCGTATAGAGGTCGGTCATGGTTCGTCGAAATCGGAAGGGCGGATCGGCTCAGGCGTTGGACAGCAGACGCGCAAGCGCCTTGCGGTAATCCGCATACAGGCGGTCTTCGTGACAGTGGCGACGCTGCTTCACCACGCGTTCGCCGCCCGCGTATACGTCGAGCACGGGCGTCTCGCCATGCTCGCAGAACACGGCCGACGAAAGCCACGTACCGACGGCCTGCTCCGCGAGGTTCGGGTGCTGCGGATCGAGCACGATCCAGTCCGCGCGCGCGCCCTCGACCAGCGCACCCGTGCTGCGCCCCGTGGCACGGGCGCCGCCCGCGAGCGCGCCTGCGAACAGGCGGTCGGCGACCTGCACCGTCTGCGGCGACGCGAGCACGTTGCGCTGGCGCCGCACGAGCCGCTGGCCGTATTCGAGCAGACGCAGTTCGGCGCGCCAGTCCACGCCGATGTGGCTATCGGAGCCGATGCCGAACGCACCGCCCGCGTCGAGATAGTCGTGCGCAGGGAAAATGCCGTCGCCGAGATTGGCCTCGGTCGTGAGGCAGAGCCCCGCAACCGCCCCGCTCTTCGCGAGCGCGCCGGTCTCGGCCGGGTCGACGTGCGTGGCATGCACGAGGCACCAGCGCGCGTTCACGTCGAAGCGCTCCAGCAGCCATGCTACGGGACGCGCGCCCTCGGTCGCGAGGCAAGCTTCCACTTCGGCCGTCTGCTCCGCAATGTGGATATGCACCGGCGCGCCGGGCAGCATGGCGTCGAGCCCTTCCAGCATCGCGCGCAGCGAGGCCTGCGAAACGGCTCGCAGCGAGTGCGGCGCCACGCCATAGCGCAGCGCGCCGTGCTCGGGCCGTGCGGTTCGCAGCGTATCGATGAGCGCGAGCAGTTGCTCAGGCGTATTGATGAAACGCCGCTGGTCGTCGCGCGAAGGCTGCGCGCCGAAGCCGCTGTACTGATAGAGCACAGGCAGCATCGTCATGCCGATGCCGGTCTCGCCCGCCGCATCCACCACGCGCTGCGCCAGCTCCGCGGGGTTGCCGTACCGGCGGCCGTCCTCGGCGTGATGGACGTAATGGAATTCGCAGACGGACGTGTAGCCCGCTTTCAGCATCTCCGCATAGAGCCAGTGCGCGATCGCTCCCAGGTCGTCGGGCGTGATGCGCGCCGCGAAACGGTACATCAGGTCGCGCCAGCTCCAGAAACTGTCGGTGGGGTTCGCGCGATATTCGGTCAGGCCCGCCATCGCACGCTGGAACGCATGCGAATGAAGATTAGGCATGCCAGGCAGCAGCGGACCGGCCGCGTGCGTCACGCCCTCGGGCGCCTGCACGAGATCGGGCGTAACGGCACGCAAGGTGCCCGTTTCGTCCCATTCGAGCAGGACGTTGCGGCGCCAGCCGCCGGGCAGATACGCGTGCGCCGCGAAGAGCGCGCGTGAAGTCGGATTCAGGGTCATGATGGAGTTCATGCGTTCGGACGGCGCTCGAAGACGGTCTCGCCGGCACGCACGACCCGCTCGCACAGCGGGCGTCCGATCCAGTAGGCCAGCTCCGCGAGCGATTGCACGCGCCAGACCGCGAAGTCGGCGGGACGGCCCGCCGCCAGCGTGCCGTGCCGTTCGCTGTCGCCGAATGCGCGCGCCGCGTGTTGCGTTACGCCCAGCAGCACCTCGGGCACGGTCATGCGGAACAGCGTGCTCGCCATGTTCATCATGAGCAGCAGCGAGGTCGTGGGCGACGTGCCCGGGTTGCTGTCGGTCGAGATCGCAATGGGCACCTCATGGCGCCGCAGGAGTTCGAGAGGGGGCAACTGCGTTTCGCGGATGAAGTAGTAGGCGCCCGGCAGCAGCACGGCCACGGTGCCCGCGGCTTTCATGGCGGCTACGCCCGCTTCGTCCAGAAACTCCAGATGGTCGGCGGACAAGGCGCCGCAGCGGGCCGCCAGCGCCGTGCCGCCGCTGTTCGAAAGCTGCTCCGCGTGCATCTTGACGGGCAGGTTGCGCCGCGCCGCGGCCTCGAACACGCGCTCGCTCTGCGCAAGCGAGAAGCCGATGCGCTCGCAGAACACGTCGACGGCGTCGACGAGGCCCTCGTCGGCGAGGGCGGGGAGCATGTGCTCGCAGACTGCGTCGATATAGGCGTCCGCGCGCCCCGCGAACTCCGGCGGCAACGCGTGGGCGCCGAGGAAGGTCGTGCGCACGGTCACGGGATAACGTTCGCCGAGGCGCCGCGCCACGCGCAGCATCTTGCGCTCGGCCGCGAGTTCGAGGCCATAGCCCGACTTGATCTCCACGGCGGTCACGCCTTCCGCCAGCAGCGGTTCGAGGCGCGCGGCCGACTGCGCGAACAGTTCGTCCTCGCTCGCGGCGCGCGTTGCGCGCACGGTCGAAACGATGCCGCCGCCCTGGCGCGCGATCTCCTCGTAGCTCGCGCCCGCGAGCCGCTGCGCGAATTCGTCCGCGCGCTGGCCGCCGTAGACGAGATGAGTGTGGCAATCGACGAGGCCCGGCGTGACCCACGCGCCGCCGAGATCCTCGCGCGGCCACGCGGCATGGTGCGCAGGCACCTGCGCGGCGGTGCCGAGCCAGGCGATCCTGCCGTCCTCGACGGCGATGGCCGCGTCGTCGAGCGTCTCGCGCGGGTCGCCCTGCGCGCACAGCTTGAGGTTGTGCCAGAGAGTCTGTTTCATGGGGTGCTTCGTTGTGTATCGAGTGCGATGGCCAGCACCGCGCCTTCGCCCTGCGTTTCGATGTCGATGGGTTGTACCGCGTCGATGCGCAGCGTGTCACCGGCTGCAAGCGTCACTGGCTCGGCGTTATCGACTCGCGCCTCGACGTGCCCACGCGCGCAGTACAGCAACACTGTCTGCGCCGTGAAGCGATGCTCCGTTGCCGTGCGCCACACGTCGAGCGTGCCGCACGCCGCGCCACGGCGCACCATCAGATTGAAATCGCGCGTGGGCCCGTCCACGAGCCGCGCCTCGATCGCCGCTTCGCCCGCGAAGCGCGCAACGTCCAGCGGTTGCGTAAGCGCATGCGTGCGCGCGGCCGGTCCGGCCTCGTCGAGCAGCATGCCCGCGCCTTCGAGCAGCACCAGCGTGCGGTCCACGTCCTCGAAGCGCGAGAACGGGCCGGCTTGCGCAACGTCGGCCACACTCACGCGCCATGCAAAGGCGTCGAGCCCGGCACCCGCCCCGCCGGCGGGCGCCGAACCGACCACCACCGCGCCGGCAGACGCCGCCGCGATCTCGCGCGTGACGCCGCCGCCGTTCTTCCACGGCGACGCCACCAGGTCCGCACCACGCAGAAGCGCGACGCGCGTGTCACCCTGCAATGCGTGCGCGCCGCTCATCGGCCGAGCATCGGCAGCTTCAGGCCCGCCTCGCGCGCGGTCTGCTGCGCGAGTTCGTAGCCGGCGTCCGCATGGCGCATCACCCCCGTCGCCGGGTCGTTGTGCAGCACCCGGCCCAGACGCTCGTGCGCCGCCGCCGTGCCGTCCGCCACGATCACCACGCCCGAGTGCTGCGAGAAGCCCATGCCCACGCCGCCGCCGTGATGCAGCGACACCCACGACGCGCCCCCCGCCGTGTTCAGCAGTGCGTTGAGCAGCGGCCAGTCGCTCACCGCGTCCGAACCGTCCTTCATCGCTTCCGTCTCGCGATTCGGGCTCGCCACCGAACCCGTGTCGAGGTGATCGCGGCCGATCACGATCGGCGCCTTCAGCTCCCCGTTCTTCACCATCTCGTTGAACGCCTGGCCCAGACGATAGCGGTCCTTCACCCCCACCCAGCAGATCCGCGCCGGCAGCCCCTGGAACGCAATGCGCTCGCGCGCCATGTCCAGCCAGTTATGCAGGTGCGGATCGTCGGGGATCAGCTCCTTCACCTTCGCGTCGGTCTTGTAGATATCCTCAGGATCGCCCGAGAGCGCCACCCAGCGGAACGGCCCCTTGCCCTCGCAGAACAGCGGGCGGATATACGCCGGTACGAAACCCGGGAAGTCGAAGGCGTTTTCGACGCCCATCTCCAGCGCCATCTGGCGGATGTTGTTGCCGTAGTCGAGCGTCGCCGCGCCGCGCGCCTGCAGCGTGAGCATCGCGCGCACCTGCTGGGCCATCGATGCCTTCGCGGCCTGGACGATGCTCTCCGGCGCCACCTTCTGCGCCTCGCGCCACTGTTCGACCGTCCAGCCCTGCGGCAGGTAGCCGTGGATCGGGTCATGCGCGCTGGTCTGGTCCGTCACGCAGTCCGGCACGATGCCGCGCGCCACGATCTCCGCGAACACGTCCGCCGCGTTGCCGAGCAGGCCCACCGAAACCGGCCTGCCGGTCTGCTTCGCTTCCTCGACGATGGCGAGCGCCTCGTCCAGCGTCTTCGCCTTGCGGTCCACGTAGCGCGTCTTCAGGCGGAAGTCGATGCGCGTCTCGTCGCATTCCACCGCGATCATCGAAAAGCCCGCCATGGTCGCCGCGAGCGGCTGTGCGCCGCCCATGCCGCCCAGTCCGCCCGTGAGGATCCAGCGGCCCTTCGGGTTGCCGTTGAAGTGCTGGTTCGCCACCGAGTAGAACGTTTCGTAGGTACCCTGAACGATGCCCTGCGAGCCGATGTAGATCCAGCTGCCCGCCGTCATCTGGCCGTACATCATGAGGCCCTTGCGGTCCAGTTCGTGGAAATGCTCCCACGTGGCCCAGTGCGGCACGAGATTGGAGTTCGCGAGCAGCACGCGCGGCGCGTCCGCGTGCGTGCGGAACACGCCCACCGGCTTGCCCGACTGGATCAGCAGCGTCTCGTCCTCGTTCAGGTCCTTCAGCGACGCGAGAATCTGGTCGAAGCATTCCCAGTTGCGCGCGGCGCGGCCAATGCCGCCGTACACCACGAGCGCGTGCGGATGCTCGGCGACTTCCGGATCGAGATTGTTCTGGATCATCCGGTAGGCCGCCTCGGCCAGCCAGGTCTTGCAGACCTTCTCACTGCCGCGCGGCGCGCGGATCGTGCGGGTGGGATCGAGGCGGGGATCGGCAAATTTCGGATTGTTCATGGCGTCGGTGCGTAACGAGGTGAGTCGGTGCTGAGGGCAACGCCAGCGCGGAATCACACGGCCGCAAGTCTGGTGTTGCAACGTGGACCCAGTCTAACGCCACCAAGTTGTATATACAACTCGTTTATAGAGATTTCTCGTAGGGGATTACCCTGAATGATTTCCCTAAATAGACGAGCGATTACTGACGGGACACGCACGCGTATTCATTGGCATGTTGACTAGTCAACGCAGCCCAAATGAACTCATCAAGTAGAAGCTCGCGCGGCATCTCGTGCGCGCCTGAACAGAAAGCGGCGACGCCCGCCTGCCCAGGCCGGCGCGCCGCTCGAAGCGGGAAAGAACGGATGCGGGCCCGGAGAACCCAAAGGACCCGAAGGACTCAGACGGTCCCGGCGAGATGAAAGCGCGACGACGGATGCCACAGCCGCACCGAGGTCGCCACATGCGGGCCCACCCAGGTGCGCCGGATCAGCAGCAGGCAAGGCTCGCCAATCTCCATTTCGAGGTACTGTCGCACGCGCGCCTCGGGCTTCTGCGCGTAGATGCGGAACTCGGCGCGCTGCACGGGCGCGACGCGCACCATGTAGTGCGTCGGCGTCTCCTGCATGAAGTCCTGCTGGAGATACAGCGGAAACACCGCCGGATTCACGTAACGGTCCTCGTACTGGATCGGCTCGCCCTCTTCGCTGTGTACGATGCGCGAATGGAATACCGGCCCCGATTCGACTTCGAGGGCGGCGAGCGCCTGCGGATCGTCGCTCTCCTCCAGCGAGAGGATGCGCGCCGTATGGTGGTGGCCGCGTGCGGCGATCTCGTCGGCGATATTGCGGATCTGCAGCACCGTCGATTCGTACTGCCGCGGCGCCACGTACGTGCCCGATCCGCGCACCCGGTTCAGCACGCCTTCGGCCATCAACTCGCGCAGCGCCCGCGAGACCGTCATGCGCGCCACGCCGAATTCCTTGACCATCTCCGTTTCCGAGGGCACGACGTCCCCCGGGCGCCAGGCGCCCTTTTCGATCTGCTCGAGGACGTAACGCTTGATCTGTTCGTAGGCGGGCAACGCGGTGCTGCGGGCCAGTTTGTTTTGCATGGGTTCGTTCTGGGCAAAGGCAAATGAGGGCAGATGAGCGGCCGACCGGATCCAGCCGGCCCTCATTTTACCGTCGCCGCGCGGCCGTGCCTCCCCGTACCGTTCCGGATGGCCCGCCCCGGCTCACTTCGGCTGCGCGACGTAGCGCAGGTAGGGCTTCAACGTTCTGAACCCTTGCGGATACTTCGCTTTCGCGGCCTCGTCCGAAACCGAGGGCGGGATGATCACTTCGTCGCCCGGCTTCCAGTTCACCGGCGTCGCGACCGTGTGCTGCGCATTCATCTGCAATGCGTCGAGCAGGCGCAATACTTCGTCGAAATTGCGTCCCGCGCTCATCGGATAGACGAGCATGGCCTTGACCTTCTTGTCGGGTCCGACGATGAACACCGAACGCACGGTGGCATTGTCGGCCGCGGTGCGGGGACCGCCGCCGCTCGCGCTCGGGTGAATCATGTCGTAGAGCTTCGCGACCGTGAGATCGGCGTCGCCGATGAGCGGATAGTTGATGGCCGCGCCCTGGGTTTCCTCGATATCTTTGACCCAGTTGCGGTGATCGCTCACCGGATCGATGCTTAGCCCGATGATGCGCGTGTTGCGGCGGTCGAATTCGGGCTTCAGGCGCGCCATATAGCCAAGCTCCGTGGTGCACACGGGCGTGAAGTCCTTCGGGTGGGAAAACAGAATGGCCCAGTGATCGCCAATCCATTCGTGAAAGCGGATCGTGCCTTCGGTCGTTTCCGCCGTGAAATCGGGTGCGTCTTCACCTAGACGAATCGTCATATCAAGCCTCCAGTTGGGCATTGAGGGCGCGAGGCGCGCCTCGCGCAAGCGTGCCTTGCTGTTGCATTGTAGACATCGCGCGCCGGGTTACAGGCATTACAGGCGGCATTACAAGCTATAGGCCGCCCTGCTATCGTTTGTCCCGGGCGCCGCGTTCGGAGCTGAAAACGTTATGAAACATCGTTCTGCGAAACGACTCGGGAGAGTGAGCGGGCTCACAGGTCTCGCGCCGCCTCTCGCCCCCTCCGCGGATTTCCGGTTCAGCGCCGACGGCCGCGATTTTCTGCTGCGCGGCGAGCCATTCCAGATCCGCAGCGGCGAACTACATCCCGCGCGCATTCCACGCGCCTACTGGGCGCACCGCATTCGTATGGCCAAAGCAATGGGCATGAACACCATCGCCCTGTACGTGATGTGGAATTACCACGAGGCACAGCCCGGTGTCTTCGACTTCGCGAGCGAGAACCGCGACATCGAAGCATTCATCCGCCTGTGCCGGCAGGAAGAACTTTGGGTGCTGCTGCGCCCAGGGCCGTACGTGTGCGCCGAATGGGACCTGGGCGGCCTGCCGCCGTGGCTGCTGGCCATCCCCGATATCCGGCTGCGCTCGGCAGATCCGCGCTACTTGCAGGCCGTCTCGCGCTACCTCGCCGAACTCGCGCGTCGCGTCACGCCGCTCTTGATCGCGAATGGCGGTCCGATCCTGATGATCCAGATCGAGAACGAATTTGGCTCGTATGCGCACAACCCGACGTATCTCGAAGCGCTCTGCGCGCTATGGCGGCAAAACGGCATCGGCGGCCCGTTCTACACCGAGGACGGGCTCATGCAACTGCAGCAGAACCGCTCGAACGTGTCCGGCGGCGCGATTGCGCTCAGCAACGGCAACGCGGAACAGATCGCACAGGCGCGCAAGGCGTATGCCGGCGTGCCCGTCATGGCCGGCGAGGTTTACCCGGGCTGGCTCACGCACTGGGGCGAGCCGGCGCTGCAGGGAACGGCCGTCGATCTTTGCGCGACGCTGCACGCCTTCATGCGGGAGCAACTCTCGTTCAATCTCTACGTCATCCACGGCGGCACGAACTTCGGGTTCCATGCCGGCGCGAACGTGGATCCGCAAACGCGGGATTACCAGCCCGACATCACGAGCTACGACTACGCAGCGCCGATCAGCGAGCAAGGCGTGGCGACCGCGAAGTTCCATGCGTACCGGCACATCATCGCGTCGTATCTGCCGTCCACACCGCCCACACAGCCGCTGCCCACCGTTCCCGCGCCGATCCCCACCTTCTCGCGCAGCGGTGCCGATGCCCTGCGTCCCGCTCCCTGGGCCTCGCTGTGGGACAACCTGCCCGCGCCGCTCGCGCTCGAACCCGGCAACGCTGCGCTGCCGTTCGAGCACTACGGCCTTTCGTATGGATTCGTGCTCTACCGGAAGCGGCTCGATCATGACGACGGCGGCGTGCTGTCGATCGATGCGGTCCATGACTACGCAACGGTATTCATAGGCGGACGCTATGTGGGCGCGCTCTCGCGCGCTCGCGTGCAGGAGGCATTCGCGCGCGAGCTGGGACTGGTTCACGGCGCAACGCTCGCCTTGCCGCCCGCGGAGCCCGATACGAACGGCAGCGTGCTGCTCGAAATCCTCGTGGAAGGCATGGGCCGCGTGAACTACGGCCCCGAACTGGCGGACCGCAAAGGCCTGATTGGCGAAGTCGCGCTACACGATCGCGCGGGCAGGCGCCGCGTTCTGACCGGCTGGGACGTCACGCTGCTGCCGATGGATCGCGATTACGTCGCGCAGTTGCCGGCTGCCGCCACGACGCAACGCAACGCGGCAAAGCCAGGACGGTTCTATCGGGCAACGCTGCAACTGGACGGGAACGCGCCCGCCGACACCTACCTCGACATGCAGCACTGGACCAAGGGGCTCGTCTGGGTCAACGGGCATGCGCTCGGGCGCTACTGGCGCGTCGGTCCGCAGCAGCGCCTCTTTTGCCCGGCCCCGTGGCTCGTGGCGGGCGAGAACGCCATCACGATCTTCGATCTACACCAGCTCGAACCGATGCCGGTTGCACTCGAACGTACGTTGAACTGAATGTCGCTTCAGCCCGTGGAGGCCCGCGCCTGTAGCTCCAGTACCAGCACTTCGAACGGCGCGAGCCGCACGGCCTGCGGACGGTCGGCGTCGAGCTGCGCAGGCAGGTCGCCCGCGTGCGAGCCCCACGGATCGCGCACCGCGAATTGGCTCGGCGCGCACGCCGGCAAGGCCAGCTCGCGCCGCAGATCGAGAACGAAGGTCTGCGCGCGCTCGTGCGGATTGCGCAGCGCGACGATGGCAGCCGTCTCCGTCCACGCAGCCCAGCCGTAGACTTCAAGCGCATCGGGCGCGCCGCCCACCCAGTGAGTGTCGCGCAGGACCCGCGCCCGCGAGCGCGACCAGCGCGCCGCGGCCGCGAGCACGTCCCAGTCGTCGGCATCGAGCAGTGCGGGCGTGATATAGAGCTCCTGCAATTGCGTCCCGCTCGCGAAATACGAGCGCACTTCATGGCGGAACGCCTCCCCCTCGCGCCGGTTCAGCCGCGCATTCCTCTGCGCGAAGATCACGCCGTGCAGCATCAGCGAGTTCAGCGGAAAAAGCGGACTTGCGCGCACGACGTTATGCCAGGTCTGGGCATCGCGATACGTGATCCAGCGCTCGCGCGCGTTGCCTGCGCCGGCTTCGCCATTGTCGGCACCGCCGCGCCAGACCGAATCGACGTGGCGCAACCAGAACGGCGACGGCACCGTGCCGGTCGAGAGATTGACGAACGTGGCGGGCCGCACCGCGCGAATCGCATCGATCAGGTGAATCGCCGCGTCCCAGTCGCTGTCGAAGGCACTGTCCGGTACGACGCAATCGGCGTTGCCCGTGCCGTCGAACTTGAAGTGGTTCACGCCCTGCCTCTCCAGCAGGTCCATGACGACCTCGCAAAAGCGCCGGTAATAGCGCGGACCTGAGAGCGCGAAGCCGTTCCCGACCGTTTCGTAGCCGAGCGCGCGACCGTGCGCGACGCGTGTCTCGCGCGGCTCGCAATAGCCGCCCCACGGCGAGAGCCAGACGCCCGGCGCCGCGCCGAAACGCGCGGCCGCATCGCGCAGCGGCACGAAGCCCTCGGGAAACGCCGCGCTGAAGCGCCAGTCGCCGCCAAGATCGTCCCAGCCGTCGTCGAAGAGAAACGAATCGATTTGCACGCCACGGCGCTCATGGAGTTCGCGGCCCACGGCCGCGATGCGATCGAGCGCCTCCCCCTGCGTATAGGGCGTGAGATAGCCGATGTCGTACCAGGAGTTGTAGTGCAGGAAGGGGGCATACGGCCGGGCACGCGTGGCTTCGAGGTAGCGTGCGAAATCGCGCCGCAACTGCCCTGCGCGCGCCACGCCCACGACGGCTGAAAGTACGATGTGCTTGCCGCGCGACAGCGGCAATGCGCGCCTCAGCGTGAAGCGCGTGCCCGCGTCGGCAGTCTCTGCCTGCGCAAGCGGGCTTTCGATGCCCAGATAGAGATCGCCCACGACAACCGGCACGCCCGCATGAACGCCGCACACGCGCGCCTGCGGCGCTTCGGCGTGCAGCATCGTCACGGCCGCCAGAGACGCGTCGCTCGCAAGGGCCGTGATTTCGAGGCTCATGCGCAGCCAGGCTTCGCCGTCGCGCTGTTCCGCATGCCACCCGATCTGCAGGCGACGCGTAGCATCGACGAGCGTCGCGCTCACGCGCAAGCCCGGCTTGCGCGCTTCCAACCGCGTGGCACCCGCATCTGCCGCCAGTGGCACCGCGCGATAGCCGTCGAGCAGATCGAGATCGGCGAAGCCGACCGTGGCACCGTCGGCAAACGTCAACTGGAACGCCGCGACGAGCGGCACGGTACGCCCATGGGCACGATCGATCAGCGCGAACGCGCCGGCGCGTCCGTTCTCGACTCGCCAGGTCAACGCCACGGCGGCGTTGCCGAACGCCAGGCCCTCGCCGTTCTGATCGAATCCAGCCGCCCCGGGCTCCACCAGCGCCGCTTCGTCTTTCGTCAGCATGAACTCGACCTCCCGATCGAAGCGCGACGCGAGCTTACGAACATACATCGCGCCGGCGCCGTCAGGAAGCGTCGGCCACATGTCTTTCACAATGCTTTCGTTTTCATCGCACAGGAAACCGCAGCCAACCTCCCGGCTCATTGCGTTACGATCTTGACATCCTTCAGGCAGGCGACGAACATTGCGCGGTTCGATTAACGAAACGATGTTCTAATTTCGAACATTCGATAAAAAAGCAGGCCGTCTTCCCCCCGCGAAGGCACGACATGAACCGCTGCGCCGTGGCCAACCCGTCGCCGCACGCGACCAGAACACAAGCATGAAACGAGACAGCTATTCCACCCCCAACACGCCGTCCACCGGCGGCCGCGGCATCGTCGCCGCCCTCGTCTACCTCTTCGAGCGGGTCATGCCCGACCCGTTCGTGCTATCGGTCGGCCTCACGCTGCTCGTCGCGCTGCTGGCGCTCGCCGTCGCACCGCACGGCAACGTGCCGACGCTGCTCGACGCCTGGTACACCGGCACCTTCGGCATCCTCGGTTTCGCACTGCAGATGATCCTGATCCTCGCCACGGGCTACGCGATCGCCAACGCGCCTGTCGTGCAGCGCGGTCTGCGCGCGCTTGCGTCCCGGGCCCAGACTCCCGCGCGCGCCGCGCTGCTGGTGTTTCCGGTGGTCGCCGTGGCGGCATGGCTCAACTGGGGGCTCGGCCTGATCGTGGGCGCGCTGCTCTCGCGCGAGATCGCGCGGCGCGTACATGTGGATTTCGCGTGGCTCGTCGCCGGCAGCTACTCGGCCTGGTCGATCTGCAACAGCGGCCTGTCCAGCTCGATCGCGCTCTCCCAGGCCTCGCACGGCAATGCGCTCAATCTCGTCGAGAAAGCGACGGGCCAGGTCGTGCCGCTTTCCGCCACGATCTTCGCGCCGTTCGTGTTCATCCCCACCGTGCTCGTGGTGGTCGTGATGACGTTCATCTTCATCCGCATGCATCCGCAGGCGGACCAGGTCGTCTCGTTCCAGCAGACGGCCGAAGCCGAAAGCGATGCGGGCAACGACGACCCGCACGCGAAAAGCGGCAACACGCCCTCGCTCGCGACGCGCCTCGAACAATCGATGCTCGGCACGCTCGTTCTGCTCGTGCTCGGCGTGGGCTATCTCGTGATGGAGTGGAGCGAAAAAGGCTTCGATCTCGACATCAACACAACGATCCTGATCTTCCTGCTGATCGGCCTCGCGCTGCAGCGCACACCGATCGCCTACGCGAACGCCATTCGCGGCGCGGCGCGGCAGACCGGCTCGATGCTGCTGCAGTACCCGGTCTATGGCGGCATCATGGGCATCATGAAGGGCACGGGACTCGCCTCGATGATCGCCAAAGCGTTCGTCACCATCGCTACACCGCTCTCGCTGCCGCTGTGGAGCTATCTGAGTTCGCTCATCATCACGCTGCTCGTGCCGAGCGCGGGGGGCCACTGGGCCGTGCAGGGACCGTTCGTGCTGCCGGCCGCGCTGAGCCTGCATGCCTCCGTGCCGCGCACGGCGATGGCCGTCGCGATGGCCGAGAACGTCTCGAACATGCTGCAGCCGTTCTGGGCCGTGCCCATCGTCGCCATCGCGGGCATCCGCATTCAGCGCGTGATGGGCTACACGGCTGTCACGTTTGCCGTGTCGCTCGTGATCTACGCGGCCGCGCTCTGGCTCGTGCCCTGATCGAGCCCCGAAGCCGGGCTCGTGCTGCGGTGCAACCACGGCGGGCCTGCCTGGCTGAAACAGCAGTGAAACGGCAGGCCGCCCGGCAAGCTACCGCTCCCCGGTAGTCATTCGGCCTCCCTGGCAATTCGCCGCGCATGACACGGGCTCCGCGGCGCGCCCGTTCCTGGTGTCAGTCCTGATTGGCGCGCACACGCGAGCCAGGCGACGCTATTCCTGCCACCCGCGTTTGCGCCGCCATTCGGGGGGCGGAATTTTTGCGCGCGACGTGGTATCGTTCAATCGTCGGAGTCGAACGTTCTGGCTTGCCCGTCCATCGACCGCTGTTACTTTCGCGAGCGTCGCCATGAGTGATGTACGCCAATACCTGAGTCCGCGCGACCGCGTGGAACTGCTCTGCTGGCTCACCTGCGGGAGCCTCGGAGCGTACTACCTCAACGAAGCCTGGCCGAATGCGGCTTTCCACGTCCAGGCTGCGCACAAGTGGCTGGACCGCCACAGCCGCGAAGCCGACTGGCTCGCCATCGCGAAGCTCACCGCGCTCGCGCAGGGCATTGCGCAGCAACACGCGTGGTTCGTCGACGCCGCCTGGGCGCGCGACGCCGTCGAAGAAATTCTCGATACCGACGACCTCAATTACCAGGCCAAGCTCGTCCTCCAGGTGCTGGCCGACTGCGAGCGCGCGCTGGCCGACCGGCGCCCCGCCGATTAAGCGGTGACTGCGTCCTGATCGCGCGCGCCAGGCGAAAACCGGCTGGGGAAAGGGCACGAGCAGACACAGCCAGGTCCCAGCACGCCCAGCCGCGATCGTTCCCTGCTATGACTGTGCCGCGCTCGCGGCAGCCGGAGCCGCCGGCCCCGGCTGGCCCGTATTGGCCTTTGCATCGACGGCCGGCGTCCAGCCGTAACCCAGCGCCTTGTACAAGGCGACAATCTGCGCGAGTTCCTGATCCTGCAGCGCCGATTGCTGAAGCTGCGCGGTAAAGAGACTGCGTTCGGCATCGAGCACTTCCAGATAGCTCGTGTACCCGCCCTCGAACAGATCGCGCGATAGCGACGTGTAGTCCGAAAGCGCAGCCACCTCGCGCGTGGTCGCCTGCAGTTGTTCGCGCGTCTGGGTAATGCCCACCAGCGCATTCTCGACGTCGGCAAATGCCTGCTGGATGGTCTGCTGATAACTGAGCAGCGCCTCCTGGTGCACCGCTTCGGCTTCATGCACCGAACCCCAGATCGCACCGCCCTCGAAGATCGGCTGCGTAATCGAGCCCGCGAACGACCACACCCGCGCCGGCCCCGTCCACAGCCCCGTAAGCGCCGTGCTGGCCGCACCAAAAAGACCCGTGAGCGAGATATCCGGGAAGTATTGCGCGCGCGCCGCGCCTATCGATGCATTCGCCGCGATGAGCGTCTGCTCGGCCTGCAGGACGTCAGGCCGCCGCTCGAGCAACGACGAAGGCAGTCCCGCCGGAATCGCCGGCGCCGTAAGCTCCGTGATCGGCTTGCCGCGCGGAATCGGGGCCGGATTCTGCCCGAGCAGGAGCGAGATCGCGTCTTCCTGCTGCGAAATCTGCTGCTGGATCGAATGGACCGAAGCCAGCGCCGATTCGTATTCCGAACGCGCCTGGCTCAGTTGCAGCTTCGACACCACGCCGCCGCCGAAGCGCTCCTCGAAAAGATGCACAGCGTCGTCGCGGCTCTTGAGTGTCTCCTGCGCAATGAGGAGCTGATTGTCGTAGTCGCGCAGTTGCAGGTAGGCCGTGGCGACGTTCGCGATCAATGCGATGCGCGTGGCCTCCTGCGCGGCCTGGGTGCCCAGATAGTTCGCGCGCGCCGCTTCGGTCAAACGCCTGAGACGTCCGAACAGATCGAGTTCCCACGACACCGTGCCTTCCAGTTGCACCTGATTGCCGACCACCGGCGGATAGCCCGGCGCCAGCACGCCACGGCTGCGCGAGGCGCCGAAATTCGCGCCCACCTGCGGGAAGAGCCCCGCACGCGTGACGACATAGCTTCCGTAGTACTCCTCCACGCGCGCCGCCGCGATGCCCAGATCCTGGTTCTGTGCGAGCGCCTTCACGATGAGATCGTCGAGCACGGGATCGTTGAACTGTTTCCACCAGTCGAGGGAGGTATCCACGACTTCGGCATTGGACGCGGCAAACCGGAACGTGGACGGCGTATCGACGCTCGGACGATGATAGTCGGGCCCCACGGTACAGGCCGCGAGCCACGCACAGCAAGCGGTCAGAACGAGCGGACCGACGCTTCGGGTGATGGCGGGCTTCATCGTTCAGCCCTCCTGCGAAGGAGGAGCGGCGGGCGGCAGCGCCGCGGGAGGCGGTGCGGCGGGTCCAGCCTTCGCCTTGCTGCGCGAGGATAGCGTCTCCAGCCCCCAGAAGAACATCGGAATGAAGAAGAGTGCGATCAGCGTAGCGCCGAGCATGCCGAAGATCACACCCGTACCCAGCGAGCGGCGGCTCGCCGCCGACGCCCCGCTCGCGATAGCGAGCGGCACGCAGCCCAGGATGAACGCGAGCGAGGTCATGATGATCGGACGCAACCGCAGCTTCGCGGCGGCCAGCGCGGCATCGTAGGGCGTCATGTTTTCCTTCTCGCGCATCTCCACGGCGAACTCGAAGATCAGGATCGCGTTCTTCGCCGCCAGGGCGATCAGCACGGTCAGGCCGATCTGGAAGTACACGTCGTCTTCCATGCCGCGTATGAGAATGCCCACCAGCGCACCGAAGATCGCGAAGGGCACGGCGAGCAGCACGCCGATCGGCAGCGACCACTTTTCGTACTGCGCCGCGAGAATCAGGAACACCATCAGCAGCGCGAACGCGAACACCATGCCCGCGGTCGAGCCGGCCTTCTTCTCTTCGTAGGCCTGACCGCTCCATTCATAGCTGTAGCCCTCGCCCAACGTCTCCCGCGCGATTTCCTCCATCGCCGCGATCGCTTCGCCCGAGCTGTGGCCCGGCGCGGCATCTCCCGTGATCTTCGCCGCCGGGAAATTGTTGAAGCGGTTCACGATGTCCGAACCCGGTACGAACCGGAACGTCGTCACGGCCTTGATCGGCACCATCTGGCCGCTCATGTTGCGTACGTAGAGCTGCTGGATGTCGTCGGGTTGCGTGCGGTATTGCGGCTCCGCCTGCACGATCACCTGGAAGAGACGGCTACCCTTCGGAAACTGGCTCACGTACGACGAACCGAACATCGTCTGCAGTGCCGAATAGACGTCCTGAACCGGCACGCCCAAGGTTTCGCAGCGCTCGCGGTCCACTTCCACGAGCAACTGGCGCGAACGCGTATTGATCGTGGAATTCACCCCGCGCAATGCCGGATTCTGGCGCGCTTTCGCGATCATCTCGCGCACCTTGCCTTCGAGCTGCTGATAAGTACCGTCACCGGTGCTCTGCAGCCAGAACTCGAAGCCGCCTGTCGTGCCGAGACCAGGAATCGAAGGCGGATTGAGCGGCACGACCACACCGTCCTTGAAGCCCGAGAACGCTTTGCTCGCGTCGCGAATCAGGTCCTGTGCGGTGCCGTCCTTGCCGCGATCGCCAAAGCCCTTGAGCGTAATGAAGAGCGTGCCCGCATTCGACTTGTACTGCGAATCGATCAGGCTGTAGCCGATCGGCGCCGCTACCGATTTCACGGCGGGCTGCTTCGCGAACCAGTCTTCCGCCTTCTTCGAAAGGTCGCCCGTGCGGTCGAGGCTCGCCGCGTCGGGCAGCACGACCGCGCCGAGCAGATAGCCCTGGTCTTCCACCGGCACGAACGACGTGGGGATGTGCTTGAAGAGGCCACCGGTGGCGAGCACCATCACCAGGATCAGGCCGATGGAGAGCATTACACGCCGGATCGCGCTTTGCACGCCCCTGCCGTAGCCCGCGGTGAGCTCTTCGAACTTTTCGTTGAACCAGGTGAAGAAGCGATTCTTCCTGTGCTCGCCCGGCTTGAGCAGGATGGCGGCGAGCGCCGGCGACAGCGTCAGCGCGCAGATACCCGAAAGCACCACCGACACCGCAATCGTCACGGCGAACTGCTTGTAGAGCTGGCCCGTAATGCCCGAGAGGAACGCCACCGGAATGAACACCGCCAGCAGCACGAGTACGATAGCCACCACCGGCCCGCTCACCTCGTCCATCGCGCGCTTGGCGGCTTCCTTCGGCGGCAGCTTGAATTCGGTCATGTTGCGCTCGACGTTCTCGATCACCACGATCGCGTCGTCCACCACGATACCGATGGCGAGCACCATGCCGAACAAGGTCAGCATGTTGACCGAAAAACCGAATGCCATCATGCCGATGAACGCGCCGATGATCGACACCGGCACGGCAAGAATCGGCACGAGCGTCGCGCGGAAACTCTGCAGGAAGATGAACACCACGAGAATCACGAGGATCACCGCGTCGCGCAACGTGTGCACGACCTCGCCGATCGACTCGCGCACGAACTCGGTCGTGTCGAGCGCGACCTCGTACTTGAGGCCCGGCGGGAAGCTCTTCTTCAGTTGTTCGAGCGTCTCGCGCACCTGTTTGGCCACCTGCAGCGCGTTCGCGCCCGGCTGCTGATAGACGGCGAGGAGCGTGGCCGTCTTGCCGTTGTAGCGCCCGCGCAGCGAGTAGTCCTTGGCCGCCAGTTCGGCATGGCCGATGTCCTTGATGCGCACGATCGCCGCGTTGTCGGAGCTTGCGCGCAGGATGATGTTGTCGAAGTCGGCCGGCTCGGTGAGGCGCCCCTTGGTCGCCACCGGGAAGGTCTGCTGCACCGGACCGTTGGTGGGCGACTGGCCAAGCCGCCCCGCCGAGAACTGCTGGTTCTGCGCGCTGATGGCATTCTGCACGTCGGAGACGGTGATGCCGAGCTTGGCCATGCGGTCGGGCTTGAGCCAGATACGCATGGCATAGTCTGCAGAACCGAAGATTGCGGCCTGGTTCGCGCCCGGAATGCGCTTGAGCGCATCGAGCACGTACACGTTCGCGTAATTCGCCACGTAGGCCTGATCGTAGGCGTTATCGGGCGAATAGATTGCGATCACCATCATGAACGCCGACGAACGCTTCTGAACCGAAACGCCTTGCGCCGTCACCGCGTCGGGCAGCGTGGGCAGCGCGAGGTTCACGCGGTTCTGCACGTCCACTTGCGCGAGCGACGGGTCGGTGCCGATGTTGAAGTACACCGTGAGCGTCATATTGCCCGTCGAGGAACTCGACGAGTTCATATACATCATGTTGTCGGCGCCGTTCACCTGCTGCTCGATCGGCGCGGCCACGTTCTGCGCGACGACCTCGGCACTCGCACCCGGATACGTCGCGCTCACGGTGATCTGCGGCGGCGCGATGTCGGGGAACTGCGCGATCGGCAGATTGAACATCGCCACGAGCCCCGCGACAACGAGGATGATCGATATGACCGACGCAAAAATGGGCCGGTCAATGAAGAAGTGGGAGAACTTCATCGATCAGCCTCCCGTCGCCTGGGTGAGCGTCACGTCGACGCGGCGAGACTTGTCGGGGGCATCGTTGGCCACGATCTTCGCGGGCTTGCGCATCTCGATGCGGGCATTCTCCACGCCCGCGACGATCAGCGCGGCTCGCACCGTTGCCGCGCGTGCTTTGGCGAGGCGTTCGTTTTCGGCGAGCGAGCCGCTCGGGTCGGTGTAGCCGGAGATCACGACACGCGCGCCGGGAGACGCAACGAGCTGCTTCGCAACCGCCGCGAGCGCCTCGGCCGACTGCGCGTCGAGACTGGAACTGCCGGGTGCGAAGTAAAGCGAGGTGAGTTCGCCGCTAGCAGGCACGGCGGAGAGATTCGTGCTGTTCGAACCGCTCGTGCCGTTTGTGCTATTCGCAACGTTCGTACTGCTTGCCGCATTGGCGTTAGCACTGCCGCTGCCGTTGGACCCGGCGTTGGACCCGACGTTGGCGCCGGCCGCCGCACCCTGTGCACCCGCGGCACCCGCCCCGCTCGCGGCCCCTGGCGCCGCGGCATTGCCGCCTGCCGTGTCGTCCGGCGCCGTACCCTGGGCCGCCACGTTGACGCTCGGCGCGGGCGCCGGCACGAGATGCACATTGAGAGGCGCACCCGGCATGAGGCGCAGCGTGTTGTCGAGAATGACCTTGTCGCCCGGATGCAGGCCCGCTTTGATGACCCAGTCGTTGCCGTTCCACTCGCCGGTCTCGACCGCGCGCTGCTGGGCCTTGCCCTGCGCATCCACGGTCCAGACGAATTCGCCGCGCGCGCCCTGCTGCACCGCATCCTGCGGCACGGCAATCGCGTTCGGACGGACCGCGCCCACGAGCTTGATCCGCACGAACTGGCCCGGCCGCAACGCGCCGTCTGCGTTCGACACGGCCGCGCGGATCAGATAGGTGCCGGTTTCCGTGCTGAGCGCGGCATCGGTGAACGCGATATGACCGCGCTGCGGGTAGATGCTGCCGTCGGCAAGCACGATGACGGCCTCCAGCTTGCCGCGCTCCGGCAGCCTGAGTGTGCCGTTGCCCGTCTGCGCACGCAGATCGAGCAACTCGCTCTCGGAGAGCGAGAAGTTGATCCACATGGGGTCGAGCTTCGCCACGTAAGTCAGCAGGCTGTTGGCGGCGTCGATATACGTGCCGTCCTGCTTCTTCGCGAAGCTCGAAAGCCCCGTTACCGGCGCGGTGATGGTCGTATAGCCGAGGTTCAGGCTCGCGCTCAGCACGTTCGCGCGCGCCTGATCGAGCGCGGCGGCGGCGGCCTGCTGCTGGCCGATCGAATCGTCGAGATCTTTCTGGCTCAGCGCGCTCTTCGCCGCGAGCGGGCGCACGCGGTTCAGGTTCGCCTGCGCCGTGTCGAGCCGTGCCTTCTGCTGCGCGTATTCGGCCTGCGCGGCATCGAGCGCGGCCTGGAACGGCTTCTTGTCCATGACGAACATGACGTCGCCTTCATGGACGAGCGAGCCTTCCTGATAGACGCGCTTCTCGAGGAAGCCGTTCACGCGAGCCCGGATCTCGACCTGCTGCGAGCTTTCGGTCTGGCCGACGTAGTCGAAAACCACCGGCACGTCGCGCAGGGCGACGTCGATGACATCCACGTTGGCGGGCGGTGGCGCCGACGCGGCGGGCTTATTGTCATGGCAAGCAACGACTGCAGCCAGCAACCCCAACGACAGGCACAACCGGACAACCCGAATTCCGCATGTCATGCTGTTCTCCGTAGCCGACGATCTACGCTGGACCGACGAACCAAGGCAGACTTCGGGACGACCCGAAGGCAAACCGCGTCCTTGGCGCTCGCTCAGATACTACTGTTTTTCCGGGCGACGCAGAACGTGTTTGCCAACCTGTGCGCGCGTTTCGGTCAACTATTCACAGCCCATCAAAACAATGGGCTGCATCGTTTTAATTTCCGAAACGACCGATTGGCGACGGTGTGGAGAACAAGGGATGCGCGGCAAGCCGCTCGCGTCGCGTGCTAGGGTCTTTCCAGCAGACGAATGGTGCCGAACTCGGCGCTGGTGACCGTGCGGATCAGAACGGCCATCGCCTCGCTCACGCGCGTGCGTTCGAGTTCGATATGCAGGCAGGCCAGATCGCGGCGTCGGTCGATGTCGATGGTATGGATACCTAACGCGCTACCCAGCATGCGATGCAACGCGCGGCGCGCCGTTTCGGCATCGCGCGGCGCTACGCGCACGACCATCTGCACGCTGACGCGAGCGGCTGCCGCATGCCGGCTCGCGCGTGCGGGAGCTTTCGCGAGGGGAGAGGCAATCGATTGAAACGCGGACTTCGAGACGGCCTTGACGGTCTGACGTATGGGGAGGGTTTGCATCGTCTGCGTGCGCACCACGACGGAGGACGGCGCGCGTACTGTTGAACATGAAACCGATTCTACGAAGCCGCGTGCAAAGAACCCGTAAAGACTCGCCGTGCGGGCGGCAAAATCGTGTAGCGCCCGACGCTCAGATCTGGATCAGCCGCGCCAGCACGGCTTCGCGCCTCAGGCGCGCAAGAACCGTTGGGCGAGCTTCACCCAGTACGCCGCGCCCGCCGCGAGGCAGTCGTCGTTGAAATCGTAGCCGGGGTTGTGCACCATGCAGCCGCCCTCGCCGTCTCCGTTGCCGATGATCAGATAGCTGCCCGGGCAACGCTCCAGCACGAACGAAAAATCCTCGCTGCCGGTGAGCGGCGCCATGTCCTCGATCAGACCCGCCTCGCCCACCCACTCGCGCGCGACCTCCTGCGCGAAGGCGGTCATCTGCGCGTCGTTCACGAGCACAGGATAGCGACGCTGATAGTCGATGCGCGCCGTCGCGCCATAAGAGGCGGCCTGCGCGTGCACAAGCGCCGTGATGCGCTCCTGCAGCAGATCGCGCACCTCCGGGCGCAGCGCGCGCACCGAAAGCTTCATCTGCGCGGTCTGCGGAATCACGTTCGGCGCGTCGCCCGCGTGAATGGCGCCCACGGTCACGATCGCCATGTCGAGCGGCGGCACGTTGCGCGACACGACCGTCTGCAGCGCGAGCACGATGCTCGCGCACACCACGACCGGATCGATCGCCTTGTGCGGCACGGCGCCATGCCCGCCCCGGCCGTCGACGTCGACGATCACGGTGTCGGACGACGCCATGAACGGTCCCGCGCGAAAGCCCAGTTTTCCGGTTGGAAACCCCGGCATGTTGTGCATGGCAAAAACGGCATCGCACGGAAAGCGCTCGAAGAGGCCTTCGTCGAGCATGCGCTTAGCGCCGCCCAGGCCCTCTTCGGCCGGCTGGAAAATCAGGTGCAGCGTGCCGTCGAACGAACGCGACTGCGCGAGATGCTTCGCCGCCGCGAGCAGCATGGCCGTATGACCGTCGTGTCCGCAAGCGTGCATCTTGCCGGGAATGCGGCTCGCGTAGTCGAGCCCCGTGGCCTCAAGGATCGGCAACGCGTCCATATCGGCACGCAGGCCGAGCCGGCGCGCTCCGTCGCCCATCTTCAGCGTGCCGACAACGCCTGTGCCGCCCAACCCGCGATGCACCTCGTAGCCCCACTCGGCGAGCCGTGCCGCAACGAGGTCGCTCGTCACGAACTCTTCGAAGCCAAGTTCCGGATGGGCGTGGATTGCGTGGCGCAGCGCGATCATCTCTTCTTCGATCGCGGCAATTGCAGGCGGGATCGTCATCGTATTCATGTCGTGTCTTCCATGGGCTTGCCGTAGCACCCCAGAATAACGACGCACCCGACTCGACAACAGATCTACAATGGTTGGCCCGCCAACCAGAGGTAGGCATCCGGGTTTCCCCTCATGAAGTTCCACCAGTTCAGGGCGCTCGTCGCCATGGCCGATACCGGCAGCATCCGCGCGGCCTCGCGCCAGCTCGGCATTTCGCCCGCTGCGGCCACCAAGGCCGTGCGCGAGCTGGAAGCCGAGCAGCAGATCGCGCTCGTCACGCGCAATGCGAACGGCATTGCATTCACCGAAGCGGGGCAGGCGCTGCTCGTGCACGCGCGGCTGATCGTGCAGCAGATGTCGCGTGCCCAGGACGAGCTCGACGCGCGGCGCGGGCGTGCCGGCGGCAAGCTGTCGATCGGCGTGACGCCGTGGCTTGCGCTCTCCTTCGTGCCCGACGCCGTTACGCTCTTTCGCAAGCGCATGCCCGGGATGCAGCTCGAGTTTTATGAAGGCCTCCTGAACATCGTGATGCCGCGCCTGCGCGACGGGTCGCTGGACTTCTCGCTAGGCAAGCCGGGGCCGGCCTCGCTGCATGCGGAGTTCGTGCAGACACCGATATTCGCGACCGAATCCGCCGTGGTCGTGCGCAAGGATCATCCGCTCGCACAAGCGCATTCTCTGGCCGAACTTCAGGACTGCGAATGGCTGCTCAACTGGGATCCGGGCAGCAAGGACATGATCGCCGACGACGTCTTCCGCCGCCACGGCCTGCCGCTGCCGCAGACGGTCCATCTGGCGCATTCGTTCATCGTCGCCATGGGGCTCATCATGAACACCGACATGGTGAGCATTTTTCCGTGGCCGCTCGTGGAGACGCGCTTCGCGCGCGAGAACCTGCGAGCGCTCGTACTGCGGGAGGAAGTGGACCGCACTGTGGTCAGCGTGGTAGCCCGGCGCGGCGTGCCGCTTCCGGCCGCCGCAGAGTGCTTCCTCGACTGCCTGAAGGAGGCGATCCGTTCGGGCGAGGCATCGCGCGATCCCGAGCGCCGACGGCTCTATCACTCGCTCGAGCTTCTGATCTAGAGATTGACGGGGAAACCAGCCGGAAGAAAAAAACGGCGGGAGTAGCGGCGAACGCCGCAAAGACAGGAAGACCAACGAAACAACGCATCCGGGGCCTCGTCACGCCAGTGACAGGCCCCGGAACTGTGCGTTTAGAACGACGTACCGATCTGGAACTGGAACTTCTGGTACTGGTCGCCCGTGTGCTTGACGATCGGGAAGCCGAGGTCGAGCTTGAGCGGGCCGATCGGCGAAATCCACTCGAGACCCATACCATAGCTGTAACGCAGGCCGTTCGCGCCGATACTCGTGCCTTCGTCGCCCCAGACGTTACCGCCGTCCACGAAGGTGAAGACGCGCAGCGTGCGGTCGTAGCCCGTGCCCGGCAGCGGGAACGTGAGTTCAATGCTGCCCACCAGCATCTTCGAACCGCCGATCGGGTCGCCCGTGCTCACGTCGCGCGGACCGAGGGAGCCCGGTTCATAGCCACGCACCGAGCCGATACCGCCCGCGTAGTAGTTCTTGAAGATCGGGTACGGCTTGCCTTCGAGGCCGTTGCCGTAGCCGCCCTGGAAGTTCAGGCCCAGCACGAAGCCGCGTGCGAACGAATAGTAGTACTGCGACTGAATATCGGCCTTGTAGTACGAGACACCCGTGATCGGCGTGCCGTACTCGGCGTTGGTCTGCAGGAAGTAGCCCTTGCTCGGCACCAATGCGCTGTCGCGGTTGTCGCGCGACCAGCCAACCGTCAGCGGCACGATGTTCGACACGCGGCCGAAATCGTTCACGTAATCGATGTAGCTCTGCGGCGTCGTGGAGTCGATGTCGAGACGATCCTGTTCGATGCCGAGACCGAAGTACACCATGTCGGTTTCGGAGAACGGAATGCCGAACTTCGTGTCCGCGCCGTACGAAATGATGCGGAAGCTCGTGTCGGTCGTGCTCGAGTAGTACAGCGGCTCGGTGGTGCGGTAGTAGGCATCCGTGATGCGCTTGATGCCGTCGATCGTAAAGTACGGATCGACTTCGGTCACCGACAGCGTGCGGAACGTCGTCGCCGTGTTCACGTTCAGCGAAAGGCTGTTGCCCGAGCCGAACACGTTGTCCTGCGAAATACCCGCCGACAGGATCGGGCCTTCGCCCGAGCCGTAGCCCACGCCGAGAGACAGCGTGCCGGTGGGCTTCTCGGTCACCTTCACGTCGACGTCCACCTGGTCCGGCGTGCCCTCCACCGGCACCGTGGTCACGTCCACGTCGGTGAAGTAGCCAAGACGGTTGATACGGTCCTTCGAGAGCGCGAGCCGGCTCGAGTCGAACCACGAGCTTTCGAGCTGGCGCATTTCGCGGCGGATCACTTCGTCGCGGGTGCGCGTATTGCCGGCGATGTTCACCTGACGCACGTACACGCGGCGGCCCGGATCGACCTGCAGCGTGAGCGCCACGACGTGATGCTGCTGGTCGATCTGAGGCTCGGCGTTGACGGTCGCGAATGCATAGCCGTATTCGCCGAGCTTGTCGACGAGCGCCTTCGTCGTGTCCTTCAGCTTGGCCGCCGAAAAGCGCTGGCCCGGCTTGATCGTGATGAGCTTCTTGAGCTCCGCCTCGCGATTGAGCAGGTTGCCCGCGAGCGAGACGCCCGAAATCGTGTACGGCTCGCCCTCATGGATCCCGATCGTGAGATACATGTCCTTCTTGTCGGGCGAGAGCGACACCTGGGTCGAGTCGATGTTGAACTCGAGGTAGCCGCGGTCCAGGTAGTACGTACGAATGTTCTCGAGGTCGCCCGTGAGCTTGTCCTTCGAGTACAGGTCGTTCTTCGTGTACCACGAGAACCAGTTCGGCGTGGAAAGCTGCATCTCGTCGCGCAGCGTGCCTTCGCTGAACGCGTGATTGCCGATGAAGTTAACCTGGCGGATCTTCGCGCTCGGCCCTTCGATCACCGAAAACAGCAGGCCGACGCGGTTGCGGTCGATTGGCGTGACGGTGGTCGTGACCTCGGCCGCGTAATAGCCGCGCGTGAGGTACTGGCGCTTGAGCTCCTGCTCCGCGCGGTCCACGAGCGCCTTGTCGTAGCTGCGGCCCGGCGAAAGCCCCACCGACTTGAGCGCCTTGGTGAGCGCGTCCTTGTCGAATTCGTGGATGCCGGCGAAGTCGATCGTGCCGATGGCCGGTCGCTCCTGCACCTGCACGACGACCACGCCGCCTTCGGTGGAGATCCGCACATCGCTGAAGAAGCCCGTCGCATAGAGTGCGCGGATGGCGTCCGACGCCTTGTCGTCCGTAAAGGTATCGCCCTGCTTGATGGGCAGATAGGCGAACACCGTGCCGGGCTCGATGCGCGAAAGCCCGTCGATACGGATGTCCTGGACCACGAAAGGCTCGGTGGCGCTCGCGGCGGTGGCAACGAGGCCGAGGCCGGCGAAGGTCAGCGCGCGGGTGTAGCGCGCCGTGGTAGTTGAAGCCGTCATGCGGGAATTTGTATTTAAGGCCAACAAGAAAACCGCGAACCCGTTCGCGGCCGGAACGACGCGGCGCGTCGCGCGTTCACTGCGTCTTACTGCATGTTCACGCCGCCCGGATTTTACCGTACGCTCATGCCGCCCGGACGAAGAACCATCGCGAGCCCCGTCGTCGCGAGCGTGAGCACTTCGGTCATGTGCGCGGCCTGCACGCGAAGCCGCTCAGACTACCATGATTACCTGCGCGAAGATTCTAACAGAAGGAATCCGGCTGCAACAGAACCTGCTATGGGCAAGCAGCGCAGACTCTATCACACCTCAACCTTTCAGAAACAATTCAGAGGCGTGGTTCGACCGACTAGATCTGTAAGAATTCAAGCGCTCTCCTGCCCCGCTGCACGCGCATCGGGGCCCGCGCCGCCCCACGTCATCCACGCTACAATGCGGCTCTCGTTCGATCCGTCCCTTGCCGCCGCTTCCCCAACATGCAGAAATCCGACCGGGCCTTCCTGCTGGGCCCGTTGCTCAAAGGCGTTTCCCGCTCGTTCTATCTCACGTTGCGCGTGCTGCCCGCGGGGATGCGCGATCCGGTGGGTGTGGCCTATCTGCTCGCGCGCGCGGCAGACACGATCGCCGACACCTCGCTGATCCCGCCCGAGCAGCGCCTCGCGCTGCTGCTGTCGCTGCGCGAGCGCATCAACGGCGCCGCGGACGACGCCGCCGGCCCGCGGCGCATCGCCGACGAGGTCGCGGGCCAGCAGACCCAATCGGACGAAAGGCAGTTGCTCGAATCGCTGGGTGGCGCCCTGGAGGTGCTCGCGCAACTGGACGAGGCCGATCGCGCCGCGGTGCGCGAAATCGTGACGACGCTCACGCAAGGCATGGAATTCGACCTGCGCACCTTCCCCGACGAACGCTCCGGCCAGATCGCCGCGCTTGCCAGTTGGGACGAGCTCGACCGCTACACGTATCTGGTGGCCGGCTGCGTGGGCGAATTCTGGACGAAGATGACGTACCAGCACGTCCCGGGCGCGCTCGATCCTGCGTTGCGCGAAACGATGTACCGGCGCGGCGTGCGCTTCGGCAAAGCGCTGCAGATGGTGAACGTGCTGCGCGACTGCGGCAGGGACCTGCGCATCGGCCGCTGCTATCTGCCGGCTTCGATGCTCGCGCAGGCGGGACTCGCCGCGCAGGACCTGCTGCGGCCCGAGTCGTCCTCGCGGGCACGCGGCATCTTGTACGAACTCGTGCGCATCGCGCTCGATCACTTCCGCGCCGCGATCGACTATACGTTTGCGCTGCCGCGACACTCGCTGCGGCTGCGCCTCGCCTGCCTCTGGCCGATCCTCATCGGACTCGAAACGCTCGAGCGGCTCGTCGCGAACGAGCAATGGCTCGATCCGGCGAAGACGTCCAAGGTAACGCGCAATGACGTCTATCGCATCCTCGCCGGCTCGACGCTGCTCGCGCCGTCCGATGCCCTGCTCGAACGGTGGTTCAGGCGGCTCTTCGCGCGCGTGGAAGCACGCATCAAAACATAAGCGGCTCGCAGCGCGCGCTGCGAGCCGTGCCCGCCGCTATTCCTTCTCGCCGCGATACAGCTTGATAACGGCGGAAAAGTCGAGCTTGCCGTCGCCGCGGCTGCTCATGGCCTGGTAGAGCTGCTGCGCGAGCGCGCCCATGAACGCCGGCTGGCGCACGCCCTTTGCCGCATCGGTCGCGAGGCCGAGATCCTTGAGCATCAGATCGGTGCCGAAGCCGCCCGTATAGCCGCGCGACGCAGGCGCCGTCTCGATCACGCCCGGATACGGGTTGTACGTGTCCGAGCTCCAGCAGCGGCCCGTCGAGGTGTTCATGATGCCGCCCAGGACCTTCGGGTCGATGCCGAGCGACTCGCCCAGCGCCATCGCTTCCGCGACGCCCGCCATCGTGACGCCGAGCACGAGGTTGTTGCAAATCTTCGCGACCTGCCCCGTGCCGGTATCGCCGCAGTGGACGATGTTCTTCCCCATGCCTGAGAGCACCGGTTTCACGCTCTCGTACACGGCCGCCGTGCCGCCCACCATGAAGGTCAGCGTGCCCGCCACCGCGCCGCCCGTGCCGCCCGATACCGGCGCGTCGACAAAGGTGTTGCCCCGCGCCGCCGCCAGCGCCGCGAATTCGCGGGCGCTGGCGGGATCGATCGTGCTCGAGTCGATGATCGTCACGCCTTTCGCGACGCCCGCCAGCACGCCGTCCGCCGCGGTGAGCACCGTGCGCACATGCGCGGCCGCGGGCAGCATCGTCACGACCCATTCGGCGCCGCTCGCCGCGTCCCCTGGCGAGGCGGCGCGTTCCGCGCCCGCTTCGGCGAGCGTCTGCAAGGCCGCTTCGCTGAGATCGAACACCTTGAGCGTGTGCCCCGCCTTGAGCAGATTGAGCGCCATCGGCGCGCCCATGTGACCTAGTCCGATGAAGCCGATTTTCATTAGTCTGTCTCCTGCAACGTCGTTGCCGCTTTCGTTGCGAATTTTGTTGCGCAGGCAACCTTGCCGCGTCAGCGCAGGCTGATCGTGGTGTTCACGCCGTCGCTGACGGTGGCGTCGTCGAACCAGCGCGCGGTGACGGTCTTCGTCTGCGTATAGAACTGCACGACCTGCTTGCCGTACGGGCCGAGATCGCCGAGCTTCGAGCCGCGCGAGCCCGTGAAGCTGAAATACGGCACCGGCACCGGAATCGGAATGTTGATGCCCACCTGGCCGATGTCGATCTCGCTCTGGAATTTGCGGGCCGCCGCGCCGCTCTGCGTGAAGAGGCCCACGCCATTGCCGAACGGATTGGCGTTGACGATCGCGATTGCCTCGTCCAGATTTGCCGCGGTCAGCACCACGAGCACCGGGCCGAAGATTTCATGCGTGTAGATGTCCATGTCGGTCTTCACGTTCGTGAACACCGTCGGCCCGACGAAGTTGCCCTCCTCGTAACCCTTCACCGTCACGTCGCGGCCGTCGAGCGCCAGCGTCGCGCCCTGCTTCACGCCCGATTCGATGAGACCCAGAATACGCGCCTTCGCAGTACGAGAAACCACCGGACCGACGTCGGTGCCCGGCTCGTGGCCCGCGTTGACCTTCAGCGTCTTCGCCTTTTCGACGAGGTCGGGCAGCCACTGCTGCGCCGCCCCGACCAGCACGACCACCGAAGTCGCCATGCAACGCTGCCCCGCCGCGCCGAACGACGCGCCGACGAGCGCGTTGATGGCCTGCTCGCGGTTCGCGTCGGGCAGAACGACCGCGTGGTTCTTCGCGCCCATCATCGACTGCACGCGCTTGCCGTGCTCGCTGCCGAGGCGATAGACATGCGTGCCCACCGCCGTCGAGCCGACGAACGAGATCGCCTTGATGAGCGGGTGAGAGCAGATCGCGTCGACCACTTCCTTGCCGCCATGCACGACATTGAGCACGCCTTTCGGAATGCCGGCTTCGAGCGCCAGCTCGACGAGCTGCATCGTCGAAAGCGGATCCTGTTCCGAGGGCTTCAGCACGAAGGTGTTGCCGCAGACGATGGCCATCGGGAACATCCACAGCGGAATCATCGCGGGGAAGTTGAACGGCGTAATGCCCGCGCACACGCCAAGCGGCTGCTGCAGCGTGTACGTGTCGACGCCGCCCGCCACGTTCTCGGCGAACCCGCCCTGCTGCAGCGTGCCGATCGAGCAGGCGTGCTCGACCACTTCGAGGCCGCGGAAGATGTCGCCTTCGGCATCGGGCAGGGTCTTGCCCTGCTCGGCGGTGAGCGTCTTCGCAATGCGCGCCATGTTCTCGCGAATCAGCGCCTGGAATTTCAGCATGATGCGCAGGCGCGCGCCGATCGGCGTGTTCTTCCACGTTGCGAACGCAGCCTGCGCGCTCTGCACGGCCGCATCGACTTCGGCCACGGTAGCGAACGGCACGCGCGCGAGCACTTCCTGCGTGGCCGGATTGACGATGTCGCGCCATTCGCCCGTCTTCGACTCGACGAATGCGCCGTCGATCAGCAGCTTGACGGTGGGGACATGGGCATTCGATGCCTGGGTGACTGCGTTCATCTTGGACTCTCTTGCATGGGTTGAAGGGAACCGGTTCGGACCGGGTAATCAGGAATACGATAAAAAATCATCCGTCGTGCCGCGAGCGCATCAGCAGCGTGCAGATCAGCGCGATCACGCCGAGCGCCACCATATAGGCAACCACGTAATGCGGCCTGCCGCCGCCGTAGGCGAGCAACGCGGTCGCGATCATCGGGGCGACGCCGCCGCCCAGCACGCCCGCCAACTGCACGGACACCGAAATGCCGCTATAGCGGATCTCCGCGGGAAACTGCGCGGCAAACAACTGCGATTCGGGCGCATAGAGAATCGGGAACACCACGCCGACGCCCAGGACCATCGCCCACCACACCGCCACGGGCTGCAGCGTTTCCAGCATCGAGAAAAACGGCGCAACAAACAGGCCCATGATCACGAGGCCGGCGAGAAACAAACGCTTCTGGCCGATCCGGTCGCTCAGCCAGCCGCAGAACGGCATCGTCGCAAGCGAGAGCACGGCGCCGGCGGTGATGGCGTGCAGAATTTGCGCCTTCGGAATCTTCAACTGATTGGCAGCATAGGCGAGCGCGAACGCCACTACCAGATAAAACCAGGTGTTCTCCGCCGTGCGCGCGCCGATGATGAGGAGAAGCTCGCGAGGCTGGCGGCGCAGCACTTCGAGCACCGGCGCCTCCACGGGGCGGCCGGTCTTTTTCACGCGTTCGAAGTCGGGCGATTCGGGCACCCGCACGCGAATCACCCAGCCCACCAGCACGAGCAGGATGCTGGCGAGAAACGGAACGCGCCAGCCCCACGCCAGCAGGTCGGCTTCCGGGAGCGCCGTCACGGCGGCCATCGCCAGCGACGAAAGAATCAGCCCGAAGCCCACGCCCGTTTGCGGCAGGCTGCCGAACAAGCCCTTGCGGCCACGCGGCGCGTGTTCGACGGCCATCAGCACTGCGCCGCCCCACTCGCCGCCCACGGCCATGCCTTGCAGGAACCGCATCGCGACGAGCAGCGCCGCCGCCCCGTAGCCGATGCTCTGGTACGAAGGAATCAGCCCGATCGCCATGCTGGGAATGCCCATCAGCAGCAGCGTGGCGAGCAGCATGGACTTGCGGCCGATGCGGTCGCCGAAGTGGCCGAACACGATGCCGCCCATCGGGCGCCCGATGAAGCCGACGCCATAGGTCGCGAAAGCGGCGAGCGTGCCAAGAATGGGGTCGAGCGTCGGGAAGAAAACCTTGTTGAAGACCAGGGCGGCAGCCGTGCCGTAGAGGAAGAAGTCGTACCACTCGATCGTCGTGCCGGCCATGCTGGCCCAGCCTGCAAGCAAATAATCGCGCGCGCGCTTCGGAACCGGAACGGCCGCGGCGGCCCTTTCGGGGGTCGACTGCATGTGCATCGTCTGTCTCCATCCTTGTTGTTTGCAGACCGTCTTCGGAGCTTCTGTCCCAGGGTCTGCAAACGAGTATATTTATTCGAATATCCACGGTATAGAGACGAAAAAGCCCATCCGATATGCAAAAAAGCACAACGAACAAGCTGGAGACGCTGAACTGGGACGACCTGCGCTATTTCCTCGCGGTGGCCCGCACGCAGCGGGCGAGCGCCGCGGCGAAGAAGCTGGGCGTGGACCACACGACGGTCGCGCGCCGCGTGCGGGAGCTGGAGACCGCGCTCGGCACGGTGCTGTTCGACAAGTCGCGCTCGGGCGGCTTCGTGCTGACCGCGGAGGGACAGCGGCTGCTCACCCATGCCGACGCGGTGGAAACCACCGTGCAGTCCGTGAGCGAGCAGTTCGCCATGGGCGCGCAGTCGCTGTCGGGACACGTGCGGGTGGGTTCGACGGAAGGCTTCGGTTGCTTCTTTCTCGCGCCGCAGCTCGCGCGCTTCTCGGGCCAGCACCCGGACATGTCGATCGACCTGCTGCCGGTGCCGCACTTCGTGAGTCTCTCGAAGCGCGAGGCCGATCTCGCGATCATGCTGGAGCGGCCCGAGCGCGGCCAGTACGTGTACACCAAGCTCACCGACTACCGGCTCAGGCTGTACGGGACTCCGGACTATCTGGCGCAGCAGCCGCGCATCCGCACGCCGGCGGACCTGCGGCACCACGCGTTCGTCAGCTATGTCGCCGATCTCGCGTTCAGCCACGAACTGCTCTATCTCGAACGCACGGCGCCAAACGTCAAAGCGAATCTCTGCAGCACGAGCGTGATTGCGCAATACCACGCCGCGCTGCAAGGCAGCGCGCTCGCGATCCTGCCGTGCTTCATGGCGGAACCGGACCCGCGCCTCGTCGCGATCCTGCCCGACGAGATCGTGGTGACGCGGCGCTTCTGGCTCTGCAGCCGCGAAGACTTGCGCAAGCTGCGGCGCATCACGTCGTTATGGGACTATCTGCGGGCCGCCGCCGAGGCGAACCAGCCGCTGCTGCTGGGCGACTCGCCGCAGATGCATTACGTCGAGCCTTGAAGAAAACGCATGGCGGTCAGCTCGCGAGCTGGGATTTGACCCAGCGATAGAACTGCTGAATCGCGGCCTCGCGCGGATGGCCCTCGCGCCACGTGAAGTAATAATCGAGCGACGCAGGAATACGTACCTGGCTTAGCAGTATCAGTTCGCCTCGCTCGATGTAGCCGCGCGCAAGCTGAAGCCGCGCGGTCGCGGCTCCCTGCCCGGCAACGGTGGCCTGCAGCAGCAGCCCCGCGTCGTCGAATATGGGGCCGCGTTCGGGCTCGTCGCCCGCCACGCCGGCCGCCTCGAAGAAGTCGCGCCACGAGCGGCGCGAAAAACGCAGCAGCGGCATTTTCGCGAGGTCTTCCACGCGAAAGTCCGGATAGCGCACGAGCAGCGCCGGGCTGCAAACGGCCACGACCTGGTCGTCCAGCAACTTGCGGATCTGGAAGCCCGGCTCGTCCACGCGGCGATGCCAGATGCCGATATCGAACGGATAAGGATCGGGCGGCGTCACGTCCGCATGCATGCGTAGCGAAAGATCGACGTCCGGATGCCGATCGTAGAAGTCGCCAAGACGAGGGATCAGCCACACCGATGCAAAATCGGACATCACGCTCAGTTCCAGCCGCGTGACGCCGCTCACACCGGGACGCGTCGCGTCGAGCGCCTCGCGCAGCTCGCCCAGGCTGCGCCGCACGCGTTCGGCGAGCTGCGCGCCGGCGGCCGTGGGAATCATCTGGCTGCCCGCGCGGCGAAACAGCTCGACGCCCAGCTCGCTTTCGAGCCCCCGCAGGTGATGGCTCACGGCACTGTGCGTCAAATGCAGTTCTTCGGCAGCACGGCTGAAGCTGCGCCGCCGCGCCGCTGCTTCTAGCGCGCGCAGGGCCTGGAGGGGAGGAAGCGATCGGGACATGACGTCAAATTCTACTCACAATCCCGTCCGAAATCTCTCGCTGGCCTGGCGCCCGGGAATCGCCAATAATCGTCACCCAGGCATTCATTCCCCTTTCGCGCCGCTTCCGCATCATGACTTCACTCAGATTGCGCGTTTTCGCCGTCTTTGCACTCGGTTACTTCGTCTCTTATCTCTTCCGGGGCGTCAATCTCGGCTTTGCGCCGTTTCTGACCCATGAACTGGGCATGACGGCCACCGATCTCGGCACGCTCACGAGCCTCTACTTCCTCGGCTTCGCCGGGGCGCAGATTCCCGGCGGCGTCCTGCTCGACCATTTCGGGCCGCGCCGCGTCACCGCCAGCGTCATGCTGGTCGCCGCCGCCGGCGCGCTCGTCTTCGGCCTCTCGCACAGCATCGGCATGATGATGGTCGGGCGGCTTCTGATCGGCGTCGGCGTTTCGGTCTGTCTCGGCGGCGCTTTCAAGGCCACGGCGCAGCACTTCCCCGTGGAACAGCTCACGCTCGTGAACGGCCTCGTGATGGCGGTCGGGGGACTCGGCGGCGTGGCGGTGGGCGCGCCGCTGTCGTGGCTGCTCTCCGTGGCGCCGTGGCGCGGCGTGAGCCTCGGGCTTGCCGCCCTCACCGCCATCGTGGCCGCGATCATCTGGATCGGCGGCCCGCGCACGCGCGACACGCACCATCAGGCAACCGTCTTCGAACAGTTCAAGGGCACCGCGCACATCCTGCGCAGTCATGCATTCTGGAAAACGGCGACGTTTTCCGCGCTCACCCAGACCGTGTTCTACGCCATGCAGTCGCTGTGGGTCGGCGCATTCCTGCGCGATGTCGTGCCGGCCGGCACCGTCGACGTCGCAACGCGCGCCGCATCGCTCGTGTCGGTGCTGGGCGGCGCGTTCATCGCGGGCAATATCGGCTTTGGCGCGCTCGCGCGCGCGTTCGAGCGGCGCGGTGTGAGCGTACAACTCTTCTCGGGCGTGACGATGATGCTCTTCGTCGTCGTGCAGGTCTTGCTCGCCGCGCGCGTGCCGTTGCCCGCGCCTCTGCTGTGGGCCGCCTATGGCGCGCTGGGCGGCACCGGCATCCTCACTTACGCGGTGCTCGCCGAATACTTCCCGCCGCGCATGATCGGGCGCGTCAACACGACCTTCACGCTCGTCATCTTCGTCGGCATCTTCGTCGCGCAGATCGCGGTCGGCGCGGTGCTCGGGCACTGGACGGCGGTCGACGGCCATTATCCCGCCGTCGCGCATCAGACCGCGTGGGCCGGCCTCATCGCACTGCAGCTCGCCGGCGGCATCTGGTACTTCATGCCGGCACGCCGCGCAGCGGCCACGGCCATGGATGCGCACTGAATCCGCTCGGTGACGCTGCGATACTATCGTTCGCTGTACTGACCGACCCATCGGGCCACGGCGCTTGGGCCGCGTTCGACACCACATGCCAATGGATACTCATTGGCCTCTCATCCGCCGGTAGCCGCCCGACCGGTTGGTCGACAATGCCTGCGCAAAGGCACGCCCGCATGCGCCTATGGCAAAGCCCTGATGGCGTGAGAAAATGCGTCCGCGAATGCACCGGCGCGAAAACGCAAAGGCGCGCAAAGACGACGACAGGAAAACGGGAAAAACTGGACGCAAGCCGGTGCTTTTCCGACTTCTTGCTGTCAAGCCAGCGTAACCTCGCACCGGTTCAATTCGACTGTGCCGATTCACGACAAAGAGAGAAACATCCATGCCCGAACATAACCCCTCGCACGACAATCACTCCGACTCGTGCGGCTGCGGCGATCTGCTTCATCTGCTCAATGGCGTGGACGAGTTCAGTCATCGCGTGTTTCCGGGCAACAAGGAGCTGTTTCATAGCCTCGCCCATAACCAGGCGCCGCATACGCTGTTCATCACCTGTGCGGATTCGCGCGTCTCGCCCGAGATGGTGACCCAAACGCGCCCCGGCGAGCTGTTCGTCTGCCGCAATATCGGCAACATCGTGCCGGCCTACGGCGAGATGCTCGGCGGCGTTTCGGCCGTGGTGGAATTCGCGGTGCTCGCGCTCAACGTGCGCCAGATCGTCCTGTGCGGCCATACCGACTGCGGAGCCATGAAGGGTCTCGCCGCCGGCGGCGCCGCCACGGCGGAGATGCCGACCGTCCAGGCGTGGCTGCGCAACGCCGAGGCGGCACGCAGCGTCGTGCAGACGCGCGGCCTGAACGAAGATGAGATCGTGCAGGCGCTCGTGGAGGAGAACGTGCGCCTGCAACTCACGCACCTGCGCACGCACCCGGCCGTCGCGGCCCGCGTGGCCCAGGGGCGGCTGGCGCTGCAGGGCTGGGTCTACGACATTGGCCACGGCAAGGTCACGGTCTTCGACGAAGGCATCGGACACTTCCAGACCCTTGGCGAAGCACGCGCCCGGTTGCGCAAGCGCGCCGAGGGTTAATATCCGCAGCGCATAAATCCGGCGGCAACCTTCCCTCTTTTGCAACACTGAATTGGCGCTGAATCGAAAAATAGGTATTTACCCTGGGCTCTAACGCGACTATACTGCGCCCCGTACTAGAAGCGGCTCCCCGCCGCAACGGAAAAAGCTTCAGCCGTTCGCAGTCCCGCCGTCGCTGTGGCAGTACCCCAGGATCCTTGCAATACCTCTTTGCAGTGCCAAGTTCGACCGCGTGACACCGTCTCGCGGCACGCAAAGCCCGTCGTCGTCGACCTTCTGGCGCCGGCGGGCCAATCAGGCCCACTTCACGTCCCTGGCCGATCCGGACCGCGCTTCATCGCGCGGCGGGCGGCACGCGCCATCTTGCGCGGGAGGCCGGTAATGGGCTCTTCGCCCCACGAGGGCACCGAACCCGTTGACCGAGGAAAACGACAATGCAATACCTGCCGAAACCGCCCGCCAAAGTCGAAGTGAAGCTGCAACTCCACCCGAACGACCATCGCCGCGCGCTGGCCATCGCGAAGGCCGCCAATCTGCCCGTGCGCGACTTCTTTGCCCTCGCGATTCACCTGGGCGCTGCCCAGATCCTGAGCTCCGCCGACAAGCGTTAAACACTGCGGCGCGCGGCTTGCCGCACGCCGTTCCCTGCTCACCCGCAACGGATCACCCGCAATACGGCTTCAGACCGGCGAAGGATTGCGCTCGGCAAAACCCTCCTGATGCCAGTACGGATACGCGGGTCGGACCGCGCTGGCCGCATCCAGCTTCGCCACCTGCTCGGGCGTGAGATTCCAGCCCACTGCGCCGAGATTCTGCCGCAGTTGGGCTTCGTCTCGCGCACCGATCAGCACGGTGGAAACCGTCGGCCGTTGCAGCAGCCAGTTGAGCGCAATCTGCGGAATCGTCTTGCCCGTTTCCTGCGCAACCTCGTCGATGGCGTCGATCACGCGGTACAGGTACTCATCGGGCACCGGCGGCCCCATGTCCGCCGTCTTGTGCAGACGGCTCTTCTCGGGCAGCGGCTGGCCACGGCGGATCTTGCCGGTCAGACGCCCCCAGCCGAGCGGACTCCACACCACCGCGCCCACGCCCTGGTCGAGTCCCAGCGGCATCAGTTCCCATTCGTAGTCGCGGCCGATCAGCGAATAATAGGTCTGGTTCGCGACATAGCGCGGATAGCCATAGCGATCCGCCACGTCGAGCGACTTCATCAGATGCCAGCCCGAAAAATTCGACACGCCCGTATAAAGGATCTTGCCCGCGCGCACGAGATCGTCGAGCGTCGAGAGCACTTCTTCGGCCGGCGTTCTCGCGTCGAAGCCGTGTAGCTGGAACAGGTCGATATAGTCGGTCTGCAGGCGCTTGAGCGCCGCGTCGACCGCACGCTTCAGATGCGCGCGCGACGAGCCCACGCTGTTGGGCCCGTCATCGAAGCGAAAGGTGGCCTTGGTCGAAATGATGGCCTTGTCTCGGCGTCCCTTGAGCGCCTCGCCCAGCACCGATTCCGACGCACCGCTCGAATAGATGTCGGCGCTGTCGAACATCGAGACGCCTGCGTCGAGGCAAATGTCGACGAGACGCCGCGCCTCGGCGACGTCGGTCGCGCCCCAGGCCTCGAAGAACTCGCCCTTGCCGCCGAACGTGCCGGTACCGAAGCTCAGCACCGGCACCTTGAAGCCCGATGCGCCCAGAAAGCGGTATTCCATTGCGTAGCCTCCACGAAAGAAGTGGTTGAGGAAAGAGCGATTCAGTGTACGCGGGTCGCATCCTGCCTGCCGGAAACGAGCCAGCGCGGGAACGCTGTACAGAAGCGCGTGCGTATTGGAAACTCTCTGGAAACTGTCGCCTTTCGGCCCCGGGAGCGCATGAGGAATACCCGGGGCGTCGCCTACGGAGATCCCATGACCCGCACGTCCGCACGCGCCCCGGCCATCGGCTGGCTGCCCTACGTTGTGGCCGCAACCTTCTTCATGGAGTATCTCGACACCACCGTCATCGCCACGGCGCTGCCACAGATGGCCCATTCGTTCGGCATTGGCCCGAACAGCCTGAGCCTCGGCGTCACCGCCTATATGCTCGCGCTCGCCATCTTCATCCCCGCGAGCGGGTGGGTAGCCGACCGCTGCGGGTCGCGCACGGTGTTCTTCAGCGCCGTCGTAACGTTCACCGTGGCTTCGGTGCTGTGCGGGCTGTCGCAGAACGTCGGCGAATTCGTCGCGGCGCGGGTGCTGCAAGGCATGGGCGGCGCGATGATGGTCCCGGTCGGACGCATGATCGTCGTGCGCAGCACCGACAAGAGCCGCCTCATGCAGGCCATCTCCACCATTACGTGGCCCGCGATCGCCGCGCCCGTGGTCGGGCCGCCGGTGGGCGGCTTCATCACGACCTATGCGTCGTGGCGCTGGATCTTCCTGCTGAACGTACCGTTCGGCCTCGCCGTACTCGCCGCCGTCGTCGCGCTCGTGCCCAATCTGCGCGGCGAGAAAAAGCGGCCGCTCGATCTCGCCGGCCTCGCGCTGAGCGGCGCCACGCTCACCGCGATCCTCTACGGCGCCGAACTGGCCAGCCAGCCCGGCAAAGACCCCTGGATGGCGGCCGCGATCGTCGCGGCGGGCCTCGCATTCGGCGTGATCGCCGTGGCGCATGCGAAGCGCCATCCGCATCCGTTGATCGATGTTTCCACTTTGAGAATCCCGACGTTCTCGGTGACGGTCGTCACCGGTTCGTTCACGCGCATCGGCATTGGCGCCGTGCCCTACCTGATGCCGCTCCTGTTCCAGATCGGCTTCGGCCTCTCGGCTTTCAAGTCCGGCCTGTTGCTGCTCGCAAGCGCGGTCGGCAACCTCGGCATGAAAGCGCTGACCACCCGCATCCTCGAACACTGGGGCTTCCGGCGCGTTGCAATCGTCGACGTCGCCATCGCCGGCTTCGCGACGATCGCATGCGGGCTGCTCACGCCCGAGATTCCGCTCGCTGTGGTGCTGATCGTCGTGTTCATCTACGGCGTCACGCGTTCGATGCAGTTCTCGACGCTGGCCACGCTCGCCTACGCGGACGTTGCGCAGCCGCAGATGAGCGCCGCCAGCACGCTCTGGAGCGCGGCGTCGCAGATGACGAATGGCCTGGGGATTGCCTTCGGCGCGGTCGCGCTGCGCGCGGCGGCCGCCTGCCACGGCGAGACGAGCGGCCATGCGTTCACGCTCGACGACTTTCGCCTCGCATTTCTGGCGGCGGGCCTCCTGACGCTGGCCTCGATCTGGGGCTACGCCCAGCTCGCGCGCGATGCCGGGCAGAACGTGGGCGGCGGGTCGCGGCGCCAGCGCGCCTGAGTCCGCCGTTGCGCCGGCGGTTGCGTGCGCACGGAGCGCGCAGGAAGCGTGCAAAAAGCGTGCAACGTACTACTTCGACAAGCTCGCGCGCACGGTGAACGCTTCTTCGGCGCCCGATTCGGGCGGCTCGCTGTCCCGCGCATGCGCGGCATGGAATTCGGCCGAAAGCGGCTCGACCGGATAGCCGTGGCGCTCCCACGCGTCCAGGCCGCCCTTGAGCGCGTGCGCGTGATAGATATGCTTGTTGCGCATCTGGTTGACGATGCGCTTGGCCGTTGCCTCGTTCGGGCACACGCAATACACGACGATCGGGCGCTCGAGCAGTTCGGGCGGCAGCGCCTCGTTCGAGTCCAGATTCAGCGGTCGGGCGCCGGGAATCCGGTACGCCTCCTTCTCGCGCACGCTCTGCGGCCGCGCGTCCAGCACGAGCGGCGGCGTGTGCGATTTCAGCATCTCGTCGAGCTGGTCCGGCGAAATGCGATGCGTGGCCAGCCAGCGGCGGAACTGCCAGCGGCGCAGCCAGCGCCAGGCGAGAAACAGCACGAACGCCACGGCCAGCACGTCGAAAATCGTGCCGCCGTTGGCGCGCACGAACGTCACGAAGCGCGCGATCTGGGCATTGAGCGCCGCGCCGCCCAGAAGCCAGGTGGCCGCCCACAGCGTTGCACCCAGGGCATCCCAAAGCAGGAAAATACGCGTATTGATCGAGGTCGTACCGAGCAACGGCGCCGAGATCAGGCCGAGCCCCGGCACGAACTTCGCCACCGAAAGAATCGGCGCACCATAGCGCTCGAACACGTTGCGCGCCATGCGGATCGTCGTATCGAGCGACAGCGAGAAGCGCACGAGCCCGTTCAGCAGCCGCCGGCCACGCATCCTGCCCGCCGTGAACCAGAGCGAGTCCGCCAGCAGCGTGGCAAACACCGCCGCCGCCAGCAGGTGCACGTAGGACACCTCGCCGTCGGCCGCCATGGTCCCGGCCAGCACGAGCACGGGCGCAGCCGGCACCGGCACGCCGAGTTGTGTCACGAGCACGCTGAGAAAGACCACCCCGGCGCCGAAATCGGGCGGAATGGCCGTCGGGAGAGTCCACATTGCGGGAGTTCCTGCGCTTGAGAGGCCTGACGAAAAACGACACACACAATAATGCGGCGCGCTCGCGCGAGCCGGAGTGGGGAGATTACCCCAAACCTGTGAAACCTTGCTTGCCGTGCCGATGAAAGGGTCTTTTGCATGGCGGCAACAAGCCATCACCCCGGCCGACCCGATCCGCCCCTTTTCGGCTGTCCGAGGCTGGCGAGGCGGTTGCGCATAATCCGCGCACGAGGTGCTAATCTTGTAAAAGTGTTTTTTCTCCCGCGGTTTTCCGTTACGAAACATGCGTTACTGGCGTCTCGACCGGCCGAAGCCGACAGGCCAATTCGACTTGTCACGCGTCACGAACCTCGTTTCGGCCATTGGCCGCGACGACGCCAACGCGCTCGCCACGGAAGTGCTGAACCTGATCGGTCCCGCGGCCTCGGTTTCGCAATGCACCGTGTTCGCCTACGAATTCGGCAGCCGGCCACGCACCGTCTCGGTCGCGGACCATCGCGGCGGCCGCTTCCTGCGCGATGTCGCCGACACCTACGCGCGCCTCTTCTACGCGCTCGACGGCAACCAGCAAGTCGTCACGGGCGCGACGGGCGGACCGCCGGGCTCGTCGCTCGTACTGCACTGGCAGTCGAGCGACGACATCGTGCACGAGGGTTACCGCAATGCCTGCTACGCGGCGCCCAATGTGTCCGACCGGCTTTCGCTGCTGCTGCAACCGGCCGCCGACATCTGGCTCTCGGTGAACCTCTACCGCGAACGCGACGCCGGCGTTTTCCGGCCCGGCGAGATCGAGCTCGTCGAAACCCTCTCGCCACTGATCGGCGAAGCCGCGCGGCATCATTACGCCCTGCACGGCCAGAGCCAGATGGGCATTCCGCAAATGATGCTCGCGCGGCTGCGCGGCCTGTGTCCGACGCTCTCGAAGCGCGAGCTCGACGTGCTGCGCGGCGTACTCGAAGGATTCAGCGCGGCCGAGATTGCCGAGCGCATGGGCGTCAAGCCCACCAGCGTCGTGACCTACCAGAAGCGGGCGTACCAGCGGCTCGGTATTTCCAGCCAGCGGCAATTGTTCGCGCTGTGCCTCGCCGCCGACCAGGCCTGAGCACCGTCCCCGACCCCGTCTTGATCGCCGTACCGTCCGGCGTTTCCGATACGACCTCGCTGTACCCAAATTGAGGACAGCGCGCGCGCTGTCACGCTCCATACTGCCTCCATCGCCGCCGTATCTTCTACAGGAACACACGATGAGCGCAGCATTCAAGCCGTATCCGTTCGAAGCCAGGCAGTACGCCGCGCGGATACCCGAACTCGATAACGACCGTGAAACTCACCGCCATGCGGTCACGATCGTCGGCGGCGGCCCTGTTGGCCTGGCCGTCGCCCTGGGCCTTGCGCGCCACGGCGTGCGCCCGGTGCTGATCGAAGCCGACGAATCGGTCTGCTACGGCAGCCGCGCGATCTGCATCTCGCGCCGCAGCCTCGAAATCGTCGAACGACTTGGCGCGCTCGACGGCTTTCTCGCGAAAGGCCTGCCGTGGACCGGTGGCCGCAGCTACTACCGCAACGACGAAGTGCTGCATTTCCAGATGCCGCAGGACGAAAACCAGAAGCTGCCGCCCATGGTCAACCTCGCGCAGTACCACATCGAGCAGTTCCTGCTCGACGCGGCCGAGGCCAGGGCAGACCTCATCGACATCCGCTGGCAGACGAAAGTCACCGCGCTGCGCGAGGACGCACAGGGCGCGACGCTGCAGCTCTCGACGCCCGAGGGCGACTACGAAATGCAGACCGACTGGCTCGTGGCGGCGGACGGCGGCCGCAGCACGATCCGCGAAGCGCTCGGCCTGAAGCTTGCCGGAACGAGCTACGAAGGCCGCTACGTAATCGTCGATATCCTGCTCGACAGTGCGCGCCCGACCGAACGCCTCGCGTACTTCGATCCCGCGTCGAATCCGGGTTCGACGGTGCTCGTTCACAAGCAGCCCGACAACGTCTGGCGCATCGACTATCAACTGCGCGACGGCGAGGACGCCGAAGAGGCCGTCAAGCCGGAGAACGTCATGCCGCGCGTGCAGAGCCTGCTCGACATGATGGGCGAAACGGCGCCGTGGTCGCCCATCTGGATCACGATCTACAAGGCCAACGCCCTGACGCTGGAACGCTATCGCCACGGCCGCGTGCTGTTCGCAGGAGACGCCGCGCATCTGGTGCCGATCTTCGGCGTGCGCGGCGCGAATTCCGGCATCGACGATGCCGACAATCTGGCGTGGAAGCTCGCGTATGTCGTAAAGGGCCGCGCGACGGACGCGTTGCTCGACAGCTACTCCGACGAGCGCGTGTATGCGACCCACGAGAATCTGGGCTACGGCACGAAGAGTACGGAGTTCATGGCGCCGCCTTCGTTCGCGTTCGATCTCATGCGTACCGCCGTCCTGAGCCTCGCGCGCCGGCATCCTTTCGTGCGCCCGCTCATCAACCCGCGCCAGACCTCGGCCATCACGTACGGCGCCTCCCCGTTGAACGCAGCAAGCTCCACGCCGTTCGCAAACGGTCCGGTGCCTGGCGCCGTGCTGCCCGAGTGCCCACTGACGATCGTCGGCGCCGGGGCCTCGCGCGAAGGGCATCTGACCGATCTCGTCGAACCGCGTTTCACGGCATTCTGGTTCAGCACGGATGGCTCGGTGCCCGCCGCGTTGACCGCGCTGGAAAGCACGCTCGCCGCTCGCGACGTGCCCTTCGCCGTCGTGCCGCTCGCCACCCGACGGCCGCCGGACAGCGTGCGCGCAACCGGCTGGGACCACACGGGGCGTCTCTTCCCGATGTATGGCGCCACGGCCGGCACGCTCTATCTGGCGCGGCCGGACGGCCACGTGCTGGGCCGCTGGCAAGGCGCGGCCGATACGCTCGCGGCCCATGCGCTCGCCACCATCGACCACACGCTGCGGGCCTGACCCGTGGCAGCCCGAGGAGACTTCCATGACCGACAGCGAACTCGATACCGTCTATACCCGCCTGTGCAAGACCATGACCGAAGTGGGCGAGACGCAGGCGCCGCTTTTTCTCGCGCGCTTCGCGCTGCTCGCAATCGAGCGGATTGGAAACGCGGATGCCGCGCTGGGCCTGATCGCCGCAGCGCATGAAGACCTGCCCGCGCCAGGCGCGCATTGAGCCTGGCCGCGGACCGCCCCATCATCTCAGGTCACGGAATTAAGCGCGAAACGCCGCGGCCGCGCGGATCGGAAACCGGGTCCGGCGTATCGCCGTCGATCTTGATGGCCTGGATATCGCCGCTGAAGTCCTGCCCCTTCAGCACATAGCCCTTCGCTTCGACCTGCTTCGCGAGATCGCCGTTGATCGGCTCGTACGGCTCCCAGAAGATCGTGTTCGGCGGCAGCAGTTGATGATGGAAGCGCATCGAGGCAACGGCGTCCTTCAACGGCATCTTGAAGTCATACACGTTGTTGATCACCTGGAAGATCGACGTGAAGATGCGCGAGCCGCCCGGCGTGCCGATCACGAGCGCCACCTTGCCGTCCTCCGTGAGGATCGTCGGCGTCATCGACGAAAGCGGGCGCTTCTTCGGGGCAATCGCATTCGCGTCGCTGCCCACCACGCCGAACATGTTCGGCACGCCCGGCTTGGACGAGAAGTCGTCCATCTCGTCGTTGAGCACGATGCCCGCGCCCGGCACGACCTCGCCCGAGCCAAAGTAGCCGTTGATGGTGTAGGTATTCGACACGGCGTTGCCCCACTTGTCGACCACCGAGAAGTGCGTCGTCTCCGCCTTCTCGGGCATCGACGTGCCAAGGCCCGGTTGCACGCTCTTCGTGTCGGAAGGCTTGTCGGGGTCGACTTCGGCGGCGCGCTTCGCCAGGTAGGCATCGTCCGTGAGCTGCGCGACCGGCACCTTGTAAAAGTCCGGGTCGCCGAGGTATTGCGCGCGGTCCGCGAACACACGCTTTTCGATCTCCGCGATCAGATGGATGTACTGCGGCGAATTCAGCCGCACGTCCTTGAACTGCGGCGCAAGCATCGCCTTCATCTTGAGCAGTTGCACGAGGCCGACACCGCCCGAGCTCGGCGGCGGCGCGGTGATGATCTCGTAGCCATTCCACTTCGCCTCGACAGGCTGACGCCAGACTGCCTTGTACTCCTCAAGATCGCGCTTCGTGATGAGGCCGTTGCCCTCCTTCATCGCGGCGGCGATGAGGTCGGCGGTCCTGCCGTCGTAGAAGTCCCTGGCGCCCTCGTTCGCAATGCGCGTGAGCACGGCGGCCAGGTCGGGCTGTTTGAACGTCGTGCCCTCCTTCATGTCGCCGAAGTACCGGTCGAAGTTGGTCTTGCCGCCGAACTCCTTCGATGCCTCGTCGCGCCGCTTCGCAAGCTGTTCGTCGACGAGGAAGCCGTCACGCGCGTAATGGATCGCGGGCGCGAGCACCTGCGTCCACTTGAGCTTGCCGAAGCGGCGCTGCGCCTCCCACATGCCGTCCACGGTACCCGGTACGCCCACGGCATCGTAGCCGTAAAGGCTCTTGCCTTCGATCACGTTGCCCTTGTCGTCGAGGTACATCGTGCGCGTGGCGGCGAGCGGCGCGCGCTCGCGATAGTCGAGGAAATACGGCTTGCCGTTCACGTACAGCGTCATGAAACCGCCGCCGCCGATATTGCCCGCTTCCGGATAAGTCACGGCCAGCGAGAAGGCGATCGCCACGGCCGCATCGACGGCGTTGCCGCCTTCCTTGAAGATCTGCTCGGCGGCATCGGCGGCGTACTTGTCCGCCACGGCCACCGCCGAGGCGGTCAGCACGGCAGGCTGCTGCGTTTCCTTCGCAAAAGCGGGAGAGGCTTCGAGGAAGCCCGCCGAAAGCGCGGAGAGCGAAACGAGCGCGACGGCGGTGGATATTTTCGTTCTTTCGACCAACTTCATTGCGTGTCCTCCATGGTCCGGTTCATCAACGGCGCTTCGATCAGCTTGGGTCTGCTTTGGCCTGCTTTGGCCTTATATAACATGCTGACAAAACGATTGCGATCCAGCCGTCCGCCACGGGATGCGCGATATGAGAACACTCAGGCCCTGGCGCGTCGGCCGCGCGCGATCTCGTCGCCGGCATTGGCGGGCAGCCGCATCGTCACGGGAATCGATGCCACCGAGAACAGCCCCACCACGAGGAACGCAGGCCAGAAGTCGGACCAGACAATGGTGGGATGACCCTGCAACTCGTGCGAGATCTGCAGCACGATGCCGGCAATCGTCACGCCAAGCCCGAGCGACACCTGCTGAATCACGCTCGCCACGCTCGTCGCGCGGCCGATGTCGCGCGTCGGAATGTCGGCATAGGCCAGCGAGTTGAGCCCCGTGAACTGCAGCGAAGGAAACACGCCGCCGAGCAACACGATGAGCCAGATGACCCAATGCGGCACGCCGGGAAAGAAGAGCCCATAGATGGCGATCGACATGCCGGCCAGCATCGCATTGACGATCAGCGTGCGGCGAAAGCCGAAGCGCCCGAGCACGCTCGATACGATCGTCTTCATGAAGATCGAGCCGAACGCGGAAGCGCAGGTGATCGAGCCGGAGACGAAAGCGGTCATGCCCAGCCCTTCCTGCAGCGCGAGCGGCAGCAGAAAAGGCACGGCGCCAAGGCCAATACGAAAGAGCGAACCGCCTGCCACGCTCGCGTTGAAGCTCGGGATGCGCAGGAAACGCAGATCGAGCACGGGCCGCTCCACGCGCTGCGCATAGAACCAGTACGCCGCGAGCAGCGCCGCGCCGATGACGCACAGGATCACGGCACGGTCATTCGATACGAGCCCGCTGCCGACGAGCGAGAGCCCGAGCATGAAGAGCGAGGCGCCGCCCGCCGAAAGAATGAAGCCCGGCCAGTCGAGACGCCCGGGGTGCTCTTCGTGCATGTTCGCGATGTGCCGGTTCGCGAGCCAGATGCCGAGCACGCCGATCGGAATGTTGATGCAGAAGATCAGGCGCCAGTGCAGATAGGTCGTGATGAAGCCGCCGAGCGGCGGCCCTACCACGGGCCCGAGCAGCGCGGGCACGGTGAGATAGTTGACGGCGCGAATGAAGTCCGACTTCGGCAGCGAGCGGAAAATGATGATGCGCCCGACGGGCACCATCATCGCGCCGCCTATGCCCTGCACGAATCGCGCGGCCACGAACATCCCGAGCGAGGTGGAGGCGGCGCACAGCAGCGAGCCCGCCATGAAAATGCCGATGGCCGTGCGAAACACGTTGCGCGAGCCGAAGCGGTCGGCCACCCAGCCGCATACCGGAATGAACACGCCAAGCCCGATCACGTAGCTCGTGACGGCCAGCTTCAGGGTGATGGGATCCTGGCCCAGATCGCGGGCCAGCGCGGGAAGCGAGGTGACGATGACCGTCGCATCCACGTTCTCCATGAACATCGCGCACGCGACGATGAGGGGAACGATGAAGGCGCCGAGGGCAAGTGGCATGGGCAGGAACGACAGTCAGCGCAGCGGATGGCGACAAGCCCTCATTATGTCACCGTGTTGCGAAGAACGGTTGACGTCGCAACAGATGAAGCCGCCACGCCTCGTTTTCAGACCGCCGTCTGCTTGACCCGGCTCACCACGGGACGCAGTTGCGGCAGCACTTGTTCGGCCGCGCGCATGACGTCGTTGGGGAAATCGATCTCGATCCACGGCGCGCCGGTGACGTCGGCCGTTTCGAACTCGCGGCCGCGCTCGAGCAACAGGTCGCGCAGCGCCTCTTCGTGCGGCAGGTTCGCCCGGTCCGTCTTCACGTAGCCTTCGACGATCTGCGCGAAACGGCGCGCCGTCTCCTCGTTCAGGCGGAAAAAACCCACCGATTCGCCTATGGTGTCGTATTGCAGACCTACCGCGAGTTGCTTGCGCAGCTCGACAGGCACGCCATCGCGCAGGCACAGCTTCACGGGTTCGTCGCCGGCCTCGAAGTCGCGGTCGATCAACAGACGGTTCGCCGGCGCCTCGCCCGCGACGAGCGGCGCAAACACGCGCTCGTCGTAGAGCACGTCGGCGTCCATGAGCAGCACGTCGCCGCCGCGCGTGAGCGCCTCGGCCGTGCGATGCACGGTCAGCACGCTGCCCAGATCGAAGCGCGGATTCAGCACGATCTCGATGTCGTGCGGCCAGCCGATACGCTTGATTTCAGCCTCGACCCGCTCGGGCTGGAAGCCAAGCGCCAGCACGACTTCCGTGACGCCCGCCCCCTCCAGCATCTGCAAATGCCGTTCGAGCAGCGTCGTGCCCTCGAACTGCAGCAGGCATTTGGGAAACTGTTCTCCAGCGCGTTGCTGAAGGCGCAGGCCGAGGCCTGCCGCGAGAATGATGGCGCGCATGCGCAAACGTTCCTTGGGAGAAGAAGATCAAACAGCGAGGTCAATCGGCGATTTCGACGGCGGCCACGCGAACAGCGCGCCGGCGTTGCCAGCTTCTTTCGCTGAAGTGCAGATACAGAAGGCCCGGCAGGCCGAGCAGGATTTCGCGCGCGCGTTTGGCGAGCGAGAGCGCAAGCGCGGCTTCGGGCGGCAAGCCGACGAGCGGAGCAAGCAGCAGATAGCCGCCTTCCTGCACGCCAAGCGAGCCCGGAATCGCGAAGGCCGCGCCGCGGATGGCCTGGCCGATGCTCTCCAGCAGAAGCGCATCGATCCAGCCGACGGGATGGCCGAGAAAGCGCAGCGCGAGCCATACTTCGGCAGTACCCACGAGCCAGCCGACGAAGCTCAGCGCGAAGCTCGCCGCCACGCGGCCGCGCTCGTCGTAGAGCGACCTGACGGCGGCATCGACGGCGTCGGCGCGCGTGGCGAGCGACGACCAGTCGTGCTTGCCGAGTACCTTCGAAGCGAGACGCATCGCGCGACCGAACAGGCCGCGCCGTTGCGCGACGTAAAAGAGGGCGATGAGACCCGCGAGCACGCCGGTCGCGATCAGCGCGGCGACGCCGAGATCGCGCGGCGCGCCGTTCGGGGTGCTGTTCGCGGCGTAGATCGAAAAAAGCGCAATGCCGAACACGGCGAAAACGATCTGCGCGACGGCCTGCAGCGTGGTGCTGACCGTGATGGCGGCGGCGGCATCGCGCATGGCCATGCCACGCTGCGCGAGCTGGCGCACCATCGCGACCGGACCGCCGATCTGGCCGGCCGGCAGCAGGCTGTTGACCGATTCGCCGCTCCAGCGCGCGAAAAGCGCGTCGCGCGGCTCGACGCGCGCATCCCTGCCGAACAGCACCGCAATGGCGGCGGCATCGAACACGAGCGGCACGACGTGAAACGCGGCGACGAGCACGAGCCCCCAGCCGGCGGCCGCGAGTGCGCCGGTCACGGAGCCGAGCCCCTGCCACGCGAGCAGCGCGATGAAGAGTGCCGTGCCGATCGACAGCAGCAGGATGGCGACACGGCTCACACGGAGTCTCCCGCCTTGTTCCCGGCGGCGGCACGCGCGCCCAGCAAGGCCCTGCGGAACACCTGGCGGAAACCGAAGTACGCGATCGCGTCCTTCATGTTCGAGATGAAGCGGCGCCACGGACGCATGTTCGGGTCCGTCACGTACTCGAACGTGAGCGAAACGCGCACTTCGCCCTCGGCGCTCGGCGTGACGCGATGGCGCAGCTTGTCGCCGTCGAAAAGCACGAGCGCGCCCGGCGGATACTGCACCGAGCCGGGCACGTCGGGCTGGCTGTCGTCGCGCGTGTGCAGTTCGTAGTCGAGGCGGCACGACGAGTCGTCGATCACGCCGAGCAGCATCGTGTAGCGGCGGCCGTCGTAATAGGACGTGTCGTAGTGCCAGCCGATATGGTCGCCCGCCCGCGTGTAGTAATACAGCGCGTAGGCGTGCGGATCGTCTTCCGGCGAAAGCTGCAGACGATCACCCGTCACTTTCTCGAGCCAGGCGAGCAACTGCGGCGAGCGATACAGCTCGGCGATGTACGGCGCGAGCCGGTCGATCGTGTGGCGGCTCACGCTGCCGCCGGCCTTGTGGCCCGGAAGATAGTTGCGGTTGACCTCGGGAAGCAGCGCATTGGCGGCGTCGGCGAGCTGCTGTGTCGCGTCGGCGGGAAGAAACTCGGAGAGATAAAGGAACGAGCCCTGCTGCACGTAGTCGCTGCGCAACTGCGCGACGTTCAACGGATTCAGGGCGCGGCCGACTGCACCATCCGGGTTGCCGGACGCCGCGGCCCCGCTCGCATGGCCGCGAACGGGCGATGCCACGACTTCTTCTTGTTCTGCTTGCACACTCATCTGCTGATCCAGGCTTGATTCGTATCCTTTCCGGGCCGGTTGCGACGCATGACGCGCCAATAGTCCACCACGACCCAGACGGCGAAAAGCGGCGCCCCGATAGAGGCTGCCACGACGAATGGCGAAACCACGCCGGTCAGCGTGACGAGCGGCAACAAATAGAGAACGTCCTCAGTCTCGAAGCCGCCGACGAACGCCTGCTGCGTGCCCGCCTTGCCGGCCATCTCCTCGATACGCATGCGCAGGAAAAAAATCACCGCGACCGCAACGCCCGCGATGCCGCCCAGCACGGCCGGCGGCACCCGCCAGTCGCCGACGCCATGGCCCATTGCTGCCTGGGCGCCCAGCCCCCAGCCCATGCCGAGAAACAGCAGGACGGTGACGATGGCGTCGGCGGCGAGATCGTAGAAATGGCCGATCCGGCTAGTTTTACCGCTGATCCGCGCGAGTTCGCCATCGGTATGATCAACAAAATTCGATAAAACGACTAAAAACGCGCCAAGATTGGCGTGCAGAAAATCGCCGCGCGCCAGATAGAAAGCCCCGACAAGCCCGATCAGAAGGCGCAGGGTCGTGAGATGGTTTGGCGTAACGCGGGTGGGCACGAGCGGCGTCACGAGCCAGCGGGCGGCGCGCGCGTCCCAGGTGCGCGGAAGCGGCACCGCCCCCGGCACCGCTTTCGCAGGTTGGTCTTTTCCAGTCATAACCGTGAAATATATACGCCTTCCAAAAAACTTGCAGATTTTCCGGCGTTCCAACCCGCTTCCCACGGGCAATCCGCGGAATTTCCGCGTCAGTCTGACAGGACGGGAGGTCCGCCGATGCCGCAGCGCGACAAGCGAAATTGCGCGAACACGCGTACAGTGCATCCCTTTGCCGCACCGCGCGAGATGAGCCGCGGCGCCGTTCCGGCCATAGCGGGCCATCGGCGGAGCGACGGCGCGGCGCATTTGCCAGAATTCCAATGAAACGCTTCCTTCTCGCAGCCCTTTTGCTCGCGGCCTTGCCGCTCGCAGGCCACGCGGCCGCCCTCGACGAATCGCTGACCTGCCAGGAGTCTGCGCACGACTTCATCTCGGGCCTGATCGACCAGAAGCTGATCGAGCCAACGCCTTCAAGGGTCGAAAGCAATTCGATCAACGCATTCTGGCCGGTGCACGGCGAGCACATGACGGCCTATGGATTCAGCGTGTTCGCGGTCGTCGGCTTCCAGCAGGACGACCCGCTCTTTCGCACCGGCAAGGGCACGCCAATCGCGCGCTCAGCCTACGGGGCCGTGGTGTTCGGCAGCGTGGCGAAGGTCCAGGCGGCCCTCACCGAATCGGGCAATACAGCTATCGTCCACCACGCGGGGCCGATGCTCACCGCGATCTTCTGTCAGCAGGAGTGAGCGAATAGCAGGGAGCGGACATTAGCCGATCCGGTCGAAACCGCCTTCGGCCCACTCTTCGGCGCGCGACTTCGTGAGCTTGAACCCGGCAGCGACGCGTCGCTGCGCCAGTTGCTCGCCAAAGGCGTCGAGCGCGGTCAGTACCGCATAGGGCTCGTATTCGTCGGGCACGATCTCGAGGGTCACATCCACCTCGCCCTCTTCCACGCAGATGCTCACACGCTTGTGAAGCATGGCGTGCAACTGCTGCTCATGGCGGCGCAGCACTTCCGAAGCCGTCTTCACGAGCGTGTTGAACGCCGCCGTGTCAAGCGGCTTGGGATTCTTCTTGTCGCGCCCCATGGTCCACGGCCCGACCAGCGCCGGCTCCGCTTCTCCCGCCTTGATCATTTCGACCGCCCAGCCGTCGTCGTCCTCGTTCTTGATCACGCGCGCGGTCCAGCCATCCTTGCGCCACAGGCGCGGTTGCTCGCACACTTCGGCGTCGCCGATAACGTCGTCGTTAAGGGGGTTGGAACTCATTTCAGGCGAGGAATCGGTCATGGCGGGTTCGGTCTGGTTCTTCACAGCAGGCCCCTCCAGGGGCCAGAGCTGGATTTTACCCGCAAGAAAGCACCGGCCGGTCGATTGAAGTCGAGGCCATGCGCTGGATTAATCGCCTATTAATAATGTCTCGCGATCCGCCGTAACAATCTGTTTCATTTTCAATTGAACTAAAAATAGTTCAATATCGACAGGCAGAAAAAAGCGGCCACAGGCCGCCTGAAACAGATGAAAAAAGATCACCCCTGGTCAAGGGGCGGAACTATTTTACCGCCCGCCAGTCGGGGCTTCGAGCGCATAAGCTGGAATAGTTCATTTCGCAAAATGGCTTGAATCTCGGGGAAAATCGTGCCGTTATCCAGTGATGCAAATCGTATTAGAAGTCCCGAAACGTGGCACTCACGCAACAAAATAATTGTTGACACGAAATTTCCCGACTTATTCCCGAATAGAAAATCCCTTTATCCCCAGCGACTTACGCGCATTGATGCGATTCCTACAATATTGAGAAAGTATTGTTGCGCGAGTCGGCGCGAATGCTGGGGATTACCAGAATAAACTCTGCTCCGAATCGTTAGACCACGTGCCGTGCCCGCTTCTTTCGCGGCCGTGTGATTCCCAAGTACTGTTCGGAGTTAGAAAGCATGAAAAAAACCCTCATCCTCGCTGGCGTTCTCGGTGCATTTGCAATGAGCGCTCACGCGCAAAGCAGCGTCACCCTTTATGGTTCGCTCGACGCAGGTATCCTGTACGCCAACAATGCTGGCGGCCACAGCACGTGGAATCAAAGCAGCAGCGGCCTCTCGTACACCTATTTCGGCCTGAAGGGCTCTGAAGACCTCGGTGGCGGTCTGAAGGCGATCTTCAAGTTGGAAAGCGGCTTCGACATCAACAACGGCGGCCTCTACAACAGCAACAGCCTGTTCAACCGCCAAGCCTACGTCGGCCTGAAGAGCGACCAGTACGGCACGGTGACTCTCGGCCGTCAGTATGACTCCGTCGTCGACTACCTGTCGCCGCTGTCGGAAGCGGGCCAGGGCTACGGCAACAACCTCGCCGCTCACCCGTTCGACAACGACAACCTTGATCAGTCGTTCTCGATCAACAACGCAGTCAAGTTCCAGAGCGCGAACTACTCGGGCTTCCAGTTCGGCGGCCAGTACGGCTTCAGCAACCAGGCAGGCAACTTCGCGAACGGCCGCGCATGGAGCGTTGGCGCTTCGTACGGCAATGGCCCGCTGAACTTCGCGGCCGGCTACTCGCAACTGAACAACTCGGGCAGCCTGAACAACTCGACGGGCGCGGCGGCGGCTGCTAACGACACGAACATCGCGGCAGTTCTGCAGCGTACCTACGGCGCAGGCGTGAACTACACGTACGGCCCGGCACAAGTGGGCTTCGTGTACACGCATTCGCAGATCGACGGCATTGGCACCCTCCAGAGCGCCGGCGTTTCCGCTGGCGGCATGGGCGGTCTGAACCTGCACCTCGACAACTACGAACTCAACGGCGCGTACCACCTGACCCCGGCTCTCGCGCTCACGGGCTCGTACACGTTCACCGACGGCACCGTGACCGGCGCCGGCACGCAGTCGCCGAAGTGGCAAACCGTCGTACTGGGCACGGACTACTCGCTCAGCAAGCGTACCGACGTGTACCTGGCTGGCGTGTACCAGCATGCTTCGGGCTACCTGGGCATCGACCCCACCACGGGCGCCGCTGTTCAGAACGTCGCAGCGATCAACTCGCTGGCTCCGTCGTCGACGGCCAACCAGGTCGCCGCAACGGTCGGTCTGCGTCACCGCTTCTAATCGCCACGGCGATCAGGCAGACGGCGCGATCCGCCGTCTTGCCCACTCTTCACGCAACGCACATGCGGCACAACCGCATGTGCGTTTTTTTTCGAGCATGCCGCTTCCGGCGCACAGGCTTCCCGCCTGCCGCACATCCTGTTGCATCTTCTTACGTGCCGCACCGCGCAGCGTGCTTATACTGGTTCGCGCTCACCGCTGCCTACTCACCGCCTATTCGCCGCCTATTCGATCGATCTGCCGCCCATGAAACCCCTTCTTCGATGCCTGCTTGCCGCTTCGCCTCTCGTCCTGATCGCCGGCTGCGGATCGACGCCGCACCCGGGCGCCGCCGCGAACAGCGAGCAGATGATCTACGCCTCCTCGGCGCGTTCGCCCGAGTCGATCGCAAGCTGCCTTGAGGACCGGCTGCCGCGCGTCCATGAATCGACGAGCGGCAACGCGACCGAACTGAGCGTGGGCTCCGGTTCGGACGCATCGTACTTCGTGATGCTCACACCTTCGGGATATGGCTCGGTCATCAGCGTGACGCGCGGCGCCTCGTCGTCCGACGACCCGCCGGAACCCGAGTTGCGCTTCGACGTGGCGCGCTGCACGACCTGAGACACACACGCCCCGGCCCGGCGATCGTCTGGGCGCTTGCGCGCTGCCGCGTGGATCGTCGATTCCCCTGTCATAACAGCGCCGCATCTGAGAAGATGTGCGCCCTTTCGACTTCGCACACTCCGCTTCATGGCATCAGGCCCTGCACATCACGCGACCGGCTGGGCGGCCGGCGTCATCGCCACGGCCATGGTCACGCATCAGCACGCGGAGGGGCCCTGGCATCTCTATGCGGCGCTTGCCTTCATTGCCGGCGCGGCAGGCGGTTCCGCGCCGGACTGGCTGGAGGTCGCATGGTGGCGCAAGAAGCGCCAGCTCTGGATCACGCATCGCACGCTGACGCACTGGGGTATAGGCTGGATCGCGCTGCTCGTCTGGTCCTGGCAGAAGCTCGGCCATCTGCCCGCGGCTGCGCCGGTGTTCGGCTTTGCCTGCGGAGGCGTGATCCATCTGCTCGCGGACTGGCCCAATCCGCTCGGCGTGCCCTGGGTCATCCAGCGGCATTCCCTGAACTGGTGGAAGAGCGGTCGGTGCGATCTGATCGTGGTAGCCGCGTCATGGGTCGCAGCATGGTTCTTCGCCCTGCATGGGTGGCCGCACGGCTGGCCGACGGCCCCGCTGCGAAGGCTGGTGTCGTAAGCGTCGAGGCGCCGCGCTTTCACGCGACGCCGTTTTTCCAGAAGGAAACTGCGGGTCAATCGAGCCTGAAATCGATGCCCTGTGCCAGCGGCAGCGCCGACGAATAATTGACCGTATTCGTCGCGCGCCGCATATAGCCCTTCCACGCATCGGAACCCGACTCGCGGCCGCCGCCGGTTTCCTTCTCGCCGCCGAACGCACCACCTATCTCGGCGCCGCTCGGTCCGATATTCACGTTCGCGATTCCGCAATCGCTGCCGCAGGCCGAGACGAAACGCTCGGCTTCGCGCAGGTCGGTCGTGAACACGCACGACGACAGACCGTGCGATGCGCGATTGTTGGCCGCAATGGCTTCGTCGAAGTCGCGATACTTCATCACGTAGAGAATCGGCGCGAAGGTTTCCTGAAGCACGATATCGGTCTGCGCCGGCATCTCGACCAGCGCAGGCTCCACGTAATAGCCTTCCGCAAGGCCCGCCACGCTCACCCGGCCGCCGCCCGCCACCTTGCCGCCTTCGGCCCGCGCCCGCTGCAGCGCGTCCTGCATGCGCTCGAACGCCTGGCGATCGATCAGGGGTCCCATCAGCGTACGCGGCTCGAGTGGGTTTCCGATCGGAACCTTGCCGTAGAGCTGCTTGAGCCGGCTCACCGTGTCGTCATAGACGCTCTCATGCACGAAGAGACGCCGCAGCGAGGTGCACCGCTGCCCCGCGGTGCCCACTGCCGAAAACAGGATCGCGCGCAACGCGAGTTCGCGATCGGCGCTGGGCGTCACGATGCCTGCGTTATTGCCGCCAAGCTCGAGGATGGCACGGCCGAAACGCTGCGCCACGGCAACCCCGACGGCGCGCCCCATGTCCGTGCTGCCGGTAGCGCTGACAATGGCCGCGCGCGGATCGGCAACCAGTTGCGCCCCGACTTCGCGACCGCCGACGACGAGCGAAACGAGACCGTCCGGCGCATCGCCGAATTCGCGCAACACGTCGTCCATCAGGCGTTGCACGGCGAGCGCCGTGAGCGGTGTCTTCTCGGAAGGCTTCCAGATCACGGCGTCGCCGCAGACGAGCGCGAGCGCTGCGTTCCACGACCACACGGCGACCGGAAAATTGAAGGCGGAAATGATCGCGCACACGCCGGCCGGATGCCAGCTCTCCGCCATGCGGTGCCCCGGGCGCTCGGAGGCGATCGTCAGGCCGTAGAGCTGGCGGGAAAGACCGACTGCGAAATCGCAGATATCGATCATCTCCTGCACCTCGCCAAGCCCCTCCTGGAGGATTTTGCCGGCCTCCAGCGACACGAGACTGCCGAGCGCGTGCTTGTGCTTGCGCAACCGCTCGCCGAGCAGCCGGACCAGCTCGCCGCGGCGCGGCGCGGGGACGTCGCGCCAGGCGAGGAAAGCGCCGTGCGCACGAGCAAGCGTCGCGTCGACGTCGGCCGCCGCGTGGCTTGCCACCCTGCCGATCACTGCCCCGGAAATGGGCGACCGAACTTCGATATCGCCTGCGCCAGCGTGTTCGAGAATGCCGAGATCGGCAAGAATTCGTGATGCGTCCATAGCGAGCCCTTAATTTCCGATAAGAAACATATTCAGGTTCGCCGACTATACACGCGGGCCGACGAGGCGACAAGCCGGGTGACGCCCACCAGTCGCACGCGCAAGGCCATAGGGATCACGGCCAATGCAAGCTGGATAGACCACCGACAAGGCACGGTTTGACGGAAAGTTTCCTTTCAGAAATTCCCGGCGGAGATGCAATTCTGAAGCGAATGGCGGAGTGGAGCGCCGCACCGAAAATCGGGCGGCAAGAAACGATCGACGAAAGCCCCTGTTCGCACGTAATTCAATATGAAAACATATGCAAACATTCGATCAGGTTTCTAGACAAACGAACTAACCAAAGAGGCTATACCGCAGCAATAAAAATTACTCTCAATACCGGCTCAAGCCGATCAGACGCGCCGAACATTTTCCGCACGGCCCATGCGGTGCCCAAGGAGCAGCCCGGCGTCGTATGCCGACTCCAGTGCGCGTCCAAGGTCTTCGGCATTCACGACGTGGAAGTCCAGCGTCTGCTTGCCTGTCAACTCGAAGCTGTCGATGCCGAGCGTCCTGCGCGATATGGCTAATAACAATTCGAGGCGTTCGTCATTCATGATTCTCTCCCCATTTGATCTATATCATCCGGTATAAATCTTATAGTGATAACGCCGGCCACTAGCGCGGCGTCCGGACGCAGTTCGAAGAACTATTCAAAAATGGAAATCCGATGAAACTTCCTGAAGATAAATGAGAAATCCCGGGAAAGGTTTAAATACTGTTAATTAATATCGTCAATTATTGAAAAGCCTCGGCACTGATCGTTGGGTACGTTCATGTACCACGCCGGCAGAGACATCGGCCGAACGGCCGAGGTTTCCGGACATCGCGGGTTTGGTAATATCGGAAACCTATGCGCCGCCCTGGCGTTTCCGATGCGCTCCCCATGGATACCACGTTCAGCCCACCCGCCGGATCGACCGCCCCCGACCTCGGCCGCCGCGTACGCGCCGCCCGCCTCGCACACGACCTGACGCTCGATACCGCGAGCCGGCTGTGCGGCGTGTCGCGCTCGACACTCTCGAAGATCGAAAACGGCAACATGTCGCCCACTTTCGACGTTCTCCAGAAGATCGTCGTCGGGCTCAAGATCGACCTGGGCGAGTTGTTCGGCTCGGTGCCGAAGCTCAACGCAGGCGGCCGCCGGGCACTGACGCGGCGGGGCGCCGGGCAGCGGCACGCCTATCGCGGCTATCAGATGGAACTGCTCGCCACGGACCTGGCTCACAAGGTGATGCTGCCGTTTCGTATCCGCATCACCGCGCACTCGCTCGATGCCTTCGACGACTGGGGGCGCCACGAGGGCGAGGAGTTTCTCTACGTGATCAGCGGCAGCGTCTGCCTCTACTCGGAGCTGTACGCCCCCACCCATCTCGAAGCCGGCGACAGCCTCTACTTCGACAGCCGTACGGGTCACGCAGCCATCTCCACGAGCCAGGAAGACGCCGAAGTGCTCTGGATGGCCACCAGCGCCACCGCCCCCGGCGCGTCGGCACAGATTGCGCCACCGGCAAGAAAAGCGGCGCGCGGCCGGATCAAGCCCGCCGACGTCTGAGCACCGACGTCGCCGGTTAACGCGGGCGCGCGGGCGGACGAGCAGGCGAGCGAGCGCCCGGCGCCGCAGCCTTCGCCGCGCCACGTTTGCTTCGCCTGCGCCGTCCCTCCTGTTCATCCGCCGACCGCGCCGTGCGCTCGCGCGCGGCGCCCTTCACCGCCTCGATCAACGCACGCCCGGCCGGCGAAGGCTGCGCATCCGTGCGCAGGATCAGCCCGACCGGCTCCTCGCCGCCTCCGGACGGCAGCGGCAAACGCACGAGGGCGCCCTGCCGCAGGTCGTATTCGACCGCACCGGCGGGCACAAACCAGACCGCGTCGTTCTCGAGCGCGAGCGAGCGGCCCACCGACACCGAGAGCATTTCCACGAAGGCCGGCAAGGTCTGCGCGCCCCAGGCCGACAGAAGACTGTCCGCCGCCTGGCGGATCAGCGTGCCGAACGGCGGCAGCACGAGCGGATATTGCGCAAGCTGCGCGGGAAAACCGCCGCCTTGCGCGAGCGGATGCTCCGCGCGCACCACGACGGCGAGCGGCTCGTTGTAGAGCAGTTCGAAGCTCAGGCCGACCATGCGCTCGGGATCCGCGAGACGGCCGATCGCAAAGCTGATCGCGCCGGATTTCAGGCGCTCGAGCAGTTCCGCGTTGGCCGCCGTCGAAAGCCGTACGCTCACGCGCGGCCACTGCACGGCGAAGCGCCGCAATGCACCCGACAAAACATCGGTGGCCACGGTCGGCAGCACGCCCACGTCCAGCGTCGCCGCCACGGCGCCTTCATCGCGGGCGAGCAGTTCCACACCGTGGCGCAGCGCGCTCACGCACGCGCTCGCGTGCGGCATGAAGAGTTGCCCCTCGCGCGTCGGGATGGCGCCGTGCCGGCCGCGCTCGAAGAGCCGCACGCCCAGCACCGACTCCAGCTCGGCAATGGTCTTCGATACCGCGGGCTGCGTGATCGAGAGACTCTCCGCCGCCTGCTGCACGCTGCCGAACTGGGCGACCGCCAGAAAGCACTGGAGGTGCCGAAACTTGACGCGGGCGTCCGCGAGCCGGGTTTGCATAACGATCCGTTATACGAGATGCGAGAAAACATCATTTTGCATAACTTTCCCGATTGGATAAAGTCGTGACGTCTGCACGCATCATCTGCCCGGCGTGCGGCCCGCTTCCCCATAATCCTCAGAGGAGACACCCATGGACGAGTCCATCCTGTCGCCGCGCGACTTCGATTCGCACCCCGCGTACATCCATCCGGAATATCGTTCGTCGGTCAAGCGCGGACCGACGCGACCGCTAATTCCACTAAAGGAAAAATTGCGCGATCAGCGCGCGCCCGTCTACGGCGCGGAAGATCTCGGCCCGCTCGACCACGATCTCACCCGTAACGCGGCGCGCAACGGCGAACCGCTCGGCGAACGCATCATCGTGACGGGACGTGTACTCGACGTCGGCGGCAAGCCCGTGCGCAATACCCTGGTCGAAATCTGGCAGGCCAACGCCGCCGGCCGCTATGTCCACAAGCAGGACCAGCACGACGCGCCGCTCGACCCGAACTTCCTCGGCGCGGGCCGCTGCCTTACCGACAACGAAGGCCGCTACCGCTTCCTCACGATCAAGCCGGGCGCCTACCCCTGGGGCAATCATCCCAATGCGTGGCGGCCGAACCACATTCACTTCTCGCTGTTCGGCGATTACTTCGGCTCGCGCCTCGTCACGCAGATGTACTTTCCAGGTGATCCGCTGCTGGCCTACGACCCGATCTTCCAGGGCACGCCCGAGCAGGCGCGCGACCGCCTGATCTCGCGCTTCACGCTCGACGTCACCGAAGAGAACTATGCGCTCGGCTACGAGTTCGACATCGTGCTGCGCGGCCCCAATCAGACCCCCACGGAGCGTTGAACCATGGCACACAAGGAAACGCCCTCGCAGACCGTCGGCCCGTATTTCGCCTACGGCCTCTGCCCGCAGCAATACGACTTCGACTTGAAGAGTCTCTTCACCGCGGATCTCGTCGCGCCGGAAACGCGCGGCGAGCACATCACGCTGATCGGCAACGTGTACGACGGCGACGGCAACGCGGTCCACGACGCCATGCTGGAGTTCTCGCAGGTGGACGGAGACGGCGGCTACCCGGCCACGCGCGAAGATATCGCGCGGAGCGGCTTTCGCGGCTTCGCGCGCGTCGGCACCGGCACCGACGCCCAGAAGCGCTTCATCGTGCGAACCGTCAAGCCCGGTCGCGCCAACGCAGACGAGGCTCCGCATCTGGACGTCATCGTCACGATGCGCGGACTGCTGACCCACGCGTTCACGCGTATTTACTTCGACGACGAAGCCGCGGCGAACGCAAGCGATCCCGTCCTCGCATCAGTGCCCGAGTCGCGGCGCGCAACGCTGATCGCAAAGCGCAGCGAACAGGACGGCCGCGTGATCTATCGCTTCGATATCCGCATGCAGGGCGCGGACGAAACGGTGTTCTTCGACCTCTGACGCGGATCGTTCAGCAAACCTGTCGGACTTTCACGGTCCTTTCACGAACGGGCCCTATGATCCTGCCAGCGATTTGATCGCGGAACTCCGAGTAGTACTTCCGAAGCCTGCCGCAAACAGGCTTCTTTTTTTGGCGCGGAGCCGCGACTCCGCCGAACGAATCCGCCTGGCGGGCGTAATCAGGCCCGCTACCCGAATCGCCATTGCCGCCTCTTTGCCCGAAGCAGACCGAAAATGGCGACGATTGTCGCGCAACTGGCTCGTGCGTCCAATTGGTCAGGCGTAAAAACTACGTCATTAGAGAGTGCATTACCGGTCTAATAGAACAAAACAGATTTGTGCGACACGCAAATAATCCACAGCGTCGCCCGTAACACGCGCTTTAAACCCGACACTGAAGAAAATGCCGAAGCGGCCGACAAGCGACGGGAGTGATCCCTGTAATGCCGCTCGCCACGGGATGCCATACCGGCTTCACCCGGGCTTCGTACGATTAACAGCGAAAATGCTCGATATCCTGCCCTGCATGCATGTAACGCAAAAGCCAGGAGGGCATCTCGCCCTCGCCATTCCAGGTATTGCCATAGGCGTCGCGATACTTCGGCTGCTTTTCGCTTTCGGCAATAGACGTTTCAAGATCTTCGAGCGTAATGCCGTACTCTTCCATGCGGCGTCGAATCCACACGATGAGCCGTTCGCGCGCCTCTCCATCGAGGTCGAACATCGGATAATTCCTCTCGCTTCGTCAAGGGCCAGGCGCCGACTGAAATCGAATCGTCTGCCCTGAAAAGACAAAGGCTTCGCGACTGCGCTGCGAAGCCTTACTGCACTGATGAGGTGCCGCGGGTGTCGCACCCGTGGCCGGATCGGAGGGGATCTGCTGGTCCGCTGCTCCGCTCGCCAGAGCTGGACGCCGCAGATGGGCGACCGCTTGCTGCAAGCGGAACCGATCATACCGTGCGCTCGCCGCACAGATCAAGCGGTTTCAGCACGGCGCGGCCCGCGCAGGTGCCGCCCCGCGCCGCGCCCCGCTTCAGTGCGAAGTCGCTGCGCGGCGGTCTGCGCGCGCCGTCTCCCCTTCCACGCCGTTTTCCTCCGTACGCGCACGCGCGAGCACCGGTGCGAGTGCCGCGCCCGTGTGACTGGCCGGCACTTTCACGAGTCCCTCGGGATCCGCGGCGGCGACGATCGTGCCGCCGCCCACACCGCCCTCGGGACCGAGGTCGATGATCCAGTCGGCTTCGGCAACCACGTCCAGATCGTGCTCGATGACGACCACGCTGTGCCCCGCGTCGGCAAGACGATGCAGCACCCGGATGAGCCGCGCGACGTCGGCCATGTGCAGGCCGACCGTCGGCTCGTCGAGCACGTAGAGTGTGTGCGGCGCCTTCTGCCCGCGGCGGGTGATGTCGTCGCGCACCTTGCTCAGTTCCGTGACGAGCTTGATGCGCTGCGCCTCGCCGCCGGAGAGCGTCGGCGATGGCTGTCCGAGCGTGAGATAGCCGAGGCCCACGTCCTTCATCAACTGCAGCGGATGCCCGATGTTCGTGATCGCCGCGAAGAACTCGACGGCCTCGTCGATCTCCATCGTCAGCACCTCGCCGATGTTCCGGCCGCGCCACGTCACCGCGAGCGTTTCCGAATTGAAACGCTGGCCGTGGCAGACGTCGCAAGGCACCTTCACGTCCGGCAGGAAGCTCATGCCAATCGTGCGCACGCCCTGGCCTTCGCACGCCGGACAGCGGCCGTCGCCCGTGTTGAACGAGAAACGCGAGGCGCTATAGCCGCGTGCGCGCGCTTCGAGCGTATCGGCAAAGAGACGCCGGATGGCATCCCACACGCCGATATACGTGGCGGGGCACGAACGCGGCGTCTTGCCGATCGGCGTCTGATCGACTTCGAGCACGCGGTCGATGCTCTCCCAGCCCGTGATCGAGTCGCAGCCTTGCCATGCATGCGCGACGTCGAGCTTCGGCTTCGTCGCGCTGCGCGCGAGCACGCTCGAACGCTTCGCCGCAGCCGCCTTGGCAACAGTCGGCGCCTCTCCCTGCGCGGCCTTGCGCGCCCGTCGCTCGGCCGGCGAAGACAGCACCGAACGGCCCACGGCGTCGAGCAGGTTGGAAAGCAGCACGTCGCGCGCGAGCGTCGATTTACCCGAACCGCTCACGCCCGTGACCGCCACGAGCCGGCCAAGCGGAATCTGCGCCGTGACGTTGCGCAGGTTGTGGAGGTTGCCGCCGTGCACGGTCAGCCATTGCGCGGGCACGGCCTCGCGTCCCGCACGCGCGGGCTTCACGTCGCGGCGAGGCTGCAACGGATGCACGATCGGATACGCGAGATAGCGGCCGGTCAGCGAATCGGGCTGCGCGGCAAGGTCGGCCACCTTGCCCTGGGCGACCACGCGGCCGCCGCGCTTGCCGGCACTCGGCCCGATGTCGATGATGTGGTCGGCGCGGCGAATCGTATCCTCGTCGTGTTCGACCACGACGAGCGTATTGCCCTTCTCGCCCAGGCTGCGCAGCGCGTCGAGCAGGATCTGGTTGTCGCGCGGATGCAGACCGATGGTCGGTTCGTCGAGCACGTAGCACACGCCCTGCAGATTGCTGCCGAGCTGCGCCGCCAGCCGGATACGCTGCGCCTCGCCGCCCGAAAGACTTGGCGCCGCGCGATCGAGGCTCAGATAGCCAAGACCCACCTCTTCGAGGAACTGCAGACGGCTCCTGATTTCGCTCACCACGTCACGCGCGATCTGGGCATCGCGGCCATCGAGCTGCAACGTGTCGATCCACTTGCGCGTGTCCGCGACGGTCCATTGCGCGACCTCGACGATGGCATGCTCGTCGAAAGTCACCGCACGCGCCACCGGATTCAGACGCGTGCCGCCGCAATCCGGGCAGGGCGTTTCGCCGACGCCTTCCGGCTCCTGCTCTTCCGAAGGCAGCGTCTGCTCGCGGCCGCGGCCATCTTCGGCCACGATGGTGTCGTCGTAGGCCGCGCGCTGTTCGCGCGTGAGCGCGAGGCCCGTTCCCACGCACGAGCCGCACCAGCCATGCTTGCTGTTGTACGAGAACATGCGCGGATCGAGTTCGGGATAGCTCGTGCCGCACACGGGGCACGCGCGCCGCGTCGAGAGCACCTTGACGGTACCGACACGCGCCGTCGATCCGCCGTTGCCAATCGCCCGCTCGAGTCCGTCGAGCGGCGCGAGCAGATGCACGATGCCCTTGCCCGCCTCGAGCGTCGTGTCGAGCAACTGGCGCAGTTGCGCCTCGTTTTCAGGCTCGATCACGAGATCGCCCACGGGCAGTTCGATGGTGTGCTCGCGGAAGCGGTCCAGCTTCGGCCACGGCGCGACCGGCACGAACTCGCCGTCCACGCGCAGATGCGTGTTGCCGCGTGCCTTGGCCCATTTCGCGAGATCGGTATAGACGCCCTTGCGGTTCACGACGAGCGGCGCGAGCAAGCCGACATGCTGCCCGCGATGCTCGCGCAGCAGTTGCGCCACGATCGCGTCCACGCTTTGCGATGTCACGGGCGTGCCGTCATGCACGCAATGCTGCACGCCGAGCTTCACGTAAAGGAGCCGCAGGAAATGCCAGACCTCGGACGTGGTCGCCACCGTGCTCTTGCGCCCGCCGCGCGAGAGGCGCTGCTCGATCGCGACCGTAGGCGGAATGCCGTAGACGGCGTCCACTTCCGGGCGCCCGGCAGGCTGCACGATCGAGCGCGCGTAGGCATTCAGCGATTCGAGGTAGCGGCGCTGCCCCTCGTGGAACAGAATGTCGAACGCGAGCGTGGATTTTCCGGACCCCGAAACACCGGTGATCACGTTGAAGCGCCCGTGGGGAATATCCACGTCGAGCGCCTTGAGATTGTGTTCGCGCGCGTTCACGATACGCACCACGTCCTCGCCCTGCACCTCGCGTCTCGACTGCGCGGCCCGCAACGCCGTTTGCAGCGCCACGCCCTCTTCTTCCGCGACGAGCGCACCGGCGCCGCTGCCGAGCGCCGCCTCGTAGCGTTCGAGTGCCGCGCCCGTATGCGAGCGTGGGCAGGCGATCACGTCGTCGGGCGTACCCACGCAAACGACTTCGCCGCCGGCGTCACCGCCTTCCGGGCCGAGGTCGATGAGCCAGTCGGCCGCGCGGATCACGTCGAGATTGTGCTCGATCACGAGCAGCGAATGGCCGCCCGCCAGCAGCTTGCCGAATGCGCGCATCAGCTTGGCGATATCGTCGAAGTGCAGGCCGGTGGTAGGCTCGTCGAACATGAAGAGCCGTCCGCCCGCAGGCACCTTCTTGCCGCCCCCCTGCGCGGTCTCGGCCAGATAGCCCGCCAGCTTGAGGCGCTGCGCCTCGCCACCCGAGAGCGTGGGCACCGGCTGGCCGAGCTTCACGTACTCCAGACCGACATCCACGATAGGCTGCAGCACGCGCAATACTTCGGCATCCTCACTGAAGCAGTGCACCGCTTCGCTCACGGTCAGATCGAGCACGTCGGCCACCGAAAGCAGGCGCCCGGCGCGCTCGATCTTCACTTCGAGCACTTCTGCGCGATAGCGGCTGCCCTCGCAGTCGGGGCAGCGCAGGTACACGTCGCTCAGGAATTGCATCTCGATGTGCTCGAAGCCCGAGCCGCCGCAGGTCGGGCAGCGCCCCTCGCCCGAGTTGAAGCTGAACATGCCCGCCGTGTAGCCGCGTTGCTTCGCGAGCGTGGCCTTCGCAAACAGCTTGCGGATCTCGTCGAACGCGCCGACGTAGCTGGCCGGGTTCGAACGCGCGGTCTTGCCGATCGGCGACTGGTCGACAAACACGGCGTCGCTGATTTGCTCCGCCCCGCCCAGCTTGCGATAGATCCCCGGCGATTCGGTGGCCTTGCCGAGGTGCCGCGCGAGCGCCGGATACAGCACGTCCTGCACGAGCGTCGATTTGCCCGAGCCCGATACGCCCGTCACGACGACGAGCCGCTGCAGCGGAATCTGCACGCTCACGTCGCGCAGATTGTGCTCGCTCGCGCCTTCGAGCAGGAGGCTCGGCGTCGACGCATCGACGGGACGCCGCGCCCAATGCGACGCGTCCGCAACGGCGCGGTGGCCGGCCAGGTACTCGCCGGTCAGCGTGCCGGCCCGGCGGATAGCGTCGGGCGTGCCGTCGAAGACGATCGTGCCGCCGCGCTCGCCCGGCCCCGGTCCCATGTCGATCAGGCGGTCGGCGGCGAGCATCACCGAAGGATCGTGCTCGACCACGACGAGCGTATTGCCGGCGTCGCGCAGCCGCTGCATGGCCTCGACGATACGGTTCAGGTCGCGCGGATGCAGGCCGATGCTCGGCTCGTCGAGCACGAACAGCGTCTTCGTCAGCGAGGTGCCGAGCGCCGTGGTCAGGTTGATCCGCTGCACTTCGCCACCCGAGAGCGTGCGGCTCTGGCGGTCCAGCGTGAGATAGCCGAGCCCCACGTCGCACAGATATTTCAGGCGCGTGCGCACCTCGGCGAGCAGCAGTTTCAGCGCGTCGTCGAGCAACGCGGAGGAGAGCGAAAGATTGTCGAAGAACCGGCGGATGCGCTCGATAGGCAGCAGCATCACGTCATGCAGCGTGAGACCGGGCAACGCTTCGAGCTGCGCGCGCGTCCACTCCACACCGTACGGCAGGAAGCGCGCTGCGGGCGCGAGAACTTCATCGGCGTTCTGCTGCGTGCCGAGACGCCATAGCAGCGCCTCGGTTTTCAGGCGCGCGCCGCCGCAAGTCTCGCAGGGCGTATAGCTGCGGTACTTCGAAAGCAGCACGCGAATGTGCATCTTGTACGCCTTGGACTCCAGATACTGGAAGAAGCGCTTCACGCCGTACCACTGCGACTGCCAGTTGCCGCGCCAGTCGGGCGCGCCGTTCAGCACCCAGTCGCGCTGCGCCTGCGTGAGTTCCGACCACGGCGTATCGCGCGGAATGTCCGCCTTGGCGGCGTAGCGCATCAGGTCGTCCTGGCATTCCTTCCAGGCGGGGGTCTGCAGCGGCTTGATCGCGCCGCCGCGCAGCGTCTTGCGTGCGTCCGGAATCACGAGGCCCCAATCCACGCCGATCACGCGGCCAAAGCCGCGGCATGCGTCGCAAGCGCCATAGGCCGAGTTGAACGAGAACAGCGCGGGCTGCGGGTCGGCGTAGCGCAGGTCGCTGTCCGGGCAATGCAGGCCGGTCGAGAAGCGCCAGATCTGCGGCTGTGCCTGCGCATCCGCTTCGCCGTCCGCCAGCACGTAGACGTTCACGCGGCCCCCCCCGCGCTTGAGCGACGCCTCGATCGCCTCGATCACCCGGCTCTTTTCCGCGTTCTGCAAACGGAAGCGGTCGGCCACCACGTCGAGCACCTTGCGCGTCCCCTCCGCCGTCTTCACCTCGCGCTGCGCCTGCACGCGCGTATAGCCGCTCGCGGAAAGCCATTGCGTGACCTCCTCGTCGGTGGTCGTGTCGGGCAGTTCGACAGGGAAGGTCATCGCGAGGCGCGGATCGCCGGCGGCCGTGCGCGCCTTGAGTTCCGCGTAGATCGTCTCGGGAGTGTCGTGACGCACCGGCTGCGCCGTGACGCGGTCGAACAGGTTGGCCGCGCGCGCGTAGAGCAGTTTCAGATGGTCGTTCAGCTCGGTCATCGTGCCGACCGTCGAGCGCGAGCTGCGCACCGGATTGGTCTGATCGATCGCGATGGCGGGCGGCACGCCGTCGACGCGATCGACCTGCGGCCGGTCCATGCGGTCGAGAAACTGGCGCGCGTACGCACTGAAGGTCTCGACGTAGCGGCGCTGACCCTCGGCGTAGAGGGTGTCGAAGACGAGACTGGATTTGCCCGACCCCGAGGGCCCCGTCACGACGGTCATTTGGCCGGTGTGCAGATCGAGGTCGAGGTTCTTCAGGTTGTGCTGACGGGCACCACGGATGCGAATCAGGCTATTTGACGACACGGTTTTATCGCAAAATCAAAAGGTTAGCTCACTTCCAGAGCGGCTCTGGCACGCCCTGGAACACCAGGCCTTGCACCCATGAATCGAGCCCGGGACGGGCGCGGCGGGTCGGCTCGCCGGGCGCGCGCGGCTATTCGCGCGGCTCCTCGGAGCATCGCTCGTGATAGTAGCACACTGTATATTTATACAGCCTTCAGGCGAAGCGGCGGCGTTCTGCCGGCTCAATGGCCGGAACAAAGGGACGGACTGCCGGGGGGGAACGGATGGACGAACGAATACGTCCGGAGGCGGGGGACGGATGGGTATGACCCGCCGGGGGGGGGGGGGGGGGGGGGGGGGGGGGGGGGGGGGGGGGGGGGGGGGGGGGGGCCCCCCCCCCCCCCCCCCCCCCCCCCCCCCCCCCCCCCCCCCCCCCCCCCCCCCCC
>NZ_JBANLK010000012.1:0-140199 GCF_054968425.1 Paraburkholderia sp. AV2
CGACCCCCTAGATCTACCCTATTGCCCGAGCGGCGGCCGCGACAGTTGTTTATATGAGACAGGCTAGCGCGCCTTCGGGGCGGCGCTGCGGCGCCCCGCGCCGCGTATGCTCGCCATCTACGCGCTGCTGTGCGCCTTGCTTGCGCTCCTCTACTGGAAGATGCCGCAAGGCTTCCTGCCCACCGAAGACGAAGGCCAGTTGCAGGTGATGATCCAGTTGCCGGCCGGCGCGACCCAGGCGCGCACGTTCGATGCGGTCAAGCGCGTGGAGGCGATCCTGCGCGCGCACGAGGCCGTGGGCAACGTGACGAGCGTGGTGGGCTGGAGCTTCGCGGGCAGCGGGCAAAACGTGGCGATGGCGTTCGTCGAACTGAAGCCGTGGGGCCACCGTCATGAGGATGCCGAAACGTTGCGCGATGCGCTGAACAGCCAGTTCGGCGGGTTCCTCGACGCCGATGTGGAGGCGCAACTGCCGCCGCCGGTGCCGGGTATCGGCCACTCGGAAGGCTTCACCTACCGGCTCGAAGACCGCGGCGGCCTGGGCATGGAGGGCCTCAAGGCCGCGCGCGACCAGTTGATCGACGCGGCCGGCAAGAGCCGCGTGGTGACGGGCGTGCATTCGGAAGACCTGCCCGACGCGCCGCGCGTGGAGCTCGACATCGACCGCAACCGGGCGTACGCCTACGGCGTGCCGTTCGACCGCATCGCCGACGTGCTCGGCAGCACGTTCGGCTCGAATTATGTCGACGATTTTCCGGCGGGCGGGCGCATGCGCCGCGTGATCGTCGAGGCCGACGCGGCCACGCGCATGAGCGATAGCCAGTTGCTCGATCTACCCGTGCAGAACACGGCGGGCGGCACGGTGGCGATGTCGTCGATCGCCTCGACGCACTGGACCGTCGGTCCCGTGATCCTGAGCCGCTACAACGGCTATCCGTCGGTCGACGTGACGGGGCGCGCCGCGTCGGGCCACAGCTCGGGCGAGGCGATGGCGGAGATGGAGAGGCTCGCGCTCGCGCTGCCTGTGAGCGTCTCGGGCGAATGGACCGACACCGCATTCGAGGAGGCCGAGGCCGCGCGGCAGACGCCGCTCCTGATCGGCCTCTCGCTGCTGGCGGTGTTCATGGTGCTGGCCGCGCTCTACGAAAGCTGGATCACGCCGTTTTCGGTGCTGCTCGTTGTGCCGCTCGGAGCGATTGGCGCCGTATCGGCCATGTTGCTGCGCGGGTTGCCCAACGACATTTACTTCAAGGTGGGCATGGTGACGGTGATCGGTCTCGCCGCGAAGAACGCGATTCTGATCGTGCAGGCCGCGAACGTGCGTCGTGTGCGCGGCATGCCGCTCGGCGCGGCCGTGGTGGGGGCGAGCGCCGAGCGCCTGCGGCCCATCGTGATGACCTCGGCGGCGTTCCTGCTCGGCGTGTTGCCGCTCGTGCTCTCGCGCGGCGGCGGCGCGGAGAGCCGGCATTCGATCGGCACCGGCGTGTTCGGCGGCGTGATCGCGGCCACGGTGCTGGGGCTCGTGTTCACGCCGGTGCTCTATTTCGCGGTGGCAAGGCGCGCACGCGGCAGTCGCGCGCCGGCCACGGCGCAACACGAGCACGGCGTGCGCGTGCCGCAGACAGTGGAAGACGACGAGCCGGAGCTACGCTAAGTGGCCTGAGGGCTTCCGGGAATGGAGGGCCCCGCTGTCGTCCGGCGGGAGCCCAATGTCCGTTTTAGAAGAGGCGCGGCGTGCCTACCCACACGAGCACGGTTTCCTGTTCGGAGGTATTGGTCCACGCGTGCGGCACCGTCGACTCATAGTGCGCGCTGTCGCCCACACCCAGCACGAACGACTGCCCTTCGAGCGTGAGCGTCACCTCGCCGGAGAGCACGTGCAGGAACTCTTCACCCGCGTGCGTGGTGACTTCGCTCGGACGGTCGCCGGGCGGCATGCGCACGAGAATCGCTTCGAGCTGGCGTCCGCCGGAAGGGTTCGTGAGGCGTGCGTAGAGATCGGTGGAATCGGCGAAGCCGAAGAACTTGAGATCCTGGCCCCGGCACACGCAGCCCGCTTCGGTGGGCGTATCCACGAAGTAGCTGACCGGCACGCCGAGCGCTTTGGCGATGCTCACCAGCGAAGTGATCGAGGGGCTTGCGAGATCGCGCTCTACCTGCGAAAGAAACGGTTTGGAGAGCTGGGCCGCCGTAGCGATGTCGTCCAGGGTGCGGCCCTGTCGCTGGCGCAGCCCGCGAATCTTGCTGCCTACGGAGACGACGTTTTGTGATTCGACGGCTTTCGAAACCATGACGAAATGTAATTGTCAGATGAATACGTTTTAATCTGGAGACGCTCTGGCTTAATGGCGCTTCATTCGTGTTTCATTCGCGCCTCTTTGATTTCCCCGTCGTCATATCCGGTTATCCCCTGGTGGCCACTAATGCCGGTATGCGGTGGTAAATCATCCGATAACGTCTTTGATTTGCGGGCGCTCCCCAAAAGTTTAATTGTATTTCTCGCAGCGTGGGTGCGTGTACGAGGTGGGAAGGGCTCCGGCTCGCCGGGGGTTCTGGCCCGTTGCGTGCCGTGCGGGATGCATGGCTGGTAAGCCTGCACGTTGCGAGCATAGCATTAATTGTCCTTACGAAAAATCACCAATAAATTCAGCCGCGTGTTTTGGCCCGGCGTAATTCAAGCGTATTCGCCATGGCAAACGTTTCGCTTATGCGAGGCGCGGCTGGAATCGCTCGCGGCGCAAGGCGGGTGCGTTACGCCGCTTGCGTCATGCGAGCTTTGCGTATGCCGCCGCAGTGCCGGGTAATCTCGATACAGGTATTGGCACTACCACCCAACTCCCTGTTTTTTATCGCTTTTTCCCGTGTTGGGCCTGCGTGGGGCGGGTATCGCGTGGCATAATCGGCTCACACCGTATTGCCCGTAGTCACTCATTCCCCGCATATCATGGCAAAGACGCTCTACGACAAACTGTGGGACTCGCATGTGGTCCACACGGAAGAAGACGGCACGACGCTCCTCTACATCGACCGTCATCTGCTGCACGAAGTCACCAGCCCGCAGGCCTTCGAGGGTCTGAAGCTGCACGCGCGCCCGGTCTGGCGCATCAGTGCGAACCTGGCGGTCTCCGACCATAACGTGCCCACCACCGACCGCAGCCACGGCATTGCGGATCCGGTCTCGAAGCTCCAGGTCGATACGCTCGACGCGAACTGCGATTCCTATGGAATCACGCAGTTCAAGATGACCGACCAGCGCCAGGGCATCGTCCACATCGTCGGCCCCGAGCAGGGCGCGACGCTGCCGGGCATGACCATCGTGTGCGGCGACTCGCACACGTCCACGCACGGCGCGTTCGGCGCGCTCGCGCACGGTATCGGCACGTCGGAAGTCGAGCACGTGCTCGCCACGCAAACGCTGCTGCAAAAGAAGAGCAAGAACCTGCTCGTGAAGGTGGAAGGGCAGTTGCCGCGCGGCTGCACCGCGAAGGACATCGTGCTCGCCATCATCGGCAAGATCGGCACGGCGGGCGGTACGGGCTACGCCATGGAGTTCGGCGGCTCGATGATCCGCGGCCTCACCATGGAAGGCCGCATGACCGTCTGCAACATGGCGATCGAAGCCGGCGCGCGCGCGGGCATGGTCGCCGTGGACGACACCACGGTCGACTACCTGAAGGGCCGTCCGTTCTCGCCGCAAGGCGCGGAGTGGGACCAGGCCGTCGAATACTGGAAGACCTTCCGTTCCGACGAAGGCGCGCATTTCGACCGCGTGGTCGAGCTGACCGTTGCCGACATCGTTCCGCAGGTCACGTGGGGCACCTCGCCCGAAATGGTCACCTCGGTCGACGGCCGCGTGCCCGATCCCGAGCGGGAGAAGGATCCGGTTAAGCGCGACGCGATGGAGCGCGCGCTGCAATACATGGCGCTCGATCCGAACACGCCGATCGAGTCGATCAAGCCGGACAAGATCTTCATCGGCTCGTGCACGAACGCGCGCATCGAAGACCTGCGCTCGGCCGCTTACGTCGTGAAGAAGCTTGGCCGCCGCGTAGCGCCGAACATTCGCCTCGCCATGGTGGTGCCGGGATCGGGTCTCGTGAAGGCGCAGGCCGAACGCGAAGGGCTCGACAAGGTGTTCGTCGACGCAGGTTTCGAATGGCGCGAGCCGGGCTGCTCGATGTGTCTCGCGATGAACGCCGACCGCCTCGAACCGGGCGAGCGCTGCGCGTCCACCTCGAACCGCAACTTCGAAGGGCGTCAGGGCGCGGGTGGCCGCACCCATCTCGTGAGCCCGGCGATGGCGGCGGCAGCCGCCATCGAAGGCCATTTCGTCGACATTCGCAAGCTGGGCTAAGCGGAGCAAAGCTATGAAGGCAGGCATTTTCTGGCGTCGCACCGCGCTTCTTTCGCTCGTGGGCCTGCTGCTCGCGCTGACGGGCTGCAACACGGTGGCGGGCTTCGGCCAGGACATCACCGACTCGTCGCGCGCGGTGCAGCACGCGCTGTAAGCGCGCTGCGTCTTACCGACGTACCCTGCATCCTTCTGGATTACGGATCATGGAAAAATTCATCGTACACACCGGCGTCGTGGCGCCGCTCGATCGCGAGAACGTGGACACGGACGCGATCATTCCGAAGCAGTTCCTCAAGTCGATCAAGCGCACGGGCTTCGGTCCCAACGCCTTCGACGAATGGCGCTACCTCGACCACGGCGAGCCGGGCCAGGACAATTCGAAGCGCCCGCTCAATCCCGACTTCGTGCTGAACCAGCCGCGCTATCAGGGCGCTTCGGTGCTGCTCGCACGCAAGAACTTCGGCTGCGGCAGCTCGCGCGAGCACGCCCCCTGGGCGCTGCAGCAATACGGCTTTCGCGCGATCATCGCGCCGAGCTTCGCCGACATCTTCTACAACAACTGCTTCAAGAACGGCCTGTTGCCGGTCGTGCTCACCGAGCAGCAGGTGGATCATCTGTTCAACGAAACGGTTGCGTTCAACGGCTTTCAACTGACGATCGACCTCGACAAGCAGGTCGTGCGCACGACCGACGGCGCGGCGGAATATCCGTTCGAGGTGGCCGCGTTCCGCCGCTACTGCCTGCTGAACGGCTTCGACGACATCGGCCTCACGTTGCGCCACGCCGACAAGATCCGCCTGTACGAAGCCGAGCGCATTGCGCGCCAGCCGTGGCTGAGCAACCGCGTGCTCTGAGCGCGAGCCGGACGGCTTGCGCGCATCCGCGTATAGCCGAACCTGCAGCGCAATAACAGCGAAACAACAGCGAAACCCGCGAGGAATCCCAGGATGAAGATTGCAGTGCTGCCGGGCGACGGAATCGGCCCCGAGATCGTGAAAGAAGCCGTCAAGGTGCTGAATGCGCTTGGCGAAAAGTTCGAGATGGAAGAAGCGCCCGTTGGCGGCGCGGGCTACGAGGCGAGCGGCCATCCGCTGCCTGAAGCCACGCTCGCGCTGGCGAAGTCGGCCGACGCGATCCTGTTCGGCGCCGTGGGCGACTGGAAGTACGACTCGCTCGAGCGCGCGCTGCGCCCCGAACAGGCCATCCTGGGTTTGCGCAAGCATCTGGAACTGTTCGCGAACTTCCGTCCGGCGATCTGCTATCCGCAGCTTACGGGCGCCTCGTCGCTGAAGCCCGAGATCGTCTCCGGTCTCGACATTCTGATCGTGCGCGAACTGAACGGCGACATCTACTTCGGCCAGCCGCGCGGCACGCGCGAAGCGCCGGACGGTCTCTTCAAGGGCGCGCGCGAAGGCTTCGACACGATGCGTTATTCGGAGCCCGAAGTACGACGCATCGCGCATGTGGCCTTCCAGGCGGCGCAGAAGCGCCAGAAGAAGCTCACGTCGGTGGACAAGGCCAATGTGCTCGAAACTTCGCAGTTCTGGAAGGACATCATGATCGATGTCTCGAAGGAATATCCGGAAGTCGAGCTTTCGCACATGTACGTCGACAATGCGGCCATGCAGCTCGTGAAGGCGCCGAAGGCGTTCGACGTCGTGGTGACGGGCAACGTGTTCGGCGACATTCTCTCGGACGAAGCGGCCATGCTCACGGGTTCGATCGGCATGCTGCCCTCGGCCTCGCTCGACAAGAACAACAAGGGGCTGTACGAGCCGTCGCACGGCTCGGCGCCGGACATCGCGGGCAAGGGCGTTGCGAATCCGCTCGCCACGATCCTCTCGGCCGCGATGATGCTGCGCTACTCGCTGGGCCGCGCCGGGCAGGCCGATCGCATTGAAAATGCCGTGAAGAAGGTGCTCGAACAGGGCTATCGCACGGGCGACATCCTCACGCCGGGTTGCCGGCAGGTGGGTACGGCGGCGATGGGCGACGCCGTGGTCGCGGCGCTGTAAAGACGGTTTTCGTGTATATTGTGGCGATGGCGACGATCCCCCAGATCACCTCTGTTTCGAAAATCCACGGCGCAGCCCGTGCGATTTCGCTTGCCATCGCCACAAAAGCGACCACGAAAACGACGATTATCAAAACGATCACCATTCGTTGATCGCTCGTCGTGCCCGCTCATCTTCCCCGCGCGGCCACGCCGGGCGAGCGAAGCGGGGAAGTGTCCATTTCAAGGGTAAGTCATGAATGTAGGTCTCGTAGGTTGGCGCGGCATGGTCGGCAGCGTGCTGATGCAGCGCATGCAGGAAGAACGTGATTTCGACCTGATCGAGCCGGTGTTTTTCAGCACCAGCAACGCAGGCGGCGCGGCGCCGTCGAACGCCCGAAACGAGACGAAGCTCAAGGACGCGAACAGCGTCGATGAGCTCAGGAAGTGCGACGTCATCATCACCTGCCAGGGCGGCGACTACACCAACGAGGTGTATCCGAAGCTGCGCGCGGCGGGCTGGAAGGGCTACTGGATCGACGCGGCTTCGGCGCTGCGCATGAAGGACGACGCCGTCATCATCCTCGACCCGGTGAACCTCGACGTCATCAAGGACGCGCTCGTCAAGGGCCAGAAGGACTTCATCGGCGGCAACTGCACCGTGAGCCTCATGCTGATGGCGCTGGGCGGCCTGTTCCGCGAGAACCTCGTCGACTGGATGACGGCCATGACGTATCAGGCCGCATCGGGCGCGGGCGCGCAGAACATGCGCGAACTGCTCGCGCAGATGGGCACGCTCAATGGCGCGGTGGCGGCGGATCTCGCGAATCCTTCGTCGGCGATTCTCGACATCGACCGCAAGGTACTCGCCGCGATGAACAGCGACGCCATGCCGACGCAGCATTTCGGCGTGCCGCTCGCGGGCTCGCTGATTCCGTGGATCGACAAGGATCTCGGCAACGGCATGTCGAAGGAAGAGTGGAAGGGCGGCGCCGAAACCAACAAGATTCTCGGCAAGCCGGCCATGGGCGAGCCGGGATCGATCCCCGTGGACGGTCTGTGCGTGCGGATCGGCGCGATGCGCTGCCACTCGCAGGCGCTCACGATCAAGCTCACGAAGGACGTGCCGCTCGACGAGATCGACGGCATCCTCGCTTCGGCCAACGACTGGGTCAAGGTCGTGCCGAACCAGCGCGAAGCGTCGATGCGCGATCTGTCGCCGGCCGTGGTGACGGGCACGCTCACGGTGCCGGTGGGCCGTCTGCGCAAGCTCGCGATGGGTGGCGAGTATCTGTCGGCCTTCACAGTGGGCGATCAACTGCTGTGGGGTGCCGCCGAACCGCTGCGTCGCATGCTGCGCATTCTGCTCGACAAGTGAATCATTTAAACTACGCGGCTAATGACGCGTAGAGACGATGAAAAGCGCCGCGCCAGTCGCGGCGCTTTTTTATTTGGCACGTCCCGCAGTTCGCTTCCGTATCTGATTCATCGACAACCGCGCGAGCGGTATGCCAGGGCACCTGATGATCGTTCGATTTGATTCTGTTCCCGCAGCCATGGGGCGGCGGGCAGCAAGCGTCGCCATGGCGGCGGCTTTCCTTGCGCTGAGCGGCGTCGCCAGCGCGCAAGGCGGTGCGGCGGCCACGGCCGCTTCGGCGTCTTCCGCATCGGCCCCGGCCGCACCTCAGCCGGCCGCACCGATTGTCGGCCAGTATTCGGTCCATCCGGGGCAATCCCTGCACGACATCGCCATCGATCTCACGCAGTCGCATGACAAAAGTCTGCTTGCCAACGTGAGCCAGGCGCTGTTCGATGCCAATCCCACCGCATTCGCGAAGCACGACCCGAGCCGTTTGAAGATCGGCGCCGTGCTGAACGTGCCCGGCGTGCCGGGCGTCGTGGCGGGGGCTTCCGGCGTGACGGCCGCGTCTGCGCCTGCGCCCGTGGCGGCGGCTTCGGCCCCGGCGGCTGGTGCGGGTGCGAATGCGCCCGCGAGTATGTCCACGGGTGTGCCCACTGCGGCGTCTGCGGCGAGCGCGCCGGCACAGGCTGCGTCGCAAGGCGCGTCTGCCGCCGTGGTGACGGGCGCCAGCGTTGCGGCGGCCGCGCCAGCGAGTGCCGTGTCCGCGGCCTCCATGCCGGCGATGGCAGCCAGTGCGGCGACCGCCGCGAGCGGTGCGAGTGCCCCTGGCGTCGCGGCATCGGGCGCGTCGGCTGGCGCTGCCGCAAACCTGGCTAGTCCGGCGAGCGATACCCATGTCTGGAGCGGCTCGGTCGTCGCCGTGCCCGCTGCCAGCGCGGCGTTCGCCCAAGGGGCGTCGTCGGCGCGGATGTCGGTTCCGCTGTCGAGTCTGCAGCAACTGCTGGAACTCAAGAACCGCGTGCTCATGGCGCTGCAGAAGCATGGCATCGGCAAGCCGGTTCAGGCCGTAGGCGCGAGCGGTGCCATATCCGCGAGCGGGGCTGTCGCTCCCGGAGCGAACCGTCCCGCGCCGGGTGCGGCGAGTCCGGCCGCGAGCACGGCGCAGCCGGATCTGTCGCCCGTGGCCTTGGGCATCGCGGCGGTCATTGGCGCTGCGCTCCTCGCGCTGATTCTTCGTTTGTTGATACGCAAGCGCAAGAAGCCCGTTGTGGCCGATGCAGCGCCGTTGGACGTGCCCGAAGCGCCAGTCGCGAATGAGGCCGCCGAGCTGCCTGTACTGGAGACGCCGCTACACGAGGTATCCGCTGCCTCCGTTGTGCCGCGCGCGCCGGAGGCCGCTACGGCCGTATCGTCGGCCGAAGCTCCGCAGCATGACGAAACGCCCGACCACGCAACCGATGCCGCGCGCCTTCCGGCTGCGGCGGATCTGGACGGCGAAGCGCGTGCGCCGGCACACTTCGAAGCGTCACACGAACAGCCGGAGCAGGGCGCCCAGGCCGCGCCGCAACATGAGGAGCCAGCGGAACAAGGCCCTGCAACGCACGATGTCGAACCGGCCGAGCCGGAAACGCTCGCGGCCGCCAGCGAAGCGGCGCGCTTCGCCGCCGCGGCCGAACCAGGCGCTGCTGCGCTGTCGCCGGAGAGCCTCGTTCCTGAGCGCAACGCAGCAGGCGAAGCTGAAGAACTGGCGCGGGCCGCCGAGCCGGCATTGCCCGAAGCGGTGCCGGAACCGCATGGCGATACGGCACCCGGCGAGCCGGTTGCCGAGCCATCGCTGCCGCCGGCGGAGCCGGAAGTGCCTGCGCTGGATCTGGGCGCACCACATGCCGTGCCCGAGCCGGAACTCAGCCTGCCGCAGCACCATGAGGACACGCCGTTCCCTGAAGTCGCGCCGTTTGCCGAGCCCGTATTGCCCGCAATCGCCGCAGAAGACATGAATTACCCGGCCGTACCGCCCGAGTTCCCGCCCGATGCCGTCCACGCCCTCGGCGGTCTCGACATGCCGCTGCCTCCGCGGATCGAAGCGGGCCCTGCCGACCCGTTCGCGGCACACGCGCCGCTCTCGACGGAGCCGGTGAACTCGCCCGAAACGACGGCGGCGCAAGCGGTGCCGTTCGCCGAGCCGCCCGCGCCGCCGGCCGGCGAGGCCATTGAAGCGGGCACGGCAGGTCCGGGTGCGATCGCGGGCCTCGGTGCCCCGCGCTTCGGCCCGCTTACGCTCGACTTCGACCTGAACCTGCCGCCCGACTTCGCCGAGCCGCTGCCGGTCTTCACACCGGAGCAACTGGCGCGAATCGCGCGCAACAAACTCGAACTCGCGCACGAGTACATCGCGCTCGGCGATCTGGCGGGCGCCCGCTCGCTGATCAACGAGGTGATCGAGTCGAACGACTACGCCACGCGCTCCGACGCGCAGGCGTTGCTCTCGACGCTCGCGCCGCTTTCGTGACCGTAAGCGGACGAGTTCGTATGCGTATCGCGCTAGGCGTTCAATACGACGGGGCCGCGTTCTGCGGCTGGCAATCTCAGCCGCACGGCAAGACGGTGCAGGACGCGCTCGAACGCGCCCTGCGCGAGTTCGCGTGCGTGCCGCTCCCGACCGTCGTGGCGGGCCGCACCGACACGGGCGTCCACGGTCTTGGCCAGGTCCTCCATTTCGACACCGAACTCGATCGCACGCCGTTTTCGTGGGTGCGCGGCACCAACGCGTTCCTGCCCTCGACGGTCGCCGTGCAGTGGGCGCAGCCGATGCCGGAGGCGTTCCACGCGCGCTTCTCGGCGTTCGAGCGTACGTACTACTACGTGCTCTACGTGAACGCGGTGCGCTCGCCGATGCTGGCGAGCCGCGCGGGCTGGATCCATACGCCGCTCGACGTCGACGCGATGCGCGAGGCCGCCGCCCATCTGATCGGCCAGCACGATTTTTCGGCGTTCCGTTCGTCGGAGTGCCAGTCGAAGACGCCGGTCAAGCATCTCTACCAGATCGACATTCGCCCGCAGGGCGATTTCATCCATTTCCGCTTTCGCGCCAATGCGTTTCTGCACCACATGGTTCGCAACCTGATGGGCTGTCTCGTAGCGGTGGGGCGCGGGCGCTATCCGGCGGCCTGGATGGCCGAAGTGCTGGCGGGGCTCGATCGCACGAAGGCCGCGCCGACCTTCATGCCCGACGGACTGTACCTCGCCGAGGTAGGCTATCCTGACGAGTTCCAGGTGCCGGGGCCGCATACGGCGAGCTTGCCGTGGAGCGCTATCTGGGCCTGACCTCGGGGCGCAACATCGAACCGCATACCTTATCCGCCATGACTGCTGCCGATCCTTCCACGGCTCAAGCCGCCGCATCCGCCCAGCGCCGCACGCGCATCAAACTGTGCGGCCTGAGCACGCCCGAGGCGGTCGAACATGCCATCGACCTCGGTGCCGACGCGATCGGCCTCGTGTTCTATCCGAAGAGCCCGCGCTCGGTGACGGTCGCGCAGGCAGTCGAGCTCGCCCACGACATTCCGCCCTTCGTTTCGGTCGTGGGGCTCTTCGTGAACGCGACGCCGCAGTGGATCGGCGAGGTGGCGAGCAACGTCTCGCTCACGCTGCTGCAGTTCCACGGCGACGAAACGCCGGCGCAGTGCGAGGCGCTGGCGGCCGTTGCCGGTTTGCCCTGGTTGCGCGCGCTACGGGTGGCGGCCGATACTCGGCAGGCCGATTTGATAGAATCGGCAAACAGTTATTCGTCAGCCAGCGGCCTCCTGTTCGACACGCACGTCGAGGGGTACGGCGGTGGCGGGAAGGTCTTCGATTGGTCACTTATCCCCGCAGGGCTCGCGCGTCGGGCCGTTTTGAGTGGTGGCTTGAACGCGCAAAACGTCAGTGATGCGATTCGCCAGGTGCGTCCGTACGCCGTCGATGTCTCCAGTGGCATCGAGGTCCCGGGCGCAAAGGGCGTGAAGGATCACGCCCGCATGGCGGCGTTCGTGCGCGCAGTGCGCGAAGCGGACGCGGGATGAAAAACCTTGGCCGGCAAGCCCTCGCGCAACGCGAGCGCGCCCAGGGCCCAAGCGAGTGACTCATGTACAACTTACCTGATGAACGCGGCCATTTCGGCCCTTATGGTGGCGTGTTCGCTGCCGAAACCCTCATGCAGGCGATCGACGAACTGCGCGACGCCTACGAGAAGTTCAAGAACGATCCCGACTTCGTCGCCGAATATGAACGCGAGCTGAAGCATTTCGTCGGCCGTCCGTCGCCGATCTACCATGCCCAGCGCTGGAGCGAGAGGGTGGGCGGCGCGCAGATCTATCTGAAGCGCGAAGACCTGAACCACACCGGCGCCCACAAGGTGAACAACGTGATCGGCCAGGCGCTGCTCGCGAAGCGCATGGGCAAGCCGCGCGTGATCGCCGAAACGGGCGCGGGCCAGCACGGCGTGGCCACGGCCACGATCGCGGCGCGCTTCGGCATGGAGTGCGTGGTCTATATGGGCGCGGAAGACGTGCGCCGCCAGGCCGCGAACGTCTACCGCATGAAGTTGCTGGGCGCGACCGTCGTGCCTGTGGAGTCGGGCTCGCGCACGCTCAAGGACGCGCTCAACGAAGCGATGCGCGACTGGGTCACCAACGTCGAAAACACCTTCTACATCATCGGCACCGTGGCGGGTCCGCACCCGTACCCGATGATGGTGCGCGACTTCCAGCGCGTGATCGGCGACGAATGCCGCGTGCAGATGCCGGAAATGACGGGTCGCCAGCCCGACGCCGTGATCGCGTGCGTGGGCGGCGGATCGAACGCGATGGGCATCTTTTACCCGTATATCGACGACACTTCGGTGCAGTTGATCGGCGTGGAACCGGCCGGCGACGGCATGGAAACGGGCCGTCACGCCGCCTCGCTCGCGGCCGGCACGCCGGGCGTGCTGCACGGCAACCGCACCTACCTGCTGCAGGACGAGAACGGCCAGATCATCGAGACGCATTCGATTTCCGCGGGTCTCGACTATCCGGGCGTCGGTCCCGAGCACGCGTGGCTGAAGGACAGCGGCCGCGCGCAGTACGTGACGATCGACGACGAGGAAGCGCTCAAGGCGTTCCACGACTGCTGCCGGATCGAAGGCATCATTCCGGCGCTCGAATCGAGCCACGCGCTCGCGTACGCGGCGAAGCTGGCCCCGACACTGCCTAAGGACAAGATCCTGCTGGTGAACCTGTCTGGCCGGGGCGACAAGGACATGCACACGGTCGCCGAGCGATCGGGCATCCAGTTCTGAGCGCCCCGAGGTGACTCAAGCGATGCGCGACGAGTTCGACGAGCCGCAAGCCCCGGCGCCCGACAGCGATCTGACCGAAGCGGTTGCCGCAGCCACACCCTGCGCGCAGCCGCCCGAAGGCTCGCTGCCGGTCGTGCCGGACGGCATCCGGCTCCTGAACCGCGATTTTCTGACCGATGCAGCGAACCTGCCCGACGCCTCGATCGACCTGATCGTCGCCGACCCGCCCTACGGGCTCGGCAAGGACTACGGCAACGATTCCGACATGCGTTCGGGCGAGAACTTCCTCGCCTGGACGTATGAATGGCTCGAGCTGGCGATTCCGAAGCTCAAGGCCAGCGGGTCGCTCTACGTGTTCTGCACCTGGCAGTACGCGCCGGAAATCTTCGTCTTCCTCAAGTCGAAGCTCACGATGATCAACGAGATCGTCTGGGACCGGCGTGTGCCGAGCATGGGCGGCACGACGCGCCGATTCACCTCGGTGCACGACAACATCGGTTTCTTCGCGGTGTCGAAGAATTACTACTTCGACCTCGATCCCGTCCGCATCCCGTACGATGCCGTCACGAAGAAGGCGCGTTCGCGCAAGATATTCGAAGGCAGCAGGTGGCTGGAGCTCGGCTACAACCCCAAGGACGTCTGGTCCGTTTCGCGGCTGCATCGCCAGCACGCGGAGCGGGTGGATCATCCCACCCAGAAGCCTCTTGAGATCGTCGAGCGCATGGTGCTCGCGAGCTGCCCGCCGGGCGGCCGCGTGCTGGACCCGTTCATGGGCAGCGGCACCACGGCTGTCGCCTGCGCACGCCAGAAGCGCGAATTCGTCGGCTATGAAATCAACGAAAGTTACTGCGCGATCGCGCGCGAACGCGTGAGCGCGGCCGTTGCTCCGGCGACTGCCGCCTCCGCGCCCGTCGCGCCCGCAACCGCCGTGGCAGGCGCCTGATGCGCCGCCACCGTCGCCACGCGCGCGGTAACGACTGAAACAGAGGACCCTGAAATGTCCCGTATCAAGAACACGTTCGACACGTTGGCCGCCCAAGGCAGGAAAGGCCTCATCCCGTTCATGACCGCCGGCGATCCCGATCCGGCGCGCACCGTCGAATTCATGCACGCGCTCGCCGCCGGCGGCGCGGACGTGATCGAACTGGGCGTGCCGTTCTCGGACCCGATGGCCGACGGCCCGGTGATCCAGCAATCCTCGGAGCGCGCGCTGGCGAAAGGCGTCACGTTGAAGAGCGTGCTGGCCGACGTGAAGCGTTTCCGCGAAACCGACGACAAGACGCCGGTCGTGCTGATGGGCTATGCGAACCCCATCGAACGCATGGGCACCGAGGCATTCGCCGCCGCCGCGAAAGCGGCGGGCGTGGACGGCGTGCTCGTGGTGGACTATCCGCCCGAAGAATGCGTGACCTTCGCCGCGTCGATGAAATCGGCGGGCATCGATCCGATCTTCCTGCTCGCGCCCACCTCGACGGACGAACGTATTGCCGAAGTCGGCCGCGTCGCGAGCGGCTATGTCTATTACGTCTCGCTCAAGGGCGTGACGGGGGCAGCCAATCTGGACGTGGCGAGCATCGCGAGTAAAATGCCGGCCATCAAGTCGCGCGTGCCGCTGCCCGTTGGCGTGGGCTTCGGTATTCGCGACGCGCAGACCGCCGCCGCGGTTGCCGCCGTGAGCGATGCCGTCGTGATCGGCAGCCGTATCGTGCAGTTGCTGGAGCAATCGCCGCCAGATGCCGCAGCCGAAACGCTCAAGGCATTCATTGCAGGCGTCCGCGCTGCGCTGGACGGCAAGGAATAAGAGACCTGCAGGACCTGCGGTAAAATCCACTTTTCGCCATGCGCGGTCGGGGTCGGAACCCGGTTGAGATTGCCGGATTGCTCGTTTGGAGCGTTCCGTCCGCGCCGCGCATCACGAAGGTCAAGGAAGGATAATCAATGAGCTGGCTCGACAAACTGCTGCCGCCGAAGATCAAGCAAACCGATCCGAAAAGCCGCAAGAGCATTCCGGAAGGCCTGTGGATCAAGTGCCCGTCGTGCGAAGCGGTGCTGTACCGCAACGACGTCGAGGCGAACCTCCATGTTTGCCCGAAGTGCGATCACCACATGCGCATCGGCGCGCGCGAGCGTCTCGACGCGCTGCTGGATCCGGAAGGCCGCTATGAGATCGGCCAGGAGATCGTGCCGGTCGACGCGCTCAAGTTCAAGGACAGCCGCAAGTACCCGGACCGCCTGAAAGAGGCGATCGACGAAACCGGCGAAACCGACGCCATGGTCGTGATGGGCGGCGCGATCCACACGCTGCCGGTCGTGGTGGCGTGCTTCGAGTTCTCGTTCATGGGCGGCTCGATGGGCTCCGTGGTGGGCGAGCGCTTCGCGCGCGGCGCGCAGAACGCGCTTGAGCAGCAGGTTCCGTTCATCTGCTTCACGGCCTCGGGCGGCGCGCGCATGCAGGAAAGCCTGCTCTCGCTCATGCAGATGGCCAAGACCACGGCCATGCTGACCAAGCTCGCCGATGCGAAGCTGCCGTTCATCTCCGTGCTGACCGACCCGACCATGGGCGGCGTTTCGGCGAGCTTCGCGTTCCTTGGCGACGTGGTGATCGCCGAGCCGAAGGCGCTGATCGGCTTTGCCGGCCCGCGCGTGATCGAGCAGACCGTGCGCGAGAAGCTGCCGGAAGGCTTCCAGCGCTCGGAATTCCTGATGCAGAAGGGCGCGATCGACATGATCGTGGACCGCCGCAAGCTGCGCGAAGAGATCGCACAACTCATCGCCATCTTGTCGCGCCAGCCCGCGGACGCGGTGGCCTGACGCGTTTCTCCCGCATTTCCCCACGCGCCGCAAGCCTTAGGCAAGCGGCGCGTTGTCATTTCCGCGATAATGCCGTTTTTTCCTCGCAGGCCTGACGGGCTGCGGCCAGCAGAAGCGGCAGGGCGCGCCCCCGCATAGCGATATCCGATGAGTACCTTTCCCACCCTCGACGCGTGGCTCACGCACCTCGAAACCGCGCATCCGGTCGGCATCGACATGGGGCTCAACCGGATTCGCCAGGTGAAAGAAGCGCTCCAACTGAAGTTCGATTGCCCGATCTTCACGGTGGGCGGCACGAACGGGAAGGGCTCGACCTGCGCGATCCTCGAAACGATCCTGCTGAAATCCGGCTACCACGTGGGCTGCCATACCTCGCCGCACCTGCTGTCGTTCAACGAGCGCGCGCGTCTCGACGGCCAGCAGGCGAGCGACGCCGAGCTGCTGCCGTACTTCGAGGCCGTGGAGGCCGCGCGTCTGTCGCTGCCGCAGCCGGTCTCGCTCACGTACTTCGAGTTCACGACGCTCGCGATCATGCTGCTGTTCGCCTCGCGCGGGCTCGACGCGGTGATTTTCGAAGTGGGCCTCGGCGGCCGTCTGGACGCCGTGAACGTGCTCGATACCGACTGCGCGATCGTCACGAGCATCGACATTGATCACACCGAGTATCTGGGCAACACGCGCGAGAAGATCGCCTTCGAAAAGGCCGGCATCTTCCGTCCCGGCAAGCCCGCCATCTGCGCCGATCCCATGCCGCCGCAGTCGCTCGTCGATCATGCCGAGGCGATCGGCGCCGATCTGTGGCGCTTCGGGCGCGATTTCCGCTATGAGGGGCAGGCGGGCAGCGAGCGCCAGCAATGGAATTACGTGGGCCGCGCGCAGCGCCGCTCGGCATTGGCCTACCCGGCGCTGCGCGGGGCCAATCAGTTGATCAATACCTCGGCCGCGCTCGCCGCGCTCGAAGCCCTGCGCGACCGCGTGCCGGTCTCCGCGCAGGACATCCGCCTCGGCCTCGCGAACGTCGAGCTGCCGGGCCGCTTCCAGGTGCTGCCGGGCAAGCCTTCTGTGATCCTCGACGTGGGCCACAACCCGCATGCCGCCGCCGTGCTCGCGCAGAACCTCGGCAGCATGGGCTACTTCCCGTACACCTACGCCGTGTTCGGCGCGATGGGGGACAAGGACCTTGCCGGCGTGATCGAGCACCTGAAGGGCGAGATCGATCACTGGTGCGTGACCGGTCTGCCGGGGCCGCGTGCGGCGTCCGCGCAACAGCTCGAAGCCGTGTTGCGCGAGGCCGGCGTCGAGGATGGCCCGGACAGCAGCGTGACGCGCTACGAATCGCCCGCCTCGGCTTTTCAAGATGCGCTAAAACGCGCATCTGAAAATGATAGAATTCTTGTTTTCGGTAGTTTCCTGACAGTTGCCGGCGTGATGGCCTGGCGAAAGTCGCAGCAGCACTGAACCTGCACACGCCGCCACGCTACGCAGATACAGGCCTAAAGCAGCCATACATGGGAATTTTCTCGTTCGGCAAGAAAGACGACGCGGCGCCCCGACGGCGCGGCGCGGAAGCCGGCTCGGGCCGGCGTAGCAGCCAGAGTGCGCGCGTGGAGCGGCGCAGCCGCCGGCCGGACCGGTCGGCCGACGCCGAAGCGATGCTGCTCGATCCCACCCTTCCTGAGAAGCAGCGCGCGCGCCGGCGCCTCGTGGGCGCGATCGCGCTCGTGGTGGCGGCTATCGTGATCCTGCCGATGGTGCTCGATTCGCACCCGAAACCTGTTACCGACGACATCGCGATCGACATTCCGAGCCGCCCGACACCGCCCGGCGAGAAGGCCGCGGCCCGCGACGACGCCGATAGCGACGACGATACGCAGGCCGGCGTCGCGCCCGACAATCCCGGCGCGTCCAATCTCGCGACGGTGGCTTCTGGCGCCACCGCGGCACCGGCGCAGACCGCCCATAGCACGAACCCAACCAGCGCCGGCGCGAAGGCCGCCGCACAAACCCAGACGACAGCCGCCGCGAAGACCGCTCCGGCGCAGACTTCCGCCACCAGCAAGCCTGCCGGCAAGTCCGCCGCGCCTTCGGCGAACACGGCCGTCGCCTCGAACCAGAACACGGATGCCGCCGACAGCGGCGACAACAGCAGCGCGCCGCCCACACCGCCGGGTTCGCGCTTCGCCGTGCAACTGGGCTCGTTCAGCAACGCCACCGCCGCGAGCAACTGGGTGACGAAGTTGAAAGCGGCCGGCGTACCCGCATATACCGAACAGCGCAAGCAGCCCGACGGCTCGACGCGCACGCTCCTGCGCGCAGGCCCGTTCCCGGACCGCGCGGCGGCTTCGGAGGCGATCGCGAAGGTGCGCGGCGCGGGTTTGATGGCAGGTTCGAACGGGGCAGCGGATTAAGCCGCCGATGTTCACCGCCTTCGACTACGCTGTAATGGCGGTGATTGGTTTGTCGGCGCTGCGCGGGGCGTGGCGCGGATTGATCGGCGAGATTTTCGGATTGATCGGCTGGATCGTCGCGTTTCTGGTGGCCTGCCGCTACGTGGAGCGCGTAGTGCCGTGGATTCCGGCGCACTGGCCGGGCGGCGCCCTCACGCAGTGGCTGATCGCCTTCGCGCTGATCGTGATAGGCGTGGTGCTCGTGGCCGGCGTGGCGAACGCGCTGCTCGGGCGCATCGTGCAGGTGAGCGGACTGTCCGGCGTGGACCGGTCGCTCGGTTTGATGTTCGGCCTCGTGCGAGGCGTCGTACTGGTGCTGATTCTCGTCGTCCTCGGCGGACTGACCGAGCTGCCCCAGCAGGACTTCTGGCGCAATGCGCTGCTGCGGCCCTATGTCGAGCAGGGCGTGCACGAACTGAAACCGCTGCTGCCCGACGCGCTCGCAGGCTACGTTCGCGTCTAGCCCGCCCGGAGCCGACCCGATACAAACGGGGCAAGGCCGCTCGAAAAAGCAGCACTGCCCGCGCGGCGCAGGCGAGGCCCAGACCGCCCGCCGCTACCGCGCAGTTTTACCGATTTCGCTTTCTTGAAGGACCTGCCATGTGCGGCATCGTAGGCGTAGTTTCCCGCTCTCCCGTCAACCAGCTTCTCTATGACGCGCTGCTGCTCCTGCAGCACCGCGGCCAGGACGCGGCCGGCATTGCCACCGCGGACGGCAGCACCATCCACATGCACAAGGCCAACGGCATGGTGCGCGACGTGTTCCGCACGCGCAACATGCGCAGCCTGCCGGGCACGAGCGGCATCGGCCAGGTGCGCTACCCGACGGCCGGCTCGGCGTCGAGCGAAGAAGAGGCCCAGCCGTTCTACGTGAACGCGCCGTTCGGTCTCATCCTCGCGCACAACGGCAATCTCACGAACTGGCAGCAGCTCAAGGAAGAGATGTTCCGCGTCGATCGCCGGCACATCAACACCAACTCCGACACGGAAGTGCTGCTCAACGTGCTCGCGCACGAACTGCAGACGGCCAGCTCCGGCCTCGAGCTCGATCCGGCGGCGCTGTTCAAGGCCGTCTCAGGCGTGCACAAGCGCGTGCGCGGCTCGTACGCCATTGTCTCGCTGATCGCCGGCTACGGTCTGCTCGCGTTCCGCGACCCGTTCGGCATCCGGCCGCTGTGCATCGGCAAGCAGGAAACGCCGGAAGGCACCGAATGGATGCTGGCGTCGGAGTCGGTGGCGCTGGAAGGCATCGGCTTCGAGTTCGTGCGCGACGTGGCGCCGGGCGAGGCGGTGTTCATCGACTTCGAGGGCAATTTCCACGCGCAGCAGTGCGCCACGGCTCCGAGCCTGAACCCCTGCATTTTCGAGCTCGTGTACCTCGCGCGTCCGGATTCGGTGCTGGACGGCGTGCCCGTCTACAACGTGCGGCTGCGCATGGGCGACTATCTTGCCGAGAAGGTCAGGCGCGAGCTGCCCGACGTGAGGATCGACGTTGTCATGCCGATTCCCGATTCGTCGCGTCCGGCGGCCATGCAGGTCGCGAAGAAACTCGGCGTGGAATACCGCGAGGGCTTCTTCAAGAACCGCTACGTGGGCCGCACCTTTATCATGCCGGGCCAGGCGATGCGCAAGAAGTCGGTGCGCCAGAAGCTCAACGCCATGGGCATCGAGTTCAAGGGCAAGAACGTGCTGATCATCGACGACTCGATCGTGCGCGGCACCACCTCGCATGAAATCGTGCAGATGGCGCGCGACGCGGGCGCGACCAAGGTGATCTTCGCGTCGGCGGCGCCGCCCGTGAAGTATCCGAACGTCTATGGCATCGACATGCCCACGCGCGGCGAACTCGTGGCGCACGGCCGCACGGACAAGGAAGTGGCGCGCATCATCGGTGCGGACCATCTCGTGTATCAGGACGTCGAGGCGCTCAAGCAGGCGGTGCGCGACATCAATCCGGAGCTCAAGCGCTTCGAAGCCTCGTGCTTCGACGGCGACTACATCACCGGCGACATCACGAGCGCCTACCTCGACAGGATCGAGACCGCGCGGCTCGCCCCGCAGGCGCAGTCGGACCGCGACGCCGCGAGCGACGCGATCGAAGGCGCCGCCGCGCGTTCGCAGCTGCACCTGCAGCTCTCGGTGGAGTGAAGCGGGCCGGGAAGCCTGCGTGCCGCGACGTGCACGGCGCGCTTCCCGTGTTAGCATAGGGGCTTGCGTCGATTTGATATCAGCTTGCGGACGCGGGGCAACCCAAAACAGCTAAAGCGAAAGGCGTCGAAACCGCAGTTTGATTTCCGATCCGCCTCGCTTGTGCCTTAGTTCTGCCCCGAATACCCGAAAGCCCGCTTCTGCCGACGCAAAGCGGGCTTTTTTGCGCCCCCGGTTCTCGCGGCCCGGGGGTCTTCGAATGGGAAACAACACGAACATGGACGACACTTTCAACTTCGACACCCTCGCCGTACGCTCGGGCACGCTGCGCAGCGAGTTCAACGAGCATTCGGAAGCGCTTTACCTCACGTCGAGCTTCTGTTTCGGCAGCGCCGCCGAAGCGGCCGAGCGCTTCAAGAACTCCGAGACCGGCTATACCTACGCGCGCTTCACGAACCCGACCGTGACGATGTTCCAGGACCGGCTTGCCGCGCTCGAAGGCGGCGAGGCATGCATGGCGACGGCCTCGGGCATGGCCGCGATCCTTTCGGTGGTGATGGCCGCGTTGCAGACGGGCGATCATATCGTCAGCTCGCAGAGTATTTTCGGCTCGACGCTCGGCATGTTTTCGCAGATCTTCAGCAAGTTCGGCATCACGACCACCTTCGTCGATCCCACCGATCTCGACGCCTGGAAGAACGCCGTGCGCCCCGAAACGAAGATGTTTTTCCTCGAGACGCCGTCGAACCCGCTCACCGAAGTGTCGGACATCGAAGCAATCGGCAAGATCGCGAAGGCCGCGGGCGCGCTCTTCGTGGTCGACAACTGTTTCTGCAGCCCGGCGCTGCAGCAGCCGCTCAAGTTCGGCGCGGACGTGGTGATGCACTCGGCCACCAAGTTCCTCGACGGCCAGGGCCGCGTGCTGGGTGGCGCGCTCGTGGGCTCGAAGCAGTTCATCATGGAGAAGGTGTTTCCGTTCGTGCGCAGCGCGGGCCCGACGCTCTCCGCATTCAATGCGTGGGTGCTGCTCAAGGGCATGGAAACGCTGTCGCTGCGCGTGGAGAAGCAGTCGGCCAACGCGCTCGAAATCGCGCGCTGGCTCGAAACGCATCCGGCCGTGAGCCGCGTGTTTTATCCGGGGCTCGCATCGCATCCGCAGCATGCGCTCGCGATGCGCCAGCAAAAGGCGGGCGGCGCGATCGTCTCGTTCGAGCTCAAGGGCGATACGCCCGAACAGCAGCGCGAGAACGCCTGGCGCGTGATCGACAACACGAAGGTGTGTTCGATCACGGGCAATCTGGGCGACACGCGCACGACCATCACGCATCCGGCGACGACCACACACGGCCGCATCACGCCGGAAGCGCGTGCGGCAGCGGGCATCACGGAAGGCCTGATTCGCCTTGCGGTGGGGCTCGAGAATGCCGAGGACGTTCGCAAGGACCTTGCGCGCGGGCTCGACGCGGCGGCCTGATGGCGCTTCCTTGTTTCGTTCGCGCTACGTAGTATTTATTTCGGGCCGCCTGTCGCGGCCCGTTTTCATTCGTCGTTCGAGGTCGATTGCCATGCCTGTCATTCGCGCGCTGTTCGTGTATCCGGTCAAATCGTGCGCGGCCATCGCGCTCGACGAGGCGCCGCTCGAAGCCGAGGGCCTCAAGTGGGACCGCCACTGGATGGCGGTGGACGGGCATGGTCGCTTCGTTTCGCAGCGCGAGCATGCGGCAATGGCGCGTATCGTCCCGGCCTTCGTCGAGGGCGGCGTGCGGCTTTCCATGGCGGGCATGCCGTCTACGCTGCTGCTGCCGTTCGAGCCGCGAGGCGATGCACGCCGCGTCGCGGCGACGGTGTGGAAGGACACGTTCGAAGCGCTCGACGAAGGCGACGAAGCGGCGCACTGGTTTTCTCAGGCCGTGGGCGTGCCGCTGCGGCTCGTACGTTTCGCCTCCGACGTCACGCGTTTGTCCAGCCCGAAATGGACCCATGGCGCTCAGGTGCCGACGCAGTTCGCCGACGGCTTTCCGCTGCTCGTCACGAGCGAGGCGTCGCTCGCGGACCTGAACGCGCGACTGGCGCAGAAGGGTGCGCCGCCGGTGCCGATGAGCCGCTTTCGCCCGAATATCGTCGTGGACGGCGAGGGCGCCTTCGACGAGGATTTCATCGAGACGATGTCGATCGACGGCGACGGCGTGGTCTTGCGCTTCGCGAAGCCGTGCGCACGTTGTCCGATCACGACGATCGATCAGCAAACGGGCTTGCGCGACGCAGCGTGGCCCACCGAGCCGCTCGACACGATGGCGGCCTTTCGCGCCGATCCGCGCGTGGACGGCGGCCTCACGTTCGGGCAGAACGCGATAGTCGTGGCCGGGGCCGGTACGCGCGTGGCCGTGGGGGCCGAGGTTCAGTGGGAGTGGCGCTTTGATGAATAAGCGCGAATCACTGCGAATAAGCGCGCGTGAGCGCTAATGCGGCAACGCTCGCCATTGGCCCGGCGCGATGCCGAAGCGCCGTGTGAAGGCGTGCGTGAAGGCGCTCTGATCGCCGAAGCCCACTTCGAGCGCGACGTCGATGAGCGAGCGGCGCGGATCGGCCAGCAGCGTCACCGCCGTGTCGAGCCGCAGACGCTGGAGGTAACGGTGCGGCGTTTCGCCGAACGCCTCGACAAAAAGCTGATGAAAGCGCCGCATGCCGAAGCCGAAATGCGCGGCGAGGTCCGCAATGCGCAGCGGTTCCGCGAGACGCGCGCGCAACCAGCGATCGATGCGCGCGAAATCGGGGCCTGCCGCGGCGTCGAACGAAGCGCCGGCCAGGATGCCGGTTTGCGCAATCACGGCGGCGCAGAGCCGCGCCGAGGCATCCCAGTGAAAGCGCCGCGTGCCCGGGTCGCCGCCCGCAGGCGGCGCGGCAAGCGCCGCGCGCTGTGCGATCTGCCGGGCGAGCTGCGCGAGCGCGGGGTCGATGCGCAAGGCGCGTGCCGAATCGAAGAGCCGCTCGGGCACGGCGAGCGACGCAGCGGGCAGGTCGAGCACGAGCTGACGGTTCTCGCCGATGCCCACATAGTCGTGCTGCGCGCCGGCCGGAATCAGCCAGGCCGAGCAGCAGTCGATACGCTCGCCCACGCCTCTCACGGTCATTTCCATCGCGCCGTCGAGCCCGAGCACGATCTGGTGGAAATCGTGCAGATCGGTCTCCTCGATCGCGCCGTAGCAGCGCAATTCAACGCTGGGCGCGACGACGGGAGCGTGGTGATGCGGATTCATGGCGGGGCGAATTTGAGCCACTGCGCAAACTATGGTTTAAGACGCGGTGCAAAAAGCGGCGACGCTCAGACGTCGAGCAATTCCACTTCGAACACGAGCGTCGCGTTCGGCGGAATCACGCCGCCTGCGCCGCGTACGCCGTAGCCGAGCTGCGGCGGGATCGTGAGCTTGCGCACGCCGCCCACCTTCATGCCCTGCACGCCTTCGTCCCAGCCCTTGATGACCATGCCGCCGCCCAGTACGAAGGCGAACGGGTCGTTGCGGTCCTTGCTCGAATCGAACTTCTGGCCGTCCGTCAGCCAGCCGGTGTAGTGCACGCTGACGGTCTGGCCCGCGCGCGCTTCGGCGCCGGCGCCCTCGGTCAGGTCCTCGTACTGAAGGCCGGATGCGGTGGTCACGATAGACATGAAAGACTCCTGAATCGGATGGGATAAAGACGCTATTGTAGGCGCACGAGGCGCAACGCAGGCACGGCGCGTGCGAGACAAACCCGCCAGACGCTTTCGGGTGCCTGCCTATAATGAGGGCTGGCCCGGGGCGCGAACTGCTCTGGTTGGCCCTTCATGGGCGAGAGACGAGGACACCGATGGCGTCGACTTCCGATTCCCGATCCGAACGCACGGCGCGGCTGTGCGCCGAAGCCGCGCTGTTCATGCGCGACCATGTGCTCTCGCGCGTCTCGCATGACCTGCGCAGTCCGTTGAACGCGATCCATAGCTGGGCCTACGTTCTCGAACGCAAGATCGATGCCGCCGATCCGGCGGCGCAGCGCGCGCTGGGCGGCATCCGCACCGGTGTCGAGCAGCAGGTGCAACTGCTCGAATCGCTCGTGGACAGGACGCGTACACAAACGCGCAAGCTGCAGATCGACCGCGCCCCGTTTGCGCTCGACGCGGCGATCGACGAAGCCGTGGATGCCGTGCGCGGCGCGCTTGCCGAAGCCCGCGGGGTTGCGCTTGCCGTGCAGGGCATGCCGACGGGTCTCACGCTCGACGGCGACCGCGAGCGCCTCGTGCAGGCACTATGGTTGATGCTGGCCTTCGCGGTCGAGTCGAGCGCGCCAGGCGGGAGCGTGACGCCGGGCGTGAGCGCGACGGGCTCCGCCGTTCAGTTCGACGTGACGTGGACCGCTGTGCCGCGAGCGCTTACCGACGCATCGCTGCCGCATCTGCTGGAACCGTTTGCGCGCGAGCAGGCGCTCGAACCGCTGGAGTCGGGCCGCACGGCCTGGGTGCTGGCGTTGTGCCTGCGCGTGGCCGAGGCGCATGGCGGGCGGTTCGAGCAGCGGCCGCTGGCCGAAGGCGGGGCCACCGCGCTCGGGCTGAACGTGCCGCTGGCGTGAGCCGCGGCGGCCCTGCGGGCGTGATGCCGTCGTCGTGCGCCTTGTCTGGATGCGCTGCCCGCGCCTTACCCCCTGTCTTTCGCCCCTTATACTGACCGCTTCGCCCTACCGGAGCCTTCCGTCTTGATCCAGGTTATCGCCCTTGTCGGCGCGCTGCTGCTCGTCGCCCTCAACGGTTTCTTCGTAGCCGCCGAATTCGGCCTCGTCAAGCTGCGGCAGACGCGCGTGCAAAGCCTGGCGTCCGGGCATGGCCTGCGCGGCAAGCTGCTCGCGAAGGTGCACGGTCAGCTCGATGCGTATCTGTCCGCGTGCCAGCTCGGCATCACGCTCGCGTCGCTCGGCCTTGGCTGGATCGGCGAGCCCGCCTTTGCGCAATTGCTCTCGCCGCTGTTCGAGTTTTTCGGCGTGCAATCGGCGCAACTGATTCACGGCATTTCGCTCGTGTTTGCCTTCACGGTAATCTCCTTCCTGCACATCGTCGTGGGCGAACTCACGCCGAAGTCGCTCGCGATTCGCCAGGCCGAGAAGATTTCGCTATGGACGGCCACGCCGCTCTACGGCTTTTACTGGACTATGTACCCCGCCATCTGGACCCTCAACGCCAGCGCGAACGCGGTGCTGCGCATGGCGGGACTTGCATCGGGGCACGGCTCGGACGCCCACTATTCCACCGACGAACTGAAGCTCATCCTGCGCAGCCGCCGTGCCGCAGCCGAAGCCGAGGCTGCCCTGCGCATGCACGGCGCGAACGGTACGGGTGGTGCAAACGGCACAAGCGGCACGAGCGGCACGGGAGGCACAAGCAGCACGCGCCCGCCCGCTCTGGCAGCCGCGGCGAATACCTACAACGCCGACGAATGGAACACGCTCGCGCACTCGCTCGATTTTTCGCGCATGACCGTATCGGACCTCATGCGGCCCACGCACGAGATGGTGGGGCTGCGGCGCGACCGGCCGCTCGCCGAGAATATGCAGGTTGTCGCGCGCCATCGCTTCAGCCGCTATCCGCTGTTCGAGGACGGGTCGGGCGAGCGCGTGGCGGGGCTCATTCATCTGAAGGATCTGCTGCTCGCGCGCGAGGCCGGGCAGGCGCTCGACGATCTCGGCAAGTTCGTGCGCCCGGTGCAATATGTGAAGCCCGAGGCGCCCGCGCTCGCGCTTTTCAGGCGCTTTCGCAAGGGGGCGCCGCATTTCGCGCTCGTGGGGCGCAAGGGCGCGCGGCCCAATGGCTTCCTCACGCTCGACAATCTGCTGGGCGCGCTGGTGGGCCAGATCCACGACGAATTCCATCAGGCCGACACGGACTGGACGCGCATGGACGACGGCACGTTGATGGGACGCGGGAGCCTGCCTGTGGTGTCGCTGGAGCAGGCGCTGGGCATCGACATCGACGAAGGGCGCGCGGAGTCGGTGGGCGGGCTTGTGATTCATGCGCTGAACGATTTGCCGACCGAAGGGCAGCGTGTGTCGTTCCCGCAGTTCGACATTGTCGTGAAGAAGATGAAGGGGCCGCGTATCGTGCTCGTGCGCGTTTATCCGAAGGGGCTGGTGGACGAGGGAGGGTGAGCGGCAAGTGGACGCCGGACCTGCCTTCATGCACGCCCAGGCGCGAGATTCGACAACACCGCCACAGGCAGCACCGCGAGCACGTCGCGCACGGACAGCCGGTTTTCCCCATCCGGCGTTCGCGTGGCATTGCTGAGCCAGTCGTACCACTGGGGCTCGGCCATCCCTTGCGGCAATACCACGGCCGTATCGCTCCAACGCTGCGCCAGAACGAGCGGCATGCCATCCTCCAGTAGCGGTGCCGCGAGGCGCGTGCCGATAATCAACGCACACGAGTCTCGATGGCGGCGCGCAAACGCGACAACATGCGCCGCGCCTTCGCCGCGCACTTCGAGCGGCATATACGAACCTTCCCGCAGCAGTTCCGGCGCGCGGGCGCGCAATGCCAGCAGACGCCGCACGGTGGCGAGCTTGACGTGCGCGTCGCGCCAGTGCGGGAGTTTCGCCGAGGGCGGTTCGTCGTCGAGGGCCGCCGCGCGCAGCGCAAAGTCGACAGGGCGGCGGTTGTCCGGGTCGACGAGACTGAAATCCCATAGCTCCGTGCCCTGATAAAGATCGGGCACGCCCGGCGACGTAAGCCGCAGCGTGGTTTGCAGCAGCGAGTTGACCGCTCCGGCCGGCGCAATGCGTGCCACGAATGCGGCCAGTTCGTGCAGAAAGCCGTCGAGGCGCTGCGGTGCGAGGATGTCGAACAGAAATGCCTGGCAGTCCGATTCATAGGCCTCGTCGGGCACGAGCCAGTTGGTGCGCAGCTTCGACTCGCGCAACGCCTTCAACTGCCACTGTGCGATGCGTTCGGCGAGCGCCCGGACGCCCGCTTCGTCGCCGGGGTCGAGCGCGGGCGGCCAGCAGCCCACGAGCGTCTGGTACAGCATGGCCTCTGCGGTCGGGCCGGGCGCCCAGTCGGCGCTGCCCGCGCCGCCGTTGCGGCGGTGCGGCTGATTCAGCGTGGACCACGCGCGCAGCGTCGCGCCCCAGTCTCCGGAAAGCTCGCTCAGAACGGCGAGGCGCGCCCGCACGTCTTCACCGCGTTTGTGGTCGTGCGTGGCGGTGGCCAGCAGCGCATAGGGCGCGCGCCGTTGCCGTTCCCGATTGGCGGCGTGGAACTCGTCGACGCTGCGGGCGAAATCGTCGGGGTCCGCACCGACCTCGTTGCGCGAAAGCAGGCGGCCATAGCGGTAGAGCGCGGTGTCTTCGGTCGCCTTGGCCGCGAGCGGCGCGGTGAGTTGCGAGAACAGCGCGAGCGCCGTGCGTTGTGCGATGAGCGCATGGCTGAGCGGGCCGTTGGCCGGGCCATTCGGCGCTGCGCTTTGCCCGCGTTGCGGTTTCGTGCCGGGGGGCGTGGCCGGTGCCATGGCAGGCGCGGCTGGCGGCGCGGCGTCGGGCGACCGTCCGCCCAGCCACGCATCGACCTGTTCGAGCGCGGCGCGGTTCGCGCGGGGCAAGGCTCGCCGCGCGGCGTCGAGTGCCTTGTCGAAATAGCGGTTGTCGAGCGGCCCGCGCAGCCCGTTCACAGGGTAGATGCGATACACCGGAAAGTGCATGGCAAGCTGCGCGATGGCGCGATGCACGCTCGCATACGTGAAGTCGCGCGTGGCGGGTTGCTCGCGCGCGATGCGGTGCAGGGCGCGCGCGGCGTGGTCCAGTTCGGCGGCGAGATACGCGGCCAGCACTTCGCGGCGTGCGTCGAGCGCGACGCGCGCGAACGGCGCATCCGATCCGCTGATGGCCGCCCACGCTTCGGCTAGCGGCTTGGCGCCGGCTGGATCGTGTAGCAGCGCACCCACGTCGTTCATGAAGTCGTAGCCCGTGGTGCCCTGCACGGCCCAGTCGTCGTGCAACGCTTCGCCGTGCGCGAGGATCTTCTCGACCACGATATACGGCAGCGTCGCGCGCAACGGCAGCAGCCGCTGGCGCAAACGCTCGCAGTATTCGCGCGGGTCCGCGAGTCCGTCCACATGATCGACGCGCAACCCGTCGATCACACCGTCCGCGTAGAGCCGGAACACGAGTTTGTGCACGGCCTCGAACACGTCGTGCCGTTCCACACGCACGCCTGCAAGGGCGCTGATGTCGAAGAAGCGCCGCCAGTTCACTTCGTCGGTGGCCGTGCGCCACCATGCGAGCCGGTAGTGTTGGCGCTCGAGCAGGCGGTGCAGCCGCTCGCGCGGCACCGGGTCGGTGCCTGTATAGGCATCGAGCACGAAGTCGAATGCGTCCGTGCCGTTGCGTTCGGCGAACGCGCGCAATGCGTCGCGCGCGGCTGCCGCGCGTGGCTGGTCTTCGGGCTGCGTCGTGAGACCCTGGAACGGCGCGGCCAACGCATCGAGATCAGCGCGGTTCGCCGATTGCAGCAGTGCGGCGTAATCGGTCGGGCAGATCGGGCAAACGTGCGGCCCGTACGCCACGAAGAAGCGCCCTTCGCACGCGTCGAACTTCAGTTCGATGCGGCCCGCGGCCAGTTCTTCGCCGTATTGCGCGCCGAGGAACGGCATCAGCACCTTGCCGCGCAGTACGGGGTCGGGCGAATGCCAGTCCACGTCGAAGTGGCGCGCAAAGGCGCTATGGCGTCCCCATTCGAGTATGTCGAGCCACCATGCGTTGTGCGCGCCACCCACGCCCATGTGGTTCGGCACGATGTCGACGATGAGACCCATGCCGCGTTCGTGCAGCTTCGCGGCAAGGCGTCTCAGGGCCGCCTCGCCGCCCAGTTCCGCGCTGACCGTGCCGTAATCGACGGTGTCGTAGCCGTGCATCGAGCCAGGCTGTGCCGTCGTGATCGGCGAGGTGTAGAGATGGCTGACGCCGAGCGCCGCGAAATAGTCGAGTTGCGCGAGCGCGTCGTCGAAGGTGAAGTCGTGATGTAGCTGCAGGCGCAGCGTCGCGCGGGGCAGGGTCATGGCGTCGGACCGGTGAGCGGCGCCGCATGCGCGCCGGGGTCGTGGAGAGACGCCGTGACTGCCTCGCGCGCTCGGACGACGCTCTCGACGCGCGCCGCGAACCCGGAATCCGCGTAGAGCGCATCGACAGGCAGCGGCAGGCGCTGTCGCCAGTTCGGATGCTCGTCGATCGAGCCCGGCAGGTTGGGTTGCTCCGCGAGCCCGAGCAGGTCTTCGAGCGGGCAGGTCACGAGCGGGCTCGCCGTGGCGCCGACATAACCGAGCGCGGCCTCGACGGGCGCCCGCTCCGCGGCCGGCACGGGCGCGTCCTGCGGCGCGAATCCCGCTTGCTGGAGCGCGTGCCACAGCTCGGTGCGATCGGCGGCGCGCTGCGCGTGCTCGAGCGCTACCGGGTCGCGTCCGTCCGCGCGCGGCAGCGTCTGGCCGATGCGGTTGCGCCAGTCGATGTCGAGGCCGCGCCACCAGCCGGCAACGGTCGGCAGGTCGTGCGTGGTGGTGGTCGCGATGCCGTGCGGGTCCCAGCGCCGCGGGGCGAGAAACGCGTTGCCGTGGCGCTCGAACCAGAGCACGCGGATGCCGTAGAGCGCATGCGAGGCGAGCCGCTCGCGCAGGCCGGGCGGCACGGTGCCCAGGTCCTCGCCGATCGCGATGGCGCGATGACGCCACGATTCGAGCGAGATGAGGCGCACGAGGTCCTCGAACGGGTAGCGCAGATACGCGCCGTGCTTCGCGCTTTCGCCTTCGGGCACGAGCCAGAGGCGCCGCAGGCCGAGGATGTGGTCGATGCGGACGCCGCCCGCGTGCGCGAACGCGGCGCGCAGCATGTCGATGAAGGCGCGAAAACCGTTGTTGTGCAGTGCGCGCGGCGAGAACGTGGTGAGGCCCCAGCTCTGGCCGGCCTGGTTGAAGAGGTCGGGCGGCGCACCTACCGAGACGCGTTGCAGCATGTCGTGCGGCAGCGACCAGGCGTGGCTGCCTGCGCCGTCGCAGCCCACCGCGAGATCGGCGATCAGGCCGATCGACATGCCCGCTTCGCGTGCGTCCTGTTGCGCACGCGCGAGGCCGGCGGCGGCCAGCCATTGCAGGAAGCGGTGGAAGTCCACTTCGCGGCGACGCTCCACGGCAAAGGCGGCCACCTCGGGGCTGCGCGGGTCGCGCAACCCGGCGGGCCAGTCGCGCCAATGCGCGTTGCCGCCGGGGTTCGCCAGCATCGCAGCCTGCAGTGCCTCGAAGCGCGCGTGATCTTCGAGCGCTTCGCCGCCGCGTGCACAGAAGTCGTCGAACGCGGTGGCGCGCGGCGAGCCGCTCGTGCGCTCGTCCTGGTCGAAGCGTTCGAAAAGCGAGCGCAGCACTTCGAGCTTGAGCGGCACGGCCCGTTTCCAGTCGATTTGCGCGCGTGCTTCGAGCTCCTGAAAGACGCCTTCGGCGTGGACGGCGACGCTCGCCTCGTGCGCGGCTTGTGCGCCGAACATCGCGGCAGGATCGATATGCGCGACGTTGAGCCAGAGCCGCGACGAAGGCGCATATGGGCTGAAATGGCCAGGCAGTGCGCTGAACATGGCATGCGTCGGACTCACGGCCAATGCCTGGGCGCCGTGGCGCGCACTCTCCGTGGCCAGCGTCGCCAGCGCGCTGTAGTCGCCGATGCCGCCGTCGCCTTTACGTCGGAGTCCGTAGAGTTGCGCCGCCACGCCCCACTGTGCGGGCACCCGTGCGGTCTCGCCGTGGCGCGCGCGCCAGGCGTCGGCGACCGTATGGCAGTGCGGTGGCGCGACGGCGAGCGTGAGCCGGTGGTCGTTGACCGTGAGCGTGTGATAGCCCGGTTCGCTGAGCGGCGCGAGCAGCGCGGTCTCGCCTCGCGGCGCGGTGAAACGTCCTTCGATGTGCTCGCCGCTTTCGAGATCGATGCGGTAGTGGCTGCCCGAACGCACCGCCGAGGCCGGCAGGGCGATGGCGCTTTCATATTCGGCCGTGATGAGCGGCGGCAAGCGCCGTGCCGACTGCTCCGCGTTCAGGAGAGACGCGCTCTGGCGCAACTGCGTTGCGTTCGCGCAGGGCAGGCCCGCGCATTCGAGCAGCGCTTCGAGCGTGCTGTCCGGCACGCGCTGCATGGCGCCGTGCGCGTCGGACCATTCGACTTCGAAGCCCGCGCGCGCGGCAAGACTTGCGAGCGTTTCCCTGCGCGGATTCATGCGCGCGGCTCCTCGCGCGGTACGGCGAGCGCGTCGTGCAGGCGTGCGTACTCGGGTACGTCGCCGGTCAGCCACGCCACGCAGGCGTGCTCGGCGAGCACGCCGTTTGCGATGCGGTCGCGCGCGCGCGGCGGTGTTTCGAACACCACCATGCCTTCGGGCTCCGGTTCGAACCGCACGCCTTCGTGGCCGAGATTCAGGGCGATCGTGAGCACCACGTGGTCGGCGAGGCGCCAGCGCGCGACGAGCGCCGCGAGGTCGTTGCCCGCGTCGTCGGCCAGCACGGTCGCGTCGAGCGCGCGCGCGTGGGCGAGGCGCGGCATCAGGAGGTGCGCGCGCACCGCGAGCGCCGACTTGTAGAAGTGCATCCATTCGGACCGCTCACCGTCGAGACGGGTGTCGAGCGCCGGCGACGAATTCGCGAACGTCCGCGGGTCGTTGGGATCGGGAATCTGCTCGCGCCGCGTGGGATCGGCAAATGCGCTGAATGCCGCGAACTCGCGGCGCCGTCCCTCGCGCACCGCATCGGCGAGCTGGCCCGTATACGCCGTGAAGTACTGGAAGGGCTGCGTCGAGCCGTATTCCTCGTCCATGAACAGCATGGGAATCTGCGGCGTAAGCAGACACAGCGCCGTGGCCGCGCGCAGTGCGTCGTCGTTGCGGCTGAGGCTGCGAAGCCGTTCGCCGAAAGCGCGGTTGCCGATCTGGTCGTGGTTCTGCAGGAAGGTGACGAACGCCGTGGGCGGCAGATGCGCGCTCGCCTCGCCGCGCGGCTTGCCGTCATGCGCCGGCGAGGCTTCGCCCTGGTACGCGAAGCCTTCGGCCAGCACGCGCGCCAGCAGGCGGATGGGATGTTCCGCGAACGAGCGGTAGTAGCCTTCGCTTTCCCCGGTCAACAGGACGTGCAGCGCGTGATGCGCGTCGTCGTTCCATTGCGCGTCGAAGTGGGCCTCCAGCAGGTTTGCCGCGTTGTGCTCGTTCTCCAGCACCAGATGCACGTGACGGTCGGGCTCCACGCGCGCCCGGACGTGATCGGACAGCTCGCGCAGCCAGTGCACGTTGCCGATGGCGTGCGCGGCATCGATGCGCAGGCCGTCGAAGCGATACTCCGAGAGCCAGTACAGCGCGTTGTCGCAGAAGAAGTCGCGCACTTCCAGACGGTCGAAGTCGAGCGCGTCGCCCCACGGCGTTTTCGTGCCCGCGCGGAAGAACGGCTTCGCATACTGGCCGAGCCAGTTGCCGTCGGGGCCGAAGTGGTTGTAGACGACGTCGATGAAAACCTGCAGACCGAGACCGTGCGCGGTATCGACCAGGGCTTTCAGTTCGTTCGGACTGCCGTAGGCCGCGTGCGGCGCGTAGGGCAGCACGCCGTCGTAGCCCCAGCCGCGCTCGCCCGCATAGTCGTTCAGCGGCATCAGTTCGACGGCCGTCACGCCGAGCTTCGCGAGCGCCGGCAGCCGTTCGGTCACGCCCCGATAGCCGCCCAGCGTGCCCACGTGCAGTTCGTAAAGCACTGTTTCTTCCCAGGGCCGGCCGCGCCAGTGCGCGTGCTGCCAGGCGTAGGCGCGCGGATCGAGCACCTCGCTCGGGCCGTGCACGCCCTGGGGCTGGAAGCGCGACGCGGGATCGGGCACCGCCTGGCCGCCGTCGATGCGGTAGCGGTAGAGCGTGCCGGCGCCGCACGGCGCTTCGGCTTCGAACCAGCCGTTGCCCGTGGGCGTCATGTCGAGCGGTGCGGGCGGCGTGCCGCCGTCGGCCGCGCCTTCGAAAATCACCTGAACCGTGCGGCAGGACGGTGCCCAGAAACGAAAGCGCGTATGCGGCTGCGCGCGCGCCGCGCCGGTCAGTTGCGCGCCGAACGGCAGGCAATGCGCGTAACGCCGGGCGTGCGGATCGTGTGAGGTCGAGGACATGACGAGTTCCTGTTTCTGGCCGGTGCTATTCGGCCGGCCCGTTCGGGACAGTGCCTGGCAGCGTCCGCGGGTCGGGCGGCGGCGGCGGTGCGCCGTCTGGGCCCGATGGCGGCTCCTGGACGGCCTTGCGCGTGGGCCGGGCGCACAGCACCGCGATCGTGTGCGCCGCCACGTCGAACGTCGCGCCGGGCAGCGTATGCGCCGCGGCCTCGGGGTGGGCGCTGTCGAGCAGCACCTCCCACTGCATGGACGGCGGCGGCGCCGAGAACGCGATTGCCGCGGGCGTAGCGTTCAGCATGATCAACAATACTTCCAGTTCGCCGTCGAGACCGGGGCCCGCGCGGCGCAGCGCGAGCGCGCGCCCTTCGGGGTCCTGCCACGCCTCGGGCGAAAGCCCCTCGCCGCGCTCGTCGAACCAGTCGATGTCGTGCACGCCGGGCAGCAGTTCGCGATCGCCGAACAGGAAACGTGTTTCACGCAGCAAAGGATGGTCCCGGCGCAGGGCGATCGCGCGCGCGGCGAAAGCGGTCAGCGCCTCGCCTTCGGGCGACTCTGCAAGGGTCCAGTCCATCCACGATATCTCGTTGTCCTGGCAGTAGGCATTGTTGTTTCCCCCCTGTGTGCGGCAGGCCTCGTCACCCGCGAGCAGCATCGGCGTGCCGAGCGCGACGAAGAGCGTCGCAAGCATCGAGCGTGCCACGCGGGCGCGCGTGTCGAGGATCGCCGGGTCGTCGGTCGGGCCCTCGGCGCCCCAGTTCCTGCTCCAGTTTTCGTTGTGGCCGTCGCGGTTGTCCTCGCCATTGGCCTCGTTATGCTTGTGATCGTAGGCGGCCAGGTCCGCGAGCGTGAAGCCGTCGTGCGACGAGATGAAATTGATCGACGCCCACGGCCGCCGTCTGCGCTTGTCGAAGAGATCCGCCGACCCCGTGAGCCGCGCGGCGAGCTCGGGGCGCTGGAGGGCGTCGCCGCGCCAGAAGCGGCGCACGCTGTCGCGAAAGCGGTCGTTCCATTCGGAGAAGCCGGGCGGGTGGTTGCCGAGCTGATAGCCGCCGGGGCCTACGTCCCACGGCTCGGAAATCAGCTTGCACTGCGACAGCACCGGGTCCTGGCGCAGCGCGTCGAAGAAGCCGCTGTCCGGATCGAAGCCGTGCGCTTCGCGCCCGAGCGTGACGCCAAGGTCGAAACGAAAGCCGTCGATGCGGTACGACGTGGCCCAGTAGCGCAGCGAATCCGTCACCATCTGCAGCACGCGCGGATGCGAAAGATTCAGCGTGTTGCCGACCCCCGTGTCGTTGATGAGGTGGCGCTCGTCGCCGGGGACGGCACGGTAGTAGCTCGCGTTGTCGAGGCCGCGCCACGAGACCGTGGGCCCCGTCTCGCCCCCTTCGCAGGTGTGGTTGTAGACCACGTCGAGAAAGACCTCGATGCCGGCCGCGTGCAACTGGCGCACGGCGATGCGCATCATGTCGGGGTCGTAGCCGCCCAGATACGACGGTTCCGGCGCGAAGAACGCCGCGGTGTTGTAGCCCCAGTAATTGCGCAGCCCGCGCTCGATGAGAAAGCGTTCGTTGAGAAAGGCATGCACGGGCAGCAGTTCGACGGCGGTGACGCCGAGCTTGTGCAGGTGCTCGACGAACTGCGGCGTGGCGAGCCCGGCGAACGTGCCGCGCGTATGCGCGCGCAGTTCCGGGCGGGTGATCGAAATGCCGCGCAGATGCGTTTCGTAGATCACGGTCTGGTCCCAGGGCACATTGGGCCGCAGGTCCTGGGACCAGTCGAAGGTGTCGGCGACCACCATGGCCTTCGGCATGGCGGGCGCGGAGTCGCGGCGATCGAGCGAGAGGTCCGCGCGGTTCGAATGCACGCGGTAGCCGAACATGGCGTCCGACCAGCGGAACTGGCCGACGAGACGCCGCGCGTAGGGGTCGAGCAGCAGCTTGTGCGGATTGAAGCGATGCCCCTGCTGCGGCTGATAGGGACCGTGCGCGCGCAGGCCGTACACCGTGCCCGGGTGCGCGCCCGGCAGGTAGCCGTGCCAGACCTCGTCGGTGCATTCCGGCAGCGTGTAGCGCGTGCGCTCCTTGCGCCCTGTGCGGTCGAACAGGCACACTTCGATGCGCCAGGCGTGGGCCGAAAACACGGCGAAATTCGTGCCGAGGCCGTCCCACGTCGCGCCGAGCGGCCAGGGCTTGCCCGGCAGCAGGCGCTCCGTCAATCCGTTAGCCATGGCGATGCTCCGTTTTTATTCCTTCGTATTGCATCGGAATCCTGAGGTTATTCGCGGTGTCCGCAACGATCTGCCTTACCGGCGAAGAAGGAAGTAGAGCGTGCCGAGCGGCGGCAGCACCAGGGCCGCGGACTGCGGCCGGCCGTGGCTCGCCACCGGTTCCGTCGCGATCTGCCCGCCGTTGCCCATGTTCGAGCCGCCGTAGACCGCCGCGTCGGTGTTCAGCACCTCGTCCCACTGGCCGGGCTGCGGCATGCCGATGCGGTAGCCGTGGCGCGGCACCGGCGTGAAGTTGCAGACGGCCACCATCTCGCGGCCCGTACCATCCACGCGGCGCCAGGCGAGCACGCTGTTTTCCGCGTCGTCGGAGACGAGCCATTCGAAGCCGCCCGGCTCCGCGTCCAGCGTATGGAGCGCCGGTTCGCTCGCGTACAGGAGGTTCAGGTCGCGCACGAGCGTTTGCGTGCCGCGGTGCAAGGGGTCGTCCAGCAGGTGCCAGTGCGGCGTGCCGTCGTGGTCGAACTCCGCCATCTGTCCGAACTCTCCGCCCATGAAGAGCAGCTTCTTGCCCGGGTGCGCCCACATGAAGCCCAGATAGGCGCGCAGGTTCGCGAAGCGCTGCCAGCGGTCGCCGGGCATCTTGCCGAGCAGCGACCCTTTGCCGTGCACGACCTCGTCGTGCGAGAGCGGCAGCACGAAGCGCTCCGACCACGCATAGACCATCGCGAAGGTCATCTCGTGGTGGTGATAGCGGCGGTAGACAGGATCTTCGTGCAGGTAGTGCAGCGTGTCGTGCATCCAGCCCATGTTCCATTTGAACTGGAAGCCGAGTCCGCCATCCTCGGGGCGCGCGCTCACGCCGGGCCACGCGGTGGATTCTTCGGCGATAGTGATGACGCCGGGGCGCTGCGGCACGTATTGCGTTTCGTGGTTCAGGCGCTTGAGGAAGGCAATCGATTCGAGGTTTTCGCGGCCGCCGTAGAGGTTCGGCACCCACTCGCCCGCGTTGCGCGAGTAGTCGCGGTACAGCATCGAGGCCACGGCATCCACGCGCAGGCCGTCCACGTGATAGCGCAGCAGCCACGCGAGCGCGGAGGCGATCAGGAACGCGCTGACCTCGCGGCGGCCGAGGTTGTAGATCATCGTGTTCCAGTCGGGGTGGTAGCCCTCGCGCGGGTCGGCGTGCTCGTAGAGCGGCGTGCCGTCGAAGTCCACGAGACCGTGCGCGTCGTTCGGAAAATGCGCGGGCACCCAGTCGAGGATCACGCCGAGACCGGCTTCGTGCGCGCGATTCACGAACGCCGCGAACTCGACCGGCGAGCCCAGCCGTGCCGTGGGCGCGAACTGGGCGAGCGGCTGATAGCCCCACGATCCGCCGAACGGATGCTCCGCCACCGGCATCAGTTCGAGGTGCGTGAAGCCCATGCCCTGGGCGTACGGGATCAGGCGGTCGGCCAGCGAGGTCCAGTCGGGCGAGGGCGCCTCTGCGCCATCGTGCGGCAGCCACGAAGGCGCGTGAACCTCGTAGATCGAGATCGCGCTGCGTGGGGTCTGCCGTTCGCCGCGCGTTTGCAGCCAGTCATGGTCTTGCCAGGCGTAGTGATCGAGCGCCTCGACCGGCGCGACGATGGACGCCGTGGCGGGCGGGCATTCGGTCTGCAACGCGCAGGGGTCGGCCTTGAGCGGCAGCACGTCGCCGCGCGCGCCGAGGATCTCGTACTTGTAGCGCGTACCCGCTGCCAGGCGCGGGATGAAGAGTTCCCAGACGCCGGCCTCGTGGCGCAGCCGCATGGGATGGCGGCGGCCGTCCCATGCGTTGAAGTCGCCCACGACGGAAACGCGCCGCGCGTTCGGCGCCCAAACCGCGAAGCGCACGCCGGGCACGCCGTCGCAGGCGAGCGGCCGCGCGCCGAGGCATTCGAGCACCGCGTACGGATCGCCGTCGGCGAGGCGGCGCAGCGCTTCTTCCGGCAGTTGCGGACCGAATGAATAGGGATCCTCCACTTCCTGGATCACGCCGTTCCAGTCGATTTCGAGCCGGTACGGTACGGACTCGGCAAGGGGGCCCGCGAACAGTCCCGCCGGATGTACGCGGGCGAGCTCGGCCAGCGTATGGGCGCGGTCGCGCGCCAGCACCCGCACGCGCGTGGCGTTGGGCAGCCATGCGCGCACATAAGGTGTGCCGTCGATCGTATGCGGACCGAGCACGGCGAACGGGTCCGAATGGCGCGCGGCGGCGACGGCATCGATATCGTGGAGTTGCAGCCCGGCGTCGGGCGCGTGTTCAGCCATGGGCGCCTCCCGCGGCCGGCGCGCCGGTCGGGCCGAGCACGCGGCCGGCGATCGCGGCGAGGCCGCGTATCGGCAGCCCGAGCCAACTGGGCCGGTTCGCGGCTTCGTAGCGGATCTCGTAGGCCGCCTTCTCGATCAGGAACAGGTCCAGCAGTTCCTGCTCGTGCGTCGCGCTCACGAGGGGTTGCGGCGCGTCGGCCACCGCGGCGCGATACTGGCTCAGGAACGACTCGACGGCATGGCCGCGGAAGCGCTCAAACAGGGTGCGCTTGCGGTCGGCGGTCTGCTGCGGCGCGCTTTCGGTCGTCGACTGCGCGGCCGCGCCCGCATAGGAGAGCGAACGAAGCAGGCCCGCCACGTCGCGCAGCGAGCACGCTTTCGCGCGCCGGTACGCGAGCGGCCGCGCGGGCTCGCCTTCGAAGTCGATCAGCCATGCGTCGCCTTGCGCGATCAGCACCTGGCCCAGATGGAAGTCGCCGTGAATGCGAATACGCCATGCGGCGGCGTCGAGCGGCACGAGATGCTCGACCGCCGCGATCAGCGCGTCGCGGCGCGCGAGCAGACCGAAGGCGAGCTCGCGGGTGTCGTCGTCGAGCGGATGCGCGTGCACTTCGCTCGACGTCTGGCGCTCGACGATGTCGAGCGCCTCGATCAGCATGGACTTCGTGTCGGCGATCCAGTGGCGTATGTCGTCGCGCGTGGCTTCGACGGGGGCGAAGGCCGGATCGTCGGTGGGCGTGGCGAGCGCCACGTGCAGCTCGCCGAGCCGCTTGCCGATGATGCCGATCATCGAGCCGTAGGTCCGCAGGGCTTCTTCTTCGTGAGCCTGGTCGGCGCCGCCGTCGTCCACGGCGAGCGCCAGTTCGTCGATCGTGCGGCGCAGGTAGTCGAGCGCCCAGTCCCACGCGTCGCCCTGATTGTCGATATAGCCCTGCAGGATCGCGAGCGTGTGCGGCACGCCCGCCGGATCGACGCGCACCACTTCGCCATAGAGCGGTGCCGTGTTCGCGTAGCCGAGGCGCGTCAGGTAGCGGCACATCTCCACCTCGGGATGCACGCCGGGCAGGAGCCGCCGCACGAGCTTGAGCACGAGCGCATCGGCGATCACGAGCGAGCTGTTGCTCTGCTCGGCGGCGAGCCAGCGGACCTCGGGCGTTTCGCCCAGGTCGAGCGCGTCGAGGCGGTCGGTGGGGCGGAAGTGGATCACGCTCTGCTGCACGGTGGTCACTGCCGCATGCTCGCGCAGCTTGTGCAGCACGCCGTAGGCGAACCACGGCAGCGAGAACGCGTCGGTCAGATAGCCCACCGTACGGCCGCGGCGCACGCGCGAAAGCGCGAGCTGGATATGCAGCGGCGTCGTGGTGTCGGTGCCCCAGGTGATGGCGATGGGCAGCACGTAACGCTCGCTCGTGCCGTCCGCGAGCTCGGCCTCGATTTCCGTGAAGGCGAAGCCCGCGCCGTGGATCGTCGTGAGCGCGGCAAGACGCACGCTCTTGAGCGCCTTGTCCTTCGAGGCGAACCAGCGCCGCCGAGAGAGCCACGAGGGCAGCACTTCCGATTCGAGCAGGCGCACGTTCTCCGGTGTCGGTCCGGCCTGCCCCTCGCGGATCACGACCGTGACGAACTCGGGCAACTGTTCGGAAGCGGGCTGGCTCCACGCGGGACGCTCGTTGCCGGGGCACAACAGGAACCACAGGAAGCCGTAGGGCGGGAACGTCAGCAGATACGGCAACTGGCCGATGGGCGGAAACACCGAGTCGGCCGTCATTTCGACGGGGGACGTGCCCGCGTATTCGGAGAGGTCGAGCTCGACGGCCTGCGGTGCGCGCGAGAGGTTCGCCACGCACAGGATGGGCGCCTCGCCCGGCATCTCGCGCAGGTACGCGAGGATCTTGCGGTTGGCCGGGCGCAGGAAGCGGATCGTGCCGCGGCCGAAGGTCTGCTTCGCGCGGCGCGTGGCCAGCATGCGCCGGGTCCAGTTGAGCAGCGAATGCGGGTCGCGGTTTTGCGCCTCCACGTTGATCGCGTCGTAGCCGTAGAGCGAGCCCATGAGCGGGGGCAGCACGAGCAGTTCCGGGTCGGCGCGCGAGAAGCCGCCATTGCGGTCGGACGACCATTGCATCGGCGTGCGCACGCCATCGCGGTCGCCCAGGTGGATGTTGTCGCCCATGCCGAGTTCGTCGCCGTAGTAGATGACGGGCGTGCCGGGCATCGACAGCAGCAGCGAGTTGATCAGTTCGATGCGGCGGCGGTCGCGCTCCATGAGCGGCGCGAGGCGCCGGCGGATGCCGAGGTTCAGGCGCGCGCGCCGGTCGCTGGCGTAGGTGTTCCAGAGATAGTCGCGTTCGGAATCCGTGACCATTTCCAGCGTGAGTTCGTCGTGGTTGCGCAGGAAAACCGCCCACTGGCAGCTTTCCGGCAAATCCGGTGTCTGCTTCATGATGTCGATGATCGGAAAGCGGTCCTCGCTCGCGATCGCCATGTAAAGGCGCGGCATCAGCGGGAAGTGGAACGCCATGTGGCATTCGTCCTCGTTGCCGAAGTACTCCTGCACATCCTCGGGCCACTGGTTCGCTTCGGCGAGCAGCATGCGGTTGGGGTAATGCGCGTCGATGGTCGCGCGGATCTGCTTGAGGATCGCGTGCGTCTCCGGCAGGTTTTCGTTATTCGTGCCTTCGCGCTCGACGAGGTACGGCACGGCGTCGAGGCGCAGCCCGTCGATGCCCATGTCGAGCCAGAAGCGCATGACTTGCAGCACCTCGCGCAGCACGGCCGGATTGTCGAAGTTCAGGTCGGGCTGGTGCGAATAGAAGCGGTGCCAGTAATACGCGCCCGCGACGGGGTCGTGGGTCCAGTTCGAGGGTTCCGTGTCGATAAAGATGATGCGTGTGCCCGTGTACTTCGTATCGGTATCGGACCACACGTAGTAGTTGCGATGATTCGAGCCCGGCTTCGCGCGGCGCGCGCGCTGGAACCAGGGATGCTGGTCGGACGTATGGTTGATGACGAGCTCGGTGATCACGCGGATGCCGCGCGCGTGCGCTTCCTGGATGAAGCGGCGCACGTCGGCGAGCTGGCCGTAGTCCGGGTGCACGTTGCGGTAGTCGGCGATGTCGTAGCCGTCGTCGCGGCGCGGCGAAGGGTAGAACGGCAGCAGCCAGATCACGGTCACGCCGAGTCCCGCGATGTAGTCGAGCTTCGCGAGCAGGCCCGGGAAATCGCCCACGCCGTCGTTGTTCGCGTCGTAGAACGACTTCACGTGCACCTGGTAGATCACGGCGTCCTTGTACCAGAGCGGGTCGTCCGTGAGCAGCGAGGGCTTGCCTCGCCGCTGGGCGGCCGCCGCGCCGCGAGCGCCGTCGTCCTCGTGGTCCTGCGACTGCGTTTCGTGGGAAGCGGGATCGCGTTTCATGTCGCTCCTCCGGGCGGGAAGTCTGCGTCGAGTTCGGGGTGGCCCTCGATGGGCGTCTCGTCCGCTTCGGGAGGCGGCTCTTCGCGCGGCAGGCCGCGCGCAGGTTCGATGCGCCAGATGACAAACGGCCGCGTGTGGGGATCGAGGCGCGCGTGCTGCCAGCGGCCGTGCCATGCGAAGCGCTCGCCGCTCAGTTCGTCGGTCACGGCGAGCGGCGCGCTGTCGTCGATGCGCCAGTGCTGGAAGGTTTGCCACGACAGTTCGAAGTCCGCGCCCTGCTCGCCATAGGGATCGAGGTTGATCGCGACGATCACGACGTTGTCGCGTGCGGGCGTGGCTTTTTCGAAGCAGAGGATCTGGTCGTTGCGCGCGTCGAGAAAGGTCACGCCCAGATGCGTCTGCAGCGCGGGGTTCGCGCGCCGGACGCGGTTGAGCGCCGCGATTTCGGCGACGATGTTGCCGCGCCGGTTCCAGTCCCATGCACGCAGCTGATATTTTTCGGAGTCCAGATATTCTTCGCTGCCGGGAAGCGCGCGGCCCTCGCAAAGTTCGAAGCCGCAATAGACGCCCCACAGGCCCGAGAGCGTCGCGGCCAGCGCCGCGCGGATCAGGAAGCTCGCGCGCGCGCCGCTCTGCAGATGGCGCGGATTGATGTCGGGTGTGTTGACGAAGAAATTCGGGCGATAGAAGTCGCGCACGGGCGGCTGCGTCAGTTCCGTGAGGTACTCGGTGAAGTCGCGTTTGCTCTCGCGCCAGGTGAAGTACGTGTACGACTGCGAGAAGCCGAGTTTGGCGAGCCGGTACATGAGGCGTGGCCGCGTGAAGGCTTCGGAAAGGAAGATCGTGTCGGGATGGCGCGCGCGCACGTCGGCGATCATCCATTCCCAGAACGGCAGCGGCTTGGTATGCGGATTGTCGACGCGGAAGATGCGCACGCCCTGGTCTACCCAGAAGAGGATCGCGTCGCGCAGCGCGAGCCACAGGTCGGGCTTCGAATCGTGCGCATAGAACTCGGGATTCACGATGTCCTGGTACTTCTTCGGCGGATTCTCCGCATAGCGCAGCGAACCGTCCGGGCGCCACGCGAACCAGCCGGGGTGCGCCTTCAGCCAGGGATGGTCGGGCGAGCACTGGATCGCGAAGTCGAGCGCGATTTCGAGGCCGTGCTCGTGCGCGGCGGCCAGCATGCGCCGGAAGTCTTCGAGCGTGCCCAACTGCGGATGAATCGCCGTATGGCCGCCTTCGGGCGCGCCGATCGCATAGGGGCTGCCCACGTCGCCGGGCTCCGCCGTGAGCGCGTTGTTGCGGCCCTTGCGGTTGGCGAGGCCGATGGGGTGGATCGGCGGGAAGTACAGCACGTCGAAGCCCATGTCGCGGATGCGCGGCAGCTTCGCGATCACGTCGTCGAAGGTGCCGTGGCGCGCTTCGTCGTCGCTCATCGAGCGCGGGAAGATCTCGTACCAGCTTGCGAAGCGTGCTTCGCGGCGCTCGGCGTCCACGCGGCGGACGTGGTCGTCGCGCGAGAGGAACGGGCGGTGGCGGGCCGCGCGCACGGCCGCTGCCGTGGCGGGCGAGGCGAGCAATGCGCAGCGTGTGCCGGTGTCGGCGCCAATGAAGCGCTGCACGATGGCGTCGAGTTTCGCGCAGGTCTCGGCGTGGAGCGCGCCGGCTTCGTCGGGGGCATCGGAGGTTTCGGCGCAGGCCAGCACCAGCGCGAGCAAGCGGCTCGCTTCCTCCATTTCGAGGTCGACGTTCTGGTTGGCCGCGCGCTTTTTCAGCACGTGATCGGCGAGCGTGGCGAATTCGTCGCGCCACGCGATCACCGTGAATTCGTAGCGGCCCACGCGATCGAGCGGGAAGTGGCCGCTCCACATGTCGGCGCCCGGGGGCTGCGCGGGCAGCATCGGCGCTTCGTGCCAGGCCGTTTCGTCGGCGGCGCGCCAGAGTATCGCGGCGTCGATGCGGTCGTGGCCGTCGGCGAAAATCGCCGCGCGCACTTCGAGGCGTTCACCCGCCGTGCGCTTCGCCACGAAGCGCCCTTCGTCCACCGAAGGGCTCACGCTTTCGATCGCGATGCGCGGGGCGGCGAGCGCCTCGACGACGCTTCGGTGAGCGCTCGTGCGCGCCCTGGCCACGTCTTCGGGCGGCGCGAGCACCACGGGCGGTGCCGCGAGCGCGCGGAACATCCAGCATGCGCCGGCCGGTAGCGTGAACGCTTCGGGCACGACGCTCGCGTCGCGCGGTGTGCCCATGCGCGCGCCGCGCAGCGTCTCGGCGTCGAGCGGCGCGTAGCGCGTGAAGCTGCCGGGCGCGCCGTCGAGCAGGTGCGCGAGGTTCACGCGCACGGGCGCGGCGAGGGCGGGGTTGACGAGCGAGAGGACGGCGTCGTCCGCGTCGCGCAGGTCGGCGCGGTCGCCGCGCAGCAGGGCCACGACGGGCGCCCCCGGGCCGTTCAGCGCGCGCAGTTCGCCGTTGGTCTGCAGCGTCCAGGTTTCGCGCTGCAGGGCGTTGGCGTGGGCGATGTCGGCGGAAAGATCGAACGGCGAGTGCGCTTTCGCTTCGCCGTAAGCCGTGGCGCTGCCGCCGGCATGGAGGGTGGCGTCGCCCACGCCGTATTCGAAGCCCATCGGCACGAGCCAGCCGGTGCCGAGCGCCGCCGCCGTGCGCAGCATGCGCCGGTACGCGCGCTCGACCGCGCGCGCATCGGCGGCGCCTTCCTGGTCGTGCACGTAGCGCATGCCATAGGGGGCCTCGGGAAACGTCACCGGCGAGCCTACGTGGCGCAGCGCCTCGTGCTCCTCTGCGAGCCAGCCCGCCGCGAAGTCCCACCAGCGCAGCGACGTGAAGGCGGCGTCGAAGCCCACGCCTTCGAGGCGCGCAATGTCGCCGCGCGCGAGCCCGGGCGTGGCGGCCAGCCAGCGCGTTTCGGCGTGGCGCTCGCGCACGGCGTCGAAGATGCCGCGCAGCACCGCCGGCGGCACGCGATGCGGCGAGTCGATGCGAAAGCCGCCCAGCCCGGCGCCGACGAGCTCGATCATCCGCTGCGACCACCACGCGGCGAGCGGCGCGCCCGCGCGATCGAAATCGGCGTAGGCGACGTTGGCGTCGCGATGCCCGTGCCGTGGATCGAGACGCGCGTCCTCGGGCTCGAACGGATGGAACCATTCGGGGTGGGCGGCGTAGAGCGCGCCGTCCGCGGCGGCCCGGTCGAGCGTGAGATCGGCGAGCAGGGTGAGGCCGCGCTCGCGCGCCGCGGCGCAGAGCGTGCGCAAGGCGTCGTCGGCCGCTCGTGACGTTTCGAAAACGGGATGCAGCCGGCCATGATCGGCGACGATGCGGCCGTCGCCGGAGGACCCGGGCGCGAACAGCGCCCCGATCAGCACATGGTCGAAGCCGAGCGAAGCCGCATGGGCAAAGCACGCAGGCCACGCGTCGAGCGGGCCGACGAGGACGGAATGGACGAAATAGATCCGCGGCGCATAGGCGTGAGGAGCTTCCATCGGTCGTCTTCCAGATGCGTCGGGCGGCGCGGATGCCTGTTTCGTGCGATCACGCTGCCCGGAGTGTGCCGGAGCCACGGCGTTGGATTGCGCTGCGCTCGCGGCGGCGCGTCCTGTTCAATGTAGTGCAAGAGCAGGCCGGAACCAAACCGCGAACGCCGCCTGGCGTTCTGACCTGCCGGTCAGCAAAGGGCATGCCCAACGGTGGGGCAATGGGGCGCGGAAAGAGGGCGCGCGGGGTCAGCCGCCTACCATGCTGGCCGCGATATTCACGCACAGGCCCAGCACGGCGACGTTGAAGTAGAAGGACAGGATCGATTGCGCGAGCACGCTGCGCCGCGCGCTGCGGCCGCGCATGCCGACGTCGGCGGTCTGGGAGGCGACCGCGATGGTGAACGAAAAGTACAGGAAATCCCAGTAATTCGGCGCGAGGTCGCGGTCGGGAAAGACGAGCGCGGGCTCGGCCGGATCGGAACCGTAGAACACGCGCGCATAGTGCAGCGTGAAGATGGTCGGGATCAGGAACCACGCGCCGATCAGCGTGAGGCCGGTGATGGCCGAATGCAGCACCTTCGAGGCGATGCCGAGGTCCTTCGTCGTGCCGAGCTCGAGCACGATCGCGAGGATGCTGGCCACGGTCGCCGTGCAGATCACGAAGAGCACCGTGCCGGCGCTCTGGTCCTCACGCTGCGCATTGCGGCGCACGCTCTCTTCGGTGGCGAGCGCCATGTGAATCCAGATGAGGACGAGGTACACCCAGATGGCGGCGTCCCAGCCGAGCAGCGCGCGCGCCGTGGCCTTCAGCGCGGCGGGCGAAAGGAGTCCGACCGCCAGCCCGGCAGCCATGCCGAGCATCATGTGAGGCCGGTTACGCAACACCTGCGGGATATAGTTCATGACGTGAGCGGGTTGGTGAGCTTCGGGCGCATGCGGGTTGCGGGGATTCTACCGCGCGTTCGCAGACTCAATTGCAGCAAGCGGTTTGTCGAATCGGGTCAGGAGAGGCTATATTGCTTGCGCGGCGCGTCATCGCTGCCTGTCAGCCGGAAAGCGATCCGGAAGGCGATCCGCGCGGTAACATGATTGATAACCTTTTCGTATCGCCCCGGACCCGGCATGCACCTTGCTGCCGGCTCGCCACGAAACTCATCTGGAGAGCGCATGACAGATGTGACGCAGGACGGGACGTCTCCCCCTTCGGGCCATCGGCCCGGCCGCCGGCAGTTCATGACCGGCGCCTGCGCCGCGGCGGCGGCGCTGGCTTTCACGATGGCCGGCCGCCCCGGCGCGCCGTTCGGCTTTGCGCGGGTCTTCGCCGCGACGCCCGCCAGCGGCGGCGATAGCGGCTACGACGCCTTCATCGCGCTCTCGCAACACCTCACCGGACGCACGAGTTTCGACCAGCCGCTCGGCCAGCGCGTCTATGCCACGCTCGCGCGTGCGAGCAGCCAGTTCGAGCAGGACGTGGGCGCGCTCAACACCTGGCTGCAGGGTCACGGCGGCGTGCCTTCGGACAGCGTGACGGCGGCGCTCAAGGGCGAGCAGCCCGAGCTCGCAACCACGGTGGGCAACATCATGCGCGCGTGGTATCTCGGCCTCGTCGGGGACTCGCCGCACATTCAGGTGGTGGCGTACGAGAAGGCGCTGATGTTCGATCCGGTAAAAGATGTACTGACGATTCCGTCGTATTGTCGCGACGTGCCGTTCTATTGGACGCAAAAGCCCGACGGCGGTTGATCGCACGCCAGGGCTTGGCAAGACCACGCGCGAGCAGCCTCTCGCACGGTGGCCGACGTGTTTTCGCGGGTGCATTCGCGGCACGGCGGCAACGCAATGCTGCGCGCGGTCCCCACAACGAGAGCCAGAAGAAAGAGGACGACAATGGCGATAGAAAACTCTGCCGACGTGGTCGTGGTCGGTTCAGGCGTAGCGGGCAGTCTGGTCGCGCATCAACTGGCCCAGGCGGGCGCCTCCGTGATCCTGCTCGAGGCGGGGCCGCGCCTCGCGCGCTGGCAGATCGTGGAGAACTTCCGCAACTCGCCCGCGAAAGCCGACTTCGCGACGCCCTATCCGTCGTCGGCCTGGGCGCCGCATCCCGAGTATTCGCCGCCCAACGACTACATGATCCAGAAGGGCGACTATCCGTACAACTCGCAATATCTGCGCCTCGTCGGCGGCACGACGTGGCACTGGGCCGCCGCCGCGTGGCGTCTCCTGCCGTCCGACTTCAAGCTCAATACGCAATACGGCGTGGGCCGCGACTGGCCGTATCCGTACGAGACGCTCGAACCTTGGTATCAGCTCGCCGAGATCGAGCTGGGCGTTTCGGGGCCGGGCGCCCCTTACGATCTGGGCTCGCCGCGCTCGCACCCGTACCCCATGAGCATGCTGCCGCTCTCGTACATGGACCAGCGCTTCTCTGATGTGCTCAACGCGAACGGCTTTCACGTCGTGCCCGAGCCCGTCGCGCGCAACAGCCGTCCCTACGATGCGCGCCCAACCTGTTGCGGCAACAACAATTGCATGCCGATCTGCCCGATCGCCGCCATGTACGGCGGCGTGGTGCACGCGGAGAAAGCCGAGCGCGCCGGCGCGAAGCTCGTTCCCGAGGCCGTGGTCTACCGCATCGAAGCCGACAACAAGGGGCTCATCACGGCAGTGCACTACAAGGACCCGAACGGCAACAGCACGCGCGTGACGGGCAAGCTCTTCGTGCTCGCCGCGAATGGCATCGAAACGCCCAAGCTGATGCTGATCTCCACGAGCGACGCGTTCCCGCACGGCATCGGCAACAGCTCGGACCAGGTGGGCCGCAACCTGATGGATCACCCGGGCACGGGCGTCACCTTTCTCGCCAACGAGCCGCTGTGGCCGGGGCGCGGACCGATGGAAATGACCTCGGTGGTGAACTTCCGCGATGGTTCGTTCCGCTCCGATTACGCCGCGAAGAAGCTGCATTTGTCGAACGGCGTCGGCACGATGGCCGTGACGGCCGCGCTCATCCAGCAGGGCGTGACGGGCGCCGAGCTGGACCGCCAGATACGCGACCGCGCCGCGCGCATGCTCAATATCAACAGCTTCCACGAACATTTGCCGGAGCCGCAGAACCGCGTGCTGCCTTCGGGCGAGCACAAGGACTCGCTCGGCATTCCGCAGCCCGAGATCTACTACTCGATCAACGACTACGTGAAGAAGAGCGCGGCCAACACGCACGACCTCTACGCGCAGATCGCGCAGCTCTTCGGCGGCACCGAAGTCTCGTTCGACGACACCTTCGCGCCGAACAACCACATCATGGGCACGACGATCATGGGGGCGAATCCGGCTGACTCGGTCGTCGATGCGGACTGCCGCACCCACGATCATTCGAACCTGTTTGTCGCGAGCAGCGCGGTGATGCCGACCGCGGCGTCGGTGAACTGCACGCTGACGATCGCCGCCTTGTCGCTGAAGCTGGCCGACAAGCTGCGGCACGAGCTCTGATGCGCACCGGCCGGAGACAGACGATGAACGAACGAAAGTCCCCATCCGTACCGACCGCTGCGCTCGCGCCCCTGGCTTACGCACGACGGACGTGGCGCACGCGCGCCGCTTTCGCGGCGGTGCTCTTCAGCGCGTTCGCGCTCTATATCGCATGGCATGCGTCGCACGACGGCGCGGCGCGTCCCGTGGACGAGCTGCCGGTGTCCGTCGCACACGGCGAGGCGTCGGACGCGGCGCCCGGCGCCGCTGCGGCGGACCAGCCCGAGCTCGTGAAGCGCGGCGAATACCTCACGCGCATGGGCGACTGCATGGCCTGCCATACCGTCGACAAGAGCCGTCCGTTCGCGGGCGGACTCGCGATCTCGACGCCGTTCGGCAAGATCTACACGCCGAATATCACGCCCGATCCCGATACCGGCATCGGCAAGTGGAGCGACGCCGACTTCCTGCGCGCGATGCACGAGGGCGTCGGCAAGGACGGCGAGCACCTCTATCCGGCGTTTCCTTATGTGGAGTTCACGCGCGTCACCGAACAGGACGTGCTGGCGATCCGCGCGTATCTGAACACCGTCGCGCCGGTGCATTACACGCCGCCGCCCAACGATCTGCGCTTCCCGTTCAACCTGCGCTGGCTGATGATCTTCTGGAACCTTTTCAATTTCGACGAAGGGCGTTTCGTGCCGGACCCGCAGAAGAGCGCCGAATACAACCGCGGCGCGTATCTCGTCGAAGGGCTCGCGCATTGTGAGGAGTGCCACACGCCGCGCAACTTCATGCAGGGCCTGAAGAAGACCGACCGCTTCGCCGGTGCAGTCCAGGCGGGCTGGCAAGCCTACAACATCACGCCGGACCGCACGGGCGGCATCGGCAACTGGAGCGACGACGCACTGATGGCCTATCTCGCCACCGGCGCCGCGGGCGGCCACGCGAATGCGGCGGGCCCGATGGCCGAGGTCGTGCAGAACTCCACGCAATACCTCACGAACGAGGACCTGCGCTCGATCGTGGCGTATCTGCACGCGCAGCAGCCTATAGAGGGCGGCGTGACGCGTGCACGCGACTCGTGGGGCCAGCCCGCCATCGACGACGTCACGACGCTGCGCGGTACGACCGTCACGAGCGTGAACGGCGCGCAGCTCTTCATTGCGAACTGCGCGACCTGCCACAACTGGACGGGCGAGGGCATCGGCGCGAGCGCGCCGGGCGCGTATCCGGCGCTGATCCACAACAGCGTGGCGGGCGCGGCGAGCGCGAACAACCTTGCCATGGTGATCCTGCACGGCGTGACGCGCAAAACGAAGAACGCGGACGTGCTGATGCCGGCCTTCGGCGGCGAACTCACGAACGACCAGGTCGCCGCGATCACGAACTACGTGACGAAGCAGTTCGGCAATCCGCAGGCGACGATCACGCCCGATCAGGTCGGCACGCTGCGCGCCCAGCCGCAGTGACGGTGCGCGGTGGGCCTCATACGCGAATGCCGCGCGGCGCTATGATGAGAGGATGACACCCTCTCCCGCCACCGTCGTCCAGCATCACGCGAGCAATCTCGCCGGCCGCGATTTCGTGGTCGGCGACCTGCACGGCTGCGTGGACGCGCTGCGCTTTCTGCTGCGCGACGCGGCCTTCGATGCCGCGCGCGACCGGCTCTTCTCGGTAGGCGACCTCGTCGATCGCGGCGACCAGTGCGAGGAGGCGCTCGGCCTGCTGGACAAGCCCTGGTTCTACGCGGTGCTCGGCAATCACGAGGATGCGATGTGCGCCGTCGCCGAAGGGCGCCTGCCGCGTTTTCGCTGGTACGGCATTGGCGGCGCATGGGCCGAGTCGCTGTCCGAAGACGCGCTTGCGCGGCATGCGGCTCGTCTGCGCCAGTTGCCGCTCGCCCGCGCGATCGGCGCGGGCGAGTCGCGCTTCAACGTGCTGCATGCGGAATTCTTCGGCGACGACGCCGAACTCGACGCGGGCCGTTTCGACGCCACGGTGCGCGAACGTCTGCTCTGGGGACGGGAACTCGCGCTCGGCGAAACGAAGCCGCAGCCGCGCGCGCTTTCCACCACCTACTGCGGGCATACGCCGATGCGCGACGTGTCCCGGATCGGCTCCCAGATCTTCATCGATACGGGCGCGTTCATTGCCGAGGGCCGGCTCACGATGGTCGAGGCGCTGACCTCGCGGCAGTGGTCGGTTTCGACGCGCGGTGCGCGCGAGCAGGGCGCCGCGCACATCGCGCTGCCCTGAACGCAGCCCCTCCGCCTCAACCGATGCGGTTCAGCTCGAACACCATGTCGATGGCGTGCCCGTTCCAGTTGTATTCGAGGTAGGCCGCGTGATGGCACGCCCGCACGAGCGACGTGCGCAACGCGGCGAGGCATTCGCCGCCCGCGTGGCGCACCGACGGATAGGCGATGCCGGGCGCACCCGCGGCCCGTACCGCGCGCCCGAGCGCCTGGCCTGCCGCGTAGCTGTCGGGGGCGAGCACGGCGGAGTCGACCGTGGGATCGTCGCGCAGGTCCACCGCCTCGCCCGCGGCCGTGACGGTGTAGAGCCGCATTTGCTGGCGCAGCGGCGGCTCGCGGGTGGCCGCGAGGAAGAGCGCGGAGTGATAGCGCGTTTCGGCGATGGCGGTCTCTTTCGCGCGGGCGCAGTAGAACACGCCATACGTTCCGTCCGAAAAGCGGCTGCCCTGCGGATTCAGATGCGTGAAGGCCGCCATGATCGGGCCGTAGCCCGGCCCGAAGCGGCGCTCCTCGCGCGGCACCAGATCGAGTTCGCCCGTTTCGGTGCGCAGGCGGTCATTGGTCAGCGCTTCGAGCGCGTAAAGCGCCTCGAAGTCTTCCGCCGATGCCACGCGGTCGAACAGGTTCACGGCGGGAAAGCGGGTGGGAATGACCCGGTACGCGGGCGACCAGGTGAGCGGCGCGCTGCGCCAGCGGTCTTGCCAGTTCGTTTGCGTCACGCCCAGCCGCCCCGCATTGCGTCCAAATACTGCCGTACCGCCACGAGATCGCTGACGTTGCCGGCCAGCATGCGGTCGAGTGCGCGCCGGCCGCCGAAAGGCGGCGCGCTGTTGGGGCGTTTGATCCAGGCGTCCGCGGCCGTGGGCTGGGGCAGGAGAATCTGTAAGGCCTTGTAGATGCCGAGCAGCAGCGAGAGGCGCTCCAGCGTGTCGCGGCCAAGGCGCGCGCTTTCGGGCGCCTGCTTCCATTTGAAGAAGGTCGAGCGGCCGGGTGTGCCGAGCAGGACGATCTGCTCGTCCACGGTGAGATCCCAGTCGTGCGCAATGTTGAAGAAGGCGCGCAGTCCGGCAGCGGACATCTGGGTAAGCGTGGGCTCGGCGCCCGGTCGCCGGGCCGGAATGGTCGACGACGCAGCAATCGCATGAGGCATGATTGAGTCCTGAAATGAACTTTTACTAAATAATAGTCTATATATGGATTATTGCAAGCTCTGGTTGGATATAATCGCCGCCCGATAACGCTGAGACAGACACCCGGCGCGCACCGCGCTCGTTCAACCCGAGCCCAGGCTGGCGGCCAGCAGTTGCAGCGTGGCCGCCGAGCGCGGCTCGCGCACACGCGAGTGCAACTGCACGCGCGAAACGGGCAGCGCAGGCAAATCGAACCGCGATCCCACATCGATGAGCGTACGCGGCGCTACCCGCCGTGCCAGCGGCGAAACGGCGAGGCCCGCCTCCAATGCCGCGCCGACGGCGGCGACTCCGCCGCCCACGAATACTTCTTCCCAGCCTGTATCTGCGGCGTCGAGCGCGCGGATGGCCGCCGTCCGCACCGCACACGGGGCGGTAAGCAGTGCGAGCGGCAGTCGCGTGCCCGGCTGCCACTGGAACCCGGGGGCAGCCAGCCAGACCAGCGGTTCGGAAAAGAGCGGCTGCGCGCCGCCGCGCGGCAGTTCGTCTTCGTCCTGACGGGCGATCACGGCGTCGAGCCGGCGCTCGTCGTACTGCGCGAGCAGTGCCGCCGACTGTCCCAGATGCAGTTCGATCACGAGCGCCGGGTCGTGCGCGCGCAGATTCGCGAGCTGGCGGGCAAGCTGCGCATCGGCGACGTGCTCGCTCAGCCCGAGCGCGAGGCGCCGCTCATCGCCGCCGAACGCACCGAGCGCGCGCTCGTGCGCGCCGAGCAGATCGCGGGCGGCATGCAGGAAGGCAAGACCGTCGGCGGAAAGCCGTACGACGCGCGGCGTGCGTTCCAGCAACTGGCGCTCGAGGTGCCGCTCGAGCCGCTTGAGCTTGAGGCTGACGGCGGATTGCGTGGTGTCGAGCGCGTCGGCGGCGCGCGTGAAGCTGCGCAATTCGGCGACCAGCACGAAGGCGCGGACAGCATCCAGATCGAGTGTCGGGGTCATTTTATTTCCAGCGTAAATGGATGAAATATCCAGTCATGTCTGTTTATTATGATAGCGCTTGCCTATTCTTGTGCATGTTCATTCACCGAAGGAGAACGACATGCCATTTACCCGAATCGCCGTTCGTGCCGGCAAGCCCGCCGAATATCGCGCAGCCCTCGTGAAGGGCGTTCATGGCGCACTGAGGGAGGTGTTCAAGGTGCCGGAGGACGACCTCTTCATGCTCGTCAACGAGCACGACGCGGAGAACTTTTTCTTCGGTCGCCACTATCTGGGCATCGAGCGTAGCGACAACCTCGTGATGATTCAGATCGCGGTGAACAACACGCGCGGGCAGGACCAGAAGAAGGCGTTGTTCGCGCAGATCGCGCGCAATCTCGCGGAAAGCCCGGGCGTGCGCCCCGAGGATGTGTTCGTCACGCTCGTTGACGTGGCGCGCGAGAACTGGTCGTTCGGCAACGGGATTGCGCAGTACGCGACGTAAGAGGACAGGAAAGGGCGGCAGGAAAGCGGCGCGAGGAAGGCCGCCGCGCGCCAGAGGGACGGTGCGCGGCGGCGCAGGAGCGTAAGGCAGGGCTTGAAGCTCTGGCCTAAAGCGCGCGGCTCACGAGCAGCGGATCGACAGAGCCGACGGTTTCGGAATCGCGGCTCGCGTAGGGGAGTTTGTGCAGCACGAAGCGCATCGCGTTCAGGCGCGCGCGTTTCTTGCAGTCCGAGCGGATCACGGTCCAGGGCGCGTCGGCCGTATCTGTCTGCGAGAACATCGTTTCTTTCGCGAGCGTGTAGTCGTCCCACTTGTCGAGCGATGCCAGATCGACGGGACTCAGCTTCCATTGCTTGAGCGGATGCACCTTGCGTTCCTTGAAGCGGCGTCGCTGCTCGGCGCGGCTCACCGAGAACCAGAACTTGATCAGGTGGATGCCGCTGCGGATCAACTGGCGTTCGAATTCCGGCACCTGCTGCATGAACTCGCCATATTCGCCGGGCGTGCAGAAACCCATGACGCGCTCGACGCCCGCGCGGTTGTACCACGAGCGGTCGAACAGCACGATTTCGCCCGCCGAAGGCAGATGCTGCACGTAGCGCTGAAAGTACCACTGGCCGCGCTCGACCTCGGTCGGCTTTTCCAGCGCAACCACCCGAGCGCCGCGCGGATTCAGGTGCTCCATGAAGCGCTTGATCGTGCCGCCCTTGCCTGCCGCGTCGCGTCCTTCGAACAGAATCACCACGCGCTGGCCGGTCTCGCGCACCCACGCCTGGAGCTTCAGCAGCTCGACTTGCAGACGGTATTTCTGTCGCTCGTAGGCGCGGCGCGACATCAGGTTGCGGTAGGGATAGTCGCCGTTGCGCCAGCCTGGCACGAGTTCATCGTCGGGATGTCGCGTGCGCGCGGCCCGCCAGTCGGCGGGGTTGCCGTTCAGGATCATGCTGCGCAGTTGCGCGGCTTCGTCGGGCGACAGGCCTTTCATGATCGCCGCAATCGAATCGAGCAGCGACGACGGCGATTCGCTGGTTGCGGCGCTTGCCGAGACGAGATCCTGCACGGTGCCCGCGATGATTTGCGCGGCGGCCTCGACGCGGTCGTCAACGGTGCGCCGTTCGGCGCCGCGGGGCGTGATGGCCGGCGCCTGGGTGTCGCGGTCGGCTCCATGAAGCGTGGGTTCGGGTGTGACGGAGTGAAGGGAAGACGGCGTGTCCTGGCGGGTGTTCGGCATACGTATCGATCGTGCGTCGTACAGGGCGCAAGCGTTGCACGCAGGCGATGCTTGCGGACGAGAGGTGGCAGGGGCGCGTGGCTGCCGGAGCGGGGCGAACGCCGGATGCCGCCGTGGCGCGGATTTGCGCGGGCAAAATCAACGCGCGCCTGCCAGCGCGAGATGCCGCTGGCGACCCACGCCACGCGGGGTCAGGCGTTCGAGACCTTGCGAAGGATCTGGTAGAGCGAGTCCTTGAGCTGCAGTTTTTCTTTCTTCAGTTGCTCGATCTCCATGCCGTTGGCCGGCACGAGACCCGCTTCCATGTTTTTGATCTGCTGGTCCAGTTCGTTGTGACGATGGAAGATTCGCGCGAAATGCTCGTCCTCCGTCTTCAGGCGCGAAATCAAATCTCTGAATTCCGGGAACACTCGCTACTCCTTACAGATAATCGGATTGCTGGAATGAACATGTAAACATTTTTTCACTGTCGCATATTTGCTGTCTTGATAATAGTCAAGCCGCACGGGCATGGGGAAGGATGTGCCCGACTGTCGCGCCTTGACGTCCGCACCATGGCGAACAGGCCGTTGTACTATTGGGGACATAGGGTCTGCCGTCGCCGTTTCGATTCCTTCCGCCACCTTGTTTCGCCCTCCGATCGATCTCTGGAGCGTTCATGGTTCGTGTCCTCGAAATCGTGCTGGATATTGTCGTTCCCGCGCCGTGCCCCGCGACTGACGAAAACGGGCAGTCGGATACGGCGCAGGCCGCCGCGCTCGCGGCGTCGTTCACTGCCGCACTGCCGCAACTCGCCGCGCCCACGGCACAAGGCGAGCGCGTCACCACCGTCGTATTCGACGGCGAGGCCCTGCTGGCCCGGGACGGCTGGCGGATTGCCGTCGAGACGTGCGGCGGCGCGCGCGAGGTGGCGGTGTCGCGCCGCCGCACCGTTACGCCGGGTGTCACGGCGCTCACACCGATCTTCGCTGCGCCGCTCGATGCGGACGACGTAGCCAATGCGCTCTTCGACGCCGCGCCGGAGCCGTTTCGCGAGGCGCTGGCCGAGGCTGGCGAGCCGGTCGCCGTTGCCGCGCTGGAGTTCGTGCGTTATCGCTGGCCATGGGTGTGCGAGGGCGTCGAGGCCGAGCTGATACTGGAGTCGGGCCTGCGCAAACGAGCGACGCCTGACGACGTGGCGGGCGATCCGCCTTGCTTGCACGAACTGCGCCTGCGCGCGCCCTGGCCCGACGGCGCCGAAGCCGCGCCCATCGTGCAGGCGCTGTTCGCCTGCGGCGACACGCTGGTCGACGCCGCGAGCACGGATGCGCCCGCGTTCGTGCGCATGACGGATGCCCTGGAGCGCGCCGCGTCCGGCAGCCTGGCTGGCGATGCCGAGGCCGTGCGCGCCGCACCGGTCGATCTGGCGGGCGCGGACACGGACGAGGCGGCACTCGTCGCGATCGGGCGCAACATCAGCGCGCAGTGGTTCGGCAACGACGCAGGCGTGCGCGACTCGGCGAAAACCGAGTTCATTCACCAGATGCGCATATCGCAGCGGCGGCTGCGCACGGCGATGCGGATCTTCAAGCGTTGGCAGGACGAGACCTGGACCGTGCGCCTCAAGCCGGACCTGGCATGGCTGGGCACCCTGCTCGGCGACGCGCGCGATCGCGACGTCTTCGTGGAATCGACGCTGCCCGCGCTTGCCGCGGCCGACGTCGAGCCCGCGCGCTGGGATGCCATGCGTGCGGCGGCGGATTCGGAGCGGCTCGCGGCGCGCGCGCGCGTGCGCGACGCCTTGCGTTCGCCGCGTTATGCGCACCTCGCTCTGGCGTGGTTGCGCTGGCTGGCCGCGCTGGCCGACCGTGAGGCGGCGGACGGCGAGTTCGCGCGCTCGCTGCACGAGCACGCGCGAAAACGGGTGCGGCGCTATTACACTTGCCTGGCCGAAACGAAGAATCTCACTTCGATCGACGAAGCGAGCCGGCATCATGCGCGTATTCATGCGAAGTATCTGCGCTACACGCTGGAGTTTTTTACACCGCTGCTCTCGCGGCGTACCCGAACGGAGACCGTCCGTACCCTCGCGCGGCTCCAGGCTGTGCTTGGCGACGGGAACGATGCGGCCGTCGGGCTGCGTTTTATCGAAGGGATGGACGTGGAGCCGTATCAGCTTGGCTTCGCGCGCGGCTGGTGCGAAGCCGTCAAGCGCTATACAGCGAAGGAGGGCGAGCGCCTGCTGCGCGAGCTGCGCCGGCCCAAGGTTCCGCGTGACTGAGGCGCCGGAAACGCGGGCACCCCGTCTCTATAATCGGATACCCAAACGCGCGCTTCGCCTTTGCAGCCACGACGATGAATTCTTCCTCCAGTGATCTGCCGTCGACGGCGGCGGCGTCCGGGCCCGAACTCGGTGTCGGCGGTTCGCTCTGGTTTCAGTCCGGACCGCAGATGCTGGGCGGTGCGGTGCGCATCGGGCTACTCGCCGCGATTCGCGAGACCGGCTCGATCACGGGCGCCGCCAAGGCGGTCGGCATGAGCTACAAGGCCGCATGGGACGCCATCGACGCCATGAACAATCTCGCCGGCGAGCCGCTCGTGATTCGCGCGACGGGCGGCAAGGGCGGCGGCGGGACAACGCTCACGCCGCGCGCGCTGCGCCTTATCGACACCTGGCGTGTCCTCGAGCGCGAGCATCGGCGCTTTCTGGAGCGGGCGGCGGCCGCTGCGGTAGCGCTTGGTGGCGCGGAGGCCGCAAGCAGCGTCGATAGCGATTTCGCGCTCCTCGGGCGCTTCGGCCTGCGGACGAGCGCACGTAATTACCTCTACGGCACCGTTGCGGCAATCGTGCGGGGCGAGGTGAACGACGAGGTGTCGCTGGCGTTGCCGGGCGGTCAGACGGTGGTGGCCGTGGTGACGCGCGAAAGTACCGAAGTGCTGGGGCTCGCCGAAGGCGCTGCCGCCGTTGCGCTCGTGAAAGCGTCGTCGGTCGTGCTGGTGGCCGGAGCGGCCGGAGACGCCGCGCGATTGTCGGCGCGCAATCGCCTGGGCGGGACGGTGAGCCAGGTGCGGCGCGGGGCCGTGAATGCCGAAGTGACGTTGGATCTGCATGGGGCCGTTGTGATCGCGGCGGTCGTGACGGACGCAAGCGTCGAGGCGCTCGGCCTCGCCCCCGGTGCGGCGGCGACGGCTGTTTTCAAGGCATCGAGCGTGGTGTTGGGGGTGAGCGGCTGACGGCTACGAACACCCGCGCCGTCAGGCGTGGCGTTGGGCCGGTGCGCCGAGCGTATTGCGGGTCTGGGAAATCGGCGAGTCGGGCGCCTTCGGCCGGTTGGCCTTCCAGCGGGCACGCACGTAGGGCTGCTCGTGGCCCGATACGGTCAGCGCGAGATGCGTGACCCAGCGGTGCGTGGGCACGTGCACGTCGTGCAGTGCGAAAGTCAGCGCAGCGAGACTCAGCGTGACGACCGCTCCCGACAGACGGCCCGACTGGGCGTCCCACCAGTAGCGCACGAAAATGAGTGCCGTCAGCGCGCCGACGACGAAGCCGGCAACGGCTTCGGACGGCGAGTGCGCTTCCAGCACGACGCGCGAGAGTCCGACCGCGACTCCCGTGACCAGCCCAACGGCGACACCCGCGGCGCGCAGCCCCGGCCGCACGCCCTGCAGCATCAGGAAGAATGCCACCGGGTAGACGGCCGTGGAGAGCATGGCATGGCCGCTCACGCCGGTGAAGTCGAGCTCGCGCACCCCAACGCCCCAGCCGAGGAAGGCGATCTTGGTGACGGTGACCACGCCGATCGCCGCGCCGAGGAGCAGCAGCCAGCTCGCGGCCATCCGCGTGGAGTAGCCGGCCAGGAGCCAGAGCGCGATCGCGAACGCGAGCGGCAGCGCCAGTCCGGCGCCGCCGAGGTTCGTGATCGAGTACCAAAGGTGAAGGGGTAAATCGGGCATGAGTTGGCGCCGCAACGCTGCGGCAACAAGAAAGTTCTGCCGGTTAAGGTAGCTAACGCGCGAGGCGCTCAACTGGCGGACACGCACATCGCATAAGTTTTCCAAGTATAGCCGTCTCGAAAAACCTCGGCAGGGGCCTCATCCGTTCGACATCTATTTGCACTGCACGATCAGCGTCCGGCGGCGACTTGTATTCCGCTGCAGCGTCCACCATTTAGTGTTATTGTGCATCGCACAACGACGCGCCATCGGCACTATCCTTTGGCGTATCCGACCCCCTTTCACGAGGCTGATGATGACGAAGGATCTGACGAAGCTGTGGGCGGGTGGCATGCGACGTCTGCTCGCCATCCAGAATCGGGCTGCCCGTGCGGCGCTGCGCGAAGCGCGCCAGCACGCGCCGCAGCCGCAGGCGCTGTGGCGCGCCGCCCAGACTGCGGTGACCGAGGCGGCCGCCGCGCCCACCGCGGCTGCGCCTCGCGCGGCGCGCCCCATGGCCCCGCCGCGCGAGTCGCGGGTGGGGCCGCGCGCGGCCGCCTGGGCGGCGGGCGAGTGGCGGCGCGACGAACATATCGCGCCGGCCACGCCGCAGCGCGCCGCCCGTACGCTTGCCTACGGGCTCTATCTGCCGGCGGGCCATGACGATCCGTCCGGCCTGCCGCTCGTCGTGATGCTGCACGGCTGCCAGCAATCGATGGACACGTTCGCCGAAGGCACGCGCATGAACCTGCTCGCCGACCGGCACGGCTTTGCCGTGGTCTATCCCGAACAGTCCGCGCAGGCGCACCCGCATCAGTGCTGGCACTGGTACGACGCACGCGAGGAGGCCGGCGGCGGCGAGGCGGCGGCGGTGGTCTCGCTGGTCGACACGCTCGTGGACGAATATGGCTTCGACGCTTCCCGCGTCTATCTGGCGGGCCTTTCGGCCGGCGCCGGGCTGGCCGCGCTGCTGGCCGTGCGTGCGCCGGATCGTTTCGCGGCGGTCGCCCTGCACTCGGGACCCGCATTCGGCGAGGCGCGTTCGGGCGTTCAGGCGCTGGACGTCATGCGGCGCGGGCTCCATCAGGACCCGGTCGGTCTGCTCGAGCGGCAACTGGATGGCGGGGCGCACCCGGGCATGCCCGCGATCGTCGTGCAAGGCGATCAGGATTCCGTGGTCGCGCCGATCAACGCCGAACAACTGGCGGTGCAGTTCCTGCGGCTGAATGGCCTCGCCGACGAGCATGGCGTGCGACCCGATGTCGCGGCCGAGGAGGCGGCGCGCGATGACCATGTCGTGCAGGACTACACGCGACGCGGCGAGAGCGTGGTGCGCCTGTGCCGCGTGTCGAATCTCGACCATGCCTGGAGCGGCGGCGACGACACCGTGCCATTCCACTCGGCCACGGGGCCGGACGCCAGCGCGATGATCTGGCATTTCTTCGAAGGCCGCCGCCGCGCAGCGGCCAACGATGCATTTGGCCGAAAGATGGCCGGAGGCGCGCGATAAGGACGCAGTAAGGGTGCGCTAAGGGAGCAGTACCGCCGCCTCCATCTTGAATAAACGCTCGGTCGAGATGGCTGGCAAGAGATTAGGGTTTACCCTATAATTCGTTTGTCCATTCAAAGCGAATGCCATCCGAAGTAGGGGCAAATCATGTATCTCCTTAGCCGTCTGTTCCTGTTCCTCACGAAGTCCGCCGACGAGCACCAAAAAGAGCGCGAAGAAGCGTATCTCTCCGAAGCGAACGATATCTACGATCTGGAATTCCGTCTGCGCAAGCTCGACCGGGAAAAGGCCACGCGTCATCCGGACTGGATGAGCCAGTACTGAGCCGTTGGCGGAACGGTCTAGCGGCTGGCGTCGACGGTCTGCTGATCCTGAACGCCGAAGCAGCCGCGGTAGGTCGCGTAGAACGAGCAGTAGAGCATCGTGGTCACGATGATGAGCGCGGGCATCAGGACGGCGAGCGCATAGCCGCCGGCGTCGAGCGCGTGCAGCAGCGCCGAGAGTCCCACTGAAACGGCGACCGACACGGCCATCCACAAGGCGCCGTAGACCATGAACGCCCCCTTGTTGCGCCAGCAGCTCACCACGCTGAAAAACATCGCCTTGACGGGCGGCACGTCGTGCCAGGCCGTCAGCACGGGCGCGAACCAGAACAGCATCGACACCGGCACGTAAAGCACGAGCGACGCGAGCACCGCGAGCGGGACATTGCTGTTTTCGAGCGTGTCCGTGTCTAGCGTGCCGCCCAGCGTCATCAACTGCAGCAGCGTGCCGCCGTCTGCCAGCGCGGAGGCGGCCAGCACGAGCGTCATCGCCAGCACGTAGATCCCGCCGAGCGCGAAGAGGCGCTTCGTCACCGCGGAGCCGTAAGAGCGGAAACCGTCGATCAGGATCGTGGGAAAGACCGGCTTGCCGGCTACCGTGTCGCGGCACGCCGCCATGAACCCCACCGCCACGCCCGGCACGAAAAGCAGCGGCAGCACGCCGCCCACCATCGGAATGGCGGAGATCAGCGTCATCGCGAGCAGATACGCGAAGAACAGCGTGAGGAACGCCAGCGGATTGCGGCGGAACAGCCAGATGCCTTGGCGGAACCAGACGTAGCCCGCCTTTGCGGGCACTTCGATCAGTTGCATGCGCGGGATCCTGCATGGAGGGCTGCGTTCGCGCTGCCGGCGAGGCGCTGGCGGAGTATCCGCTCGAAGTGGCCGGGATCGTGCGGCTTGAGCAGCTCGGCCGAGCGCGGCAAGTGGAAATCGTACAGGCGCGACAGCCAGAAACGGTAGGCGCCGGCGCGCAGCATGTCGTCCCAGTGGCGGATTTCCGCCGGCGCGAGGGGCCGCACCGTCTGATAGGCGCGCAACAGCGCCTCGGCGCGCGGCAGATCGAGCGCGCCCGTGGGCAGGTCCACGCACCAGTCGTTCACCGTGACCGCCAGGTCGAACAGCCACTTGTCGCAGCCGGCGAAATAGAAATCGAAAAAGCCGCCCAGGCGCACCTCGTGCCCCGGCGCCGCGTTCGTGTGCGCGAACAGCACGTTATCGCGGAACAGATCGCAGTGGCACGCGCCGCCCGGCAGCGCGGCGTAGTCGGCGGACGCGAAGAACGCACGCTGATGCGCGAGCTCGGCGCTCAGCAGATCGCGCTGCGCGCCGGCGAGGAACGGCAGCACCGTCGGCACCGTCTCTTCCCACCACGGGAGGCTGCGCAGGTTCGGCTGGTCGCCCTCGAAGTCGCGGCCCGCCAGATGCAGGCGCGCGAGCATCTGGCCCACTTCGGCGCAATGCTCGACGCCCGGCGCGAGCTCGGGCTTGCCGTCGAGCTTCGTCACGATGGCCGCGGGCTTGCCGTGCAAGAGGCCAAAGAGGGCGCCGTCTGCGCGCGGCATCGGGTCGGGCACCGGTACGCGGTGCGCCGCCAGGTGGCGCATCAGGTCGAGGTAGAACGGCAGTTGTTCGGCCGTCAGCTTTTCGAAGATCGTCAGGACGTATTCGCCGCGCGTCGTCGTCAGGAAGAAGTTGCTGTTCTCAATGCCGGACTGGATGCCGCGGAAATCGACGATTTCGCCGAGATCGTAGTCGCGCATCCACGCGCCAAGCTGGGTATCGGTGACAGCGGTGAAGACGGCCATGCGGGAGTCAGGTTGGTTTCGTGGGCAGGCGCGGCGCGCAATGCTCCGCCGCGGGGATGACCCGCGCGGTGCCTGCGGGAGCGAATTTGCCGGGGCGCCGCAGTTCGCGCCCCGCACACCAGATGCACGCCAGATGTGGGAAGCGCGGGCAGGCAGCGTATCAGTAATGCAGGTTGATCGACGGCAGGCGCGTGCTGGCTTCGCCGCTCGAATGCACTTGCGGCGACGTGTCGGCGGGCGCGGTCATCGTGTAGTGCGTGCCGAAGTTCGAGCGCACGTTGATTTCGACGGGCTTGCCTTTGTCGCGGTACTCGGTGATTTCGGTGCCGTTCGGGCTCACTTCGTGGAAGCTGGGCTTGCGCGGCACGTTGATGTCGACCTTCGAGGTGACCTTGGCCGCCGGCCGGTTGATCTGCTCGAGATTCGGCAGGCCCGCCTTTTCGTTGGCCGACAGTTCCGGCTGCGGCGCTTGCGCCGACTCTGCCGATTGGGCTTCGACGGCGTTCTTCGCGTCGTCGTTGGGCGCGGCCATGGCGACTCCCATGGTAACCCCGTTGAGCGCGAGCATCGTCGCGGCGGCGGCGGGAAGGAGCAACTTCATGTTGATTCCGTGGATTGTCCGGTTCGATGGCTCAATTCTAGCAAATCCGGCCGTCGCGCCCCATGCCGTTCCGTGCCCGATAGCGGGGCCGGCGGCCAATCGCCGGGCGCGCCGAAGGGCTGTGCTCAGCATGGCGGGGTTCCGTGGTAAGGTGGTTCGACCGACCGGAGCGCAAGACGATGAATAACGACACCCACCTGCGGCCGTTCATGACGCCCGCGCATGATTTCCCGACCGGATCCTTCACGGACGCCGCCGACGCTGTCGCCCGCCTGTCCACCATCTACGAGTCGAACACCTCGTTCTTGCGCGATGCGTTCGCGCGCTACCGGCGCGGCGAGGCGTTCGATCGCCGCGTGCGCGCGTGCTATCCGTTCGTGCGCATTCGCACGGAAGTCAACACGCACATCGACTCGCGGCGCTCCTATGGTTTCGTGGCGGGACCGGGCGTGTTCGAGACGACCGTCACGCGGCCGGACCTGTTCGGCGACTATTACCGCGAGCAGTTGCGGCTGCTGGCGAAGAACCATCACGTGTCGATCGAAGTGGGCGTTTCGGAACAGCCCATTCCGGTGCATTTCGCCTTTGCCGAAGGCATCCACCTGGAAGGCGACCTGGACCGCGAGCGGCTCGTCGCCATGCGCGACGTGTTCGACACGCCCGATCTCGCGCAGCTCGACGACCGCATCGTTAACGGCACCTATGAACCGGCGCCGGGCGAGCCGCAGCCGCTCGCGCTCTTCACGGCGCCGCGCGTGGATTTCTCGCTGCACCGGCTGAGGCACTATACGGCCACGTCGCCCACGCACTTCCAGAACTACGTGCTCTATACGAATTACCAGTTCTATATCGACGAGTTCGTGAAGCTCGGCCGCGCGATGATGGCCCACACCGACGACGCCGACGTGCGCAACTATCGCAGCGAGTACACCTCGTTCGTCGAACCGGGCGACGTGGTGACGTACAACGCGAATCTGGGCGAGCAGGACGACGAAGGCACGCTGGCGGCGCGCCTGCCGCAGATGCCGGCCTACCACCTGAAGCGCGCGGACGGCAGCGGGATCACGATGGTCAACATCGGCGTGGGGCCTTCGAACGCGAAGACCATTACCGATCACATCGCCGTGCTGCGGCCGCACGCGTGGGTCATGCTTGGACACTGCGCCGGTTTGCGCAACACGCAGCGTCTTGGCGACTACGTGCTCGCACACGGCTACGTGCGCGAAGATCACGTGCTCGACGCGGACCTGCCGCTGTGGGTGCCGATTCCGGCGCTGGCGGAAGTGCAGCTCGCGCTGGAGCGCGCGGTGGCGCAGGTCACGCAGCTCGACGGCCCGGAGCTTAAGCGCGTGATGCGCACGGGTACGGTGGCGAGCGTGGACAACCGCAACTGGGAATTGCGCGATCATCGCGAGCCGGTGCAGCGGCTGTCGCAAAGCCGCGCGGTTGCGCTCGATATGGAAAGCGCGACGATTGCGGCGAACGGGTTCCGGTTTCGCGTGCCGTACGGCACGCTGCTGTGCGTCTCGGACAAGCCGCTGCATGGCGAGCTGAAGCTGCCCGGCATGGCCGATTCGTTCTATCGCGCCCAGGTGGACCAGCATCTGCAGATTGGTGTGAAAGCGATGGAGATTCTGCGCACGAATGGCTTGCACAAGCTGCATAGCCGCAAGCTGCGCAGCTTTGCCGAGGTGGCATTTCAGTAACACAAAGTCCGGCTGCGCGCGATGCGTAGCCGGTCTCGTGACCTGAATCATCAGCAATCCATATGGATAGCCTGGCGGTCCGGGTCGAGCCTCTCCTTTCTCATTGCCCGAACCCGCTCAACCCGATCAGGCTACCCGCCGCGAGCAGCCACAGCGGATGGACCTTCGTGCGAAATGCCAGCACCGCGCACACGCCAGTGATCGCCCACGCGATCCACGAAGGATCGGAGGCCTTCGCAATCAGCATCGCACTGGCGGCCACGAGGCCCGCCGTCACCGGCACGAGCCCGCGCTGCGCGATGCGCCGCCACGGGCGGTCCTTGAAGCGGTCCCATGCGTGCAGCACGGCGATGGTCACGAGCGACGAAGGACCGAACTTCGCCACGGAAGTCACGATCAGGCCGGCCCAGCCAGCCACATGCCAGCCAACCAGTGGGACGATCATCAGGTTCGGCCCGGGCGCGGCCTGGGCGAGCGCGAAGAGCGCGCTGAACTCGCTGGCGGGCATCCAGTGATGCACCTCCACGACCTGACGCTGCATCTCGGGCAGGATCGTATTGCCGCCGCCGAACGCGAGCAGCGAGAGCTGGCTGAAGATCGCGGCGAGTGCGACGGGCGTGGCGTTCATCGCGCGCCTCCCACGCGGCGGGCGGCGCGCGCCGCGAAGGCGATGCCGACGGGGGTGAGCACGAGCATGGTGGGCAGGAGCGGCGTGCGCAGGATCGCTATGGCGACGAAGCCGAGCAGCGCGACGAAGGCCGTGGCGGGCTCGCGGCGCAGCGGCAACAGGATTTTCACGGCCATCGCGACGAGGAGCCCGGCCGCGGCCGCAGCAAGCCCGACGAACAGGTGGCGCACGTGCGGATCGTTTTGCGTGCGCTCGTAGAGCACGCCGAGTGCGATGACCACGAGCGTCGGCCCGGCCATCAGCCCGAGCAGGCCGGCCAGCGCGCCGCGCCAGCCCCTGAAGCGCATGCCGATCGCGACCGAAAGGTTGATGACGTTGCCGCCAGGCAGGAATTGGCACAGGCCGAGCAGGTCCGTGAATTCCGCGGCCGAAAGCCAGTGGCGCTGCTCGACAATGGTGCGGCGCGCAAGCGGCAGCGCGCCGCCGAACGAAGAAAAGCCCAGCCCGAGAAAGCCGAGGAACAGTTCGCGCACCGTTGGCGCATGCGGCGCGCCGGCGGCGTCCGGCGGTGCGTCCTGGGGGAGCGTTTGATTCATCGCAGAGATGAAACGAAAGCCGAATGTCAGAGGTAGAACATCCGGTCTTCGTCGGAGTCGCTGCGCTCGTGGCGGACTTTCTCGCCTTCTTCGCCGCTGTCCTTGTCCTCATAGAACTTGAGGACCGCTTCGAGCACCTGGTCCGGGTCGTCGATCACCTGCATCAGGTCCATGTCTTCGGGATTGATGAGGCCCATCGGCACGAGCGCCGAGCGGAACCAGGCAAGCAGGCCTTGCCAGAACTCCGAGCCCACCAGAATGATCGGCACGTGGCGCGATTTCTTCGTCTGGATCAGCGTGAGCACTTCGGCCAGTTCGTCGAGGGTGCCGAAGCCGCCCGGCATGACGATCACGGCGTCGGAGTTCTTGACGAAGGTGACCTTGCGCGTGAAGAAATGGCGGAAACGCAGCGAAATGTCCTGCCACTGGTTGCCCGACTGCTCGTGCGGCAGCTCGATGTTCAGGCCCACCGAAGGCGACTTGCCGGCGTGCGCGCCCTTGTTCGCCGCTTCCATGATGCCGGGGCCGCCGCCGGAGATCACGGCGAAGCCCGCGTCGGACACTTTGCCCGCGATTTCGATAGCCAGCTGATAGTACTTCGAGTCCGGTTTCAGGCGGGCAGAACCGTAGATGCTGACGGCCGGCCGGATCTCGGAGAGGTACTCGGTCGCCTCGATAAACTCTGCCATAATCGTGAACATCTGCCACGATGCGCGCGCCTTCTTGGCCGTTGCGCGCTCTTGATCTGCGAGCGAACGCAGACTCGGAATCACTTTTCTCTTGTCCATAATGCCTGAAGAACTACGCGTGGAAACCAACCTACATACTGAGCTGGAAGGAAAGACCCTGTTGCTGGTCGACGGTTCCAGCTATCTCTATCGGGCCTACCATGCGATGCCGGATCTGCGCGGTCCTGACGGCGAGCCGACGGGTGCGCTATACGGGATCATCAACATGCTGCGCCGTATGCGCAAGGAGGTTACGGCAGAGTATAGCGCGTGCGTGTTCGATGCGAAGGGCAAGACGTTCCGCGACGACTGGTATCCCGACTATAAGGCGAACCGGCCTTCCATGCCCGAGCCGCTTGCGGCGCAGATCGAGCCCATCCACGTGGCCGTGCGCGCGCTCGGCTGGCCGCTCCTGATGATCGAAGGCGTCGAGGCCGACGACGTGATCGGCACCCTCGCGCGCCAGGCCGAAAAGCTCGGCATGAAAGTGATCGTTTCCACGGGCGACAAGGATCTCGCGCAGCTCGTGACGGACCGCGTCACGCTCATCAACACGATGACGAACGAAACGCTCGACCGCGAAGGCGTGATCGCGAAGTTCGGCGTGCCGCCGGAGCGCATCGTCGATTATCTTTCGCTGATCGGCGACACCGTGGACAACGTGCCGGGCGTGAACAAGTGCGGCCCGAAGACGGCGGTGAAGTGGCTCACGGAGTACGGCACGCTCGACGGCATCGTCGAACATGCGGCCGAAATCAAGGGGGCCGTGGGCGGCTATCTGCGTGACGCGCTCGATTTCCTGCCGATGGCGAGAAAGCTCGTCACCGTGGAGACGGCTTGCGAACTCACGCCGCACATCGAGTCGATCGAAGCCTCGCTCGCCACGCGAGCCGAAGCGCGTGAGGAATTGCGCGACATCTTCGCGCGTCATGGCTTCAAGACCTGGCTGCGCGAAGTCAATGAAGCCGATCAGAGCAGCAGCGTGCCGGCCGCGACGAGCGGCGACGCACCGAAGCAGGACGCGGACGTGCAGCCCGCGCTGATGCTCGACGTGCCGCGCCACTACGAAACGATCCAGACGTGGGACCAATTCGACGCATGGCTCGGGAAGATCGAAGGCGCCCGCCTGACCGCGTTCGACACCGAGACGACGTCGCTCGATCCCATGGTCGCGAAGCTCGTCGGCCTTTCGTTTGCCACGGAGCCTGGACAGGCCGCGTATCTGCCGGTTGGCCATCGCGGGCCGGACGTGCCCGATCAGTTGCCGCTCGACGAAGTGCTCGCGCGCCTGAAGCCGTGGCTGGAAAGCGGGCAGCACAAGAAGGTCGGCCAGCACATGAAGTACGACGAGCAGGTGCTCGCGAACTACGACATTGCGCTGGGCGGCGTCGAGTACGACACGATGCTCGAATCGTACGTGCTCGAATCGCATCGCAGCCATGACATGGACAGCCTCGCGCTGCGTCACCTCGGCATCAAGACGATCAAGTACGAGGAAGTGGCGGGCAAGGGCGCGCAGCAGATCGGCTTCGACGAAGTCGCGCTCGACAAGGCGGCCGAATATGCGGCGGAAGATGCCGACATCACGCTGCAACTGCATCTCGCGCTCTATCCGCAGATCGAGCAGGAGAAGGGACTGGGCTACGTGTACCGCGAGATCGAGATGCCCACTTCGCGCGTGCTGCGCCAGATGGAACGCAACGGTGTCCTGATCGATGCGGAGCGCCTCGAGCGTCAGAGCGCGGAAATTGCCGTGCGTCTCGTCGAGCTCGAACAGCAGGCGTATGCGCTGGCGGGCGGCGAGTTCAACCTCGGCTCGCCGAAGCAGATCGGCCAGATCTTCTTCGAGAAGCTGCAACTGCCCGTCGTGAAGAAAACGCCCAGCGGCGCGCCGTCCACCGACGAAGAAGTGCTGCAGAAGCTCGCCGAAGACTACCCGCTGCCGAAGCTGCTGCTCGAGCATCGCGGGCTCGCGAAGCTGAAGTCCACGTATACCGACAAGCTGCCGCGCATGGTCAATGCGCAGACGGGCCGCGTGCACACGAACTACGCGCAGGCCGTGGCGGTTACGGGGCGTCTGGCATCGAACGATCCGAATCTGCAGAACATTCCGGTGCGCACGGGCGAGGGGCGGCGTATTCGCGAGGCGTTCGTCGCCGCGCCCGGCTGCAAGATCGTTTCGGCCGACTATTCGCAGATCGAGCTGCGCATCATGGCGCACATCTCGGGCGACGAGTCGCTGCTCGCCGCGTTCGCGCGCGGCGACGACATTCACCGCGCCACCGCCGCCGAAGTGTTCGGCGTGACGCCGCTCGAAGTCAGCGCAGACCAGCGCCGCATTGCCAAGGTCATCAACTTCGGCCTGATCTACGGCATGAGCGCGTTTGGGCTCGCATCGAATCTCGGCATCACGCGCGACGCGGCGAAGCTCTATATCGACCGCTATTTCGCGCGTTATCCGGGCGTGGCGCGCTACATGGACGAGACGCGCATGGACGCGAAATCGCGCGGCTATGTCGAGACCGTGTTCGGCCGCCGCCTCTGGCTGCCCGAGATCAACGGCGGTAACGGCCCGCGCCGCCAGGCGGCCGAGCGTGCCGCGATCAACGCGCCGATGCAGGGCACCGCGGCGGACCTCATCAAGCTTTCGATGATCGCCGTCGAGAAGTGGCTCGACGACACGCGCATGCGCACGAAGATGATCATGCAGGTGCACGATGAACTCGTGCTCGAAGTGCCGGACGAGGAACTGGCCGAAGTCCGCAAGCGTCTGCCGGAACTGATGTGCTCGGTGGCCCAGCTCAAGGTGCCGCTCGTCGCCGAAGTGGGTGTCGGGGCGAACTGGGAGGAAGCGCACTGAGCGTAACGATGCAGTACCCGCGCACGCCGGCTGGCACAAGCGCGCGGCTCGCATGACCGGCATGCCCGGCGCATGCTTGTTGTGATGCGCGGCGTCAGCCGACAATGAGTGGCGGCCAGCACTCGTTGTCGGCCGTTCTGACGCCAGACAACACGCACGGAGGGTCTATGCATCGCTTTATCGTTGTGGGGGGAGGCGCTGGCGGACTGGAGCTCGCGACACGGCTGGGCGACCGCTACGGCAAGGCGCGCAGAGGGAGGCCGCCGCGCGCGAGCGTGACGCTGGTCGACCGCTATCCGACCCATATCTGGAAGCCGCTCCTGCACGAAGTCGCGGCAGGCAGCATGGATCCGTTCACGCAGGAGCTCGAATACGCGGCACAGGCGCGCTGGCACGGCTTCGAGTTCCAGCAGGGCGAGCTGACCGGCCTCAATCGCGCGGCGAAGCGCATCCGCCTCGGCGCGGTAAAGGACGAGGACGGCGGCGATATGCTGCCGCCGCGCGAGCTCGAATACGACACGCTCGTGCTGGCGATCGGCAGCACGACGCATTTCTTCGGCGTGCCAGGCGCTGCGGAAAATTCCCTCGCACTCGACACCGTCGCGCAGGCCGAACGCTTTCGCAAGCGGCTCATCGCGGCGTGCATGCGCGCCGAGCATCAGGAGCCGGGACCGGCGCCCGAAGGCGCGGAGCAAGCCGACGAGCGGCGCGTGCAGATCGCGATCATCGGCGCGGGCGCCACGGGCGTCGAGCTTTCGGCCGAGCTGCGCAATACCGCGCAGGTGCTCTCCGCCTATGGTCTTCACAAGCTCGATCCGAGCCACGACGTGGGCATCGTGCTGATCGAGGCCGGGCCGCGTATTCTGCCCGCGCTGCCCGAGCGCGTTTCGTCGCCAACCGCCGAGCTGCTGACGAAGCTCGGCGTGCGGATCCTGACCAGCGAGCGCGTGACGGAAGTTGCGCCGGGCGTGGTGCGCACGGCGAGCGGCAAGGCCTTGCGTGCCGACCTCACGGTCTGGGCGGCAGGAATCACGGCGCCACCGGTGCTGGCGCAGCTCGACGGCCTGCCCGTCAACAAGCTGGGCCAACTGATCGTGCGCCGCACGCTGCAAACCGAAGCCGACGACAACGTCTTCGCGTTCGGCGACTGCGCCGCCTGCGAATGGCCCGGAAATGAGCGTGGCGTGCCGCCGCGCGCCCAGGCCGCCCACCAGGAGGCGGCCTTCCTGCTGCGTTCGCTCGGCAACCTGCTCGAAGGCCGGCCGCTGCCCGAGTTCACCTATCGCGACTTCGGCTCGCTGGTGTCGCTCGGCCATTTCAGCGCGGTCGGCAATCTGATGGGCGGGGTGATTGGCGGTAGCATGCTGATCGAAGGCCTGTTCGCCCGTTTCATGTATATGTCGTTGTACCGCATGCATATCGCCGCGCTGCACGGCTATGCGCGCATGGTGCTCGACACCTTCGCGCACTGGCTGCGCCGCACGACGCTGCCACGCGTGAAACTGCATTGAATGCCGTCTAACGAGGAGCGTTGCATGCTGAAGCCCGAAGTCGATTCCCTTGTCCCGCACGTGCCGTTCAATCGGCGCACCTTCCTGAAGGCGGCGCTCGGCAGCGGGTTTGCCGCCGCCGTGCTGCCGGTCTCCGCGCAGACCATCCACACCGATGCGGCGGGTCTCGAAGCCGGCGAAGTGGGCTTCGAGTCGAACGGCACGCTGATTCCCGCATACCGGGCCCAGCCGCTCGGCAAGACGCATCTGCCCGTGATCGTCGTCGTGCACGAGATCTTCGGCGTGCACGAGCACATCGCCGACGTGTGCCGGCGTTTCGCGAAGCTCGGTTACCTTGCCATTGCCCCCGACCTCTTCGTGCGCGAGGGCGATGCATCGGTTTATCCGACCATACAGCAGATCGATCAGAACATCGCGAGCAAGGTTCCCGACGCGCAGGTGATGTCCGACCTCGACGCGACCGTCGCCTGGGCCGGGCAGCATGGCGGCGACCTGAAGCGCGTGGGCATCAACGGTTTCTGCTGGGGCGGGCGCATCAGTTGGCTCTATGCCGAGCACAACCCGCACCTGAAGGCCGCCGTGGCGTGGTATGGCCGTGTGGCGGGGCCGCATACGGCGACCATGCCGGCCAATCCGCTCGATCTCGCGGGCAGCCTGCAGGTGCCGGTGCTCGGGCTCTACGGCCGCCAGGACCAGAGCATTCCGCAGAACACGCTCGCGCAGATGAAGCAGGCGATCGCGCAGGGGCCGCAGGGCGGCCGCGGCTCGGACTTCGTCGTGTACGACGACGCGGGCCACGCCTTCTTCGCCGACTATCGCCCGAGCTATCGCCAGGCCGATGCCGAGGACGGCTGGAAGCGCGCGCTGGCGTGGTTCAGGGAGCACGGCGTCGCGTGACGCCGCGCGGTTGAGGCGAGTTTGACCCGATGTTGGGCCCGATATCGAGCGAGGTGCTCAGGGATTGGGGCCCGTCGCAGCCGGGCGCGACGGATCGGCGCACCACTCGCTCCACGAGCCTCCGTAGAGCGCCGCGCCGTGCAGGCCCGCGATCTCCATCGCGAGCGCGTTGTGACAGGCCGTGACGCCCGAGCCGCATTGCAGCACGACGTGTTCGGGCGTCGTGCTGCCCAGCACCGCCGAGAACTCGTCGCGCAGCGCGTGCGCGGGCTTGAAGCGGCCGTCGGCGCCGAGGTTGTCCTTGAAGAAGCGGTTGCGCGCGCCCGGAATGTGGCCGGCCACCGGATCGATCGTTTCGTTCTCGCCGCGATAGCGATCCGCCGCGCGCGCGTCCACGACCAGCAGTTCGTGCGTCGAGAGATTGCGCACGACCGCCTGCACGTCGACCGTCACCTGTAGCGGCGCACCCGCCTTGAAGTTGCCGGGCACGGGAAGCGGCACGTCGCTGGAGAGCGGATAGCCCGCCGCTTCCCAGGCCTGCAGGCCGCCATCGAGCACCGCCGCCGAGTCGTGACCGAGCCAGCGCAGCAGCCACCACAGGCGGGCCGCGTAGCTGCCGCCCTGGGCGTCGTAGGCTACGACCTGCTGCCCGGCGTGGAGGCCGTGCGCCGCCAGCGTGCTGACGAGCGCCGCGCGCTCGGGCAGCGGATGGCGGCCGTTCTTGCCGGTCTTCGCGCCGGAGAGGTCGCGATCGAGGTGAAGATATTGGGCGCCGGGAATGTGGTTGGCCGCGTAAGCCGCTTCGCCGCTGCCGGAGTTGGCGAGATCGAAGCGGCAATCGAACACGAGGACGCTGCCCGGCGCGGCCGTCAGGCGTTCGTAGAGATTGGCGGCGGAGATGAGCGTGGTGTAGTGCGTGTGGGGCATGACGGCGGCTCCTTGTCGATCGCACCTGGCGCTTCAGCGCTTTGGAGCGATCCCATGCAAAGCTGAGAGATGAGCGGCCGGCAAGGCCGGCCCGATGCCGTCAGTCTAAACAAAAAGACGGGCCGTAGCCCGTCTTTCCTCGCTGCATCGGCATGTGCCGCTTATGGATCAAATAAGCGATCCAATCAGCGATCAGATCGTTCCCAGCTCGCGCCGCAGGAACTCGTGGAAGTGCTGCATGCCGTCTTCCATCGGGCTCTGATACGGGCCGACTTCCGACTCGCCGCGCTCGAACAGCGCGCGGCGGCCGGCGTCCATGCGCTCGGCGATCTCGTCGTCCTCGACCGCCGTTTCCATATAGGCGGCACGCTCGGCCTCGACGAACTCGCGCTCGAACAGCGTGATTTCCTCGGGGTAGTAGAACTCGACGATGTTCTTCGTCTTCTGCGTACCCTCGGGAATCAGCCACGACACCACGAGCACGTGTGGGTACCACTCGATCATGAGATTCGGGTAGTACACCATCCAGATCGCACCGAACTCCGGCGGCACGCCGTTACGGAAGCGCAGGACTTCGTCGTGCCACTTGCGGTACGTCGGGCTGCCCGGCTTGCCGAGCTGGCTGTGCACGCCCACGGTCTGCACGCTGTACCACTCGCCGAATTCCCACCTCAGGTCGTCGCACGAGACGAACTGGCCGAGGCCCGGGTGGAACGGCACGACGTGGTAGTCCTCCAGATAGACCTCGATGAAGGTCTTCCAGTTGTAGTTGCACTCGTGGACCTCGACGTGATCGAACATATAGTCCGTAAAGTCGAGATGCTTCGCGGGCCCGAGGCGGGCGAGGTCGCGCGCGATGTCGCGTCCCGCGGACTCGAAGAGCAGGCCGTTCCACTGCTGCAGCGGCGTGCGGTTCAGGTTCAGGCAAGGTTTGTCCGCGAAGTGCGGCGCGCCGAGCAGTTCGCCCCTGAGGTCGTAGGTCCAGCGATGCAGCGGACATACGATGTTGTTGGCCGTGCCGCGACCGTTTAGCATGATGGCCTGGCGGTGGCGGCAGACGTTCGAGAGCAGCTCGACCTGGTCCTGCTTGTTACGCACCAGCACGCGGCCTTCTTTTTCGCTGGGCAGTGCAAAATAATTCCCCGCTTCGGGCACCATCAGCTCGTGCCCGACGTAACGAGGACCTTTCTGGAAAAGCGTTTCGATTTCGCGCTGGAGAAGCGCTTCGTCAAAATAAGCGGTGACTGGCAGCTGGCTGTGAATGGACTTCAGCTGCAATGCATTGCTCAGATTGGACATTCCCACTCCCGATGAAGACGTGAAAGCAGTGAACAACCCAACCATCGAAGATTCGATTTAGGGAGCCGGCTAGTATACCCGTTTCCACCCCCAAGGGGTAGCTAAGTCACTGATTTTTGCCAAAATTGCCTCCGGGCAACGCGATCGGCGTGCCGGCGTGGCGGATTTCGGTCAGGATCGCCCCTGTGGCGGCAAGGGGACGCAAGTGGGCGAGCGGGTCGGGTTCGGCGCTTTTGCCGTAGAATGTCCGCCTTGTTTCAATTCTGCGACGACTCATGGCGAAATCCGCAACGAAAGACCGCGCCGCGGCGGCCGAAGGTGCTGAAAACGGCAACGACGGCGGCAGCGGCGGTGGCAACAGCGGCGGCGACCTGCGGCAGCCCGAGAGCTACGAGGCCGCGCTGGCGGAGCTCGATGCGCTCGTGGCGCGCATGGAAGGCGGCAGCCTGAGTCTCGAGGAATCGCTGGACGCCTACCGGCGCGGCGCCGTGCTGGTGAAGTTCTGTCAGCAGCAGTTGGAAAAGGTTGAACAACAGGTGCGCGTACTCGACGGCGAGACGCTCAAGCCCGCGCCCCTCAATACGACATCCGCAACGGGCGGAGACGACGATCTATGACTTCTGAACAATGGACCCGGCAGGTGCTGGACCGGGTCGAGAGCGCGCTCGAACACTATTTGCCGGCAGCCGACGTGCTGCCCGCGGGCCTGCATGACGCCATGCGTTATGCCGTGCTGGGCGGCGGCAAGCGCGTTCGGCCGCTTCTGTGCCATGCTGCGGGCGAACTGACGGGCGCGACGCCCGAGGCGCTCGACGCGGCGGCCTGCGCGCTGGAGATGATCCACGTCTACTCGCTCGTGCACGACGACATGCCGTGCATGGACAACGACGACATGCGCCGCGGCAAGCCGACGGTCCACGTCAAGTACGACGATCCCACGGCGTTGCTGGTGGGCGACGCGCTGCAGTCGCAGGCTTTCATTACGCTGACGTCGGACGTGCCGGGTTTGCGCGATGCGCCGGCGCGCCAGGCCGCGCTCGTGCGCGAACTGGCGCTGGCGAGCGGCTCGATCGGCATGGCCGGCGGCCAGGCCATCGACCTTGCGAGCGTGGGGCGTGCGCTGACGCGTGAAGAACTCGAAACGATGCACCGGCTGAAGACCGGCGCGCTGCTGCGCGCGTCGGTCCGCATGGGCGCGGTGGCGGGCGAGACGCCCTCCGCCGACACGCTGCGCGCGCTCGACGCGTACGCAGCGGCAGTGGGCCTCGCCTTCCAGGTGGTGGACGACATTCTCGATGTCACCGCCGACTCGGCGACGCTCGGCAAGACCGCTGGCAAGGACGCGAAGGACGGCAAGCCGACCTACGTGTCGATCATCGGTCTGGACGCATCGCGGGCGCTGGCGCAGCAGTTGCGCAGCGACGCGCATGCGGCCCTCGAACCGTTCGGCGCGCCCGCAAGGCGCCTTGCCGAACTCGCTGACCTGGTGGTGAACCGGGTCAGCTGACCGCGCCAACCCGCCCGCGCGCATGAAAGGGGACGTAATGTGCGCCAGAAGTGCGGGAGCGCCCGATTTCCTGGACTGGAACGACGATGTACGACTTGCTGAAAACCATTGACGACCCGGCGGATTTACGCCGCCTTGATCGCCGCCAGTTGCAACCGCTTGCCGACGAACTGCGTGCCTTCGTTCTCGACAGCGTCTCGCAGACGGGCGGCCATTTGTCGTCCAACCTCGGTACGGTCGAACTGACGATCGCGCTGCACTACGTGTTCGACACGCCGCGCGATCGCATCGTCTGGGACGTCGGCCACCAGACCTATCCGCACAAGATCCTGACCGGCCGCCGCGACCAGATGCACACGCTGCGCCAGCTCGGCGGCATCTCGGGCTTCCCGAAACGCGACGAGTCGCCGTACGACACGTTCGGCACCGCGCACTCAAGCACGTCGATCTCGGCGGCGCTCGGCATGGCCATCGCGAGCAAGCTCAAGGGCGATGACGCCATGGGCATCGCCGTGATCGGCGACGGCGCGATGACGGCCGGCATGGCCTTCGAGGCGCTGAACAACGGCGGTGTGGAAGACGACGTGCCGCTGCTGGTGATCCTCAACGACAACGACATGTCGATTTCGCCGCCGGTGGGCGCGCTCAATCGCCATCTCGCGCGCCTCATGTCGGGCCGCTTCTACGCCGCCGCACGTGCGGGCGTGGAGCGCGTGCTGCGCCATGCGCCGCCCGTGCTCGACCTCGCGCGCAAGCTCGAAGAACACGCGAAGGGCATGATCGTGCCGGCCACGCTGTTCGAAGAGTTCGGCTTCAACTACATCGGGCCGATCGACGGTCACGATCTCGATTCGCTGATCCCGACGCTGCAGAACATCAAGGAGCTGCGCGGTCCGCAATTCCTGCACGTCGTGACGAAAAAAGGCCAGGGCTACAAGCTCGCCGAAGCGGACCCCGTGCTCTACCACGGTCCAGGCAAGTTCAACCCGGCCGAAGGCATCAAGCCGTCCACGGCACCGGGCAAGAAGACCTATACGCAGGTTTTCGGCGAGTGGCTGTGCGACGCGGCCGAACTCGATTCGCGCGTGATCGGCATCACGCCGGCCATGCGCGAAGGCTCGGGCATGGTCGAGTTCGAAAAGCGCTTCCCGGACCGCTACTACGACGTGGGCATTGCCGAGCAGCACGCAGTGACGTTCGCGGGCGGTATCGCTGCCGAGGGCCTCAAGCCTGTCGTCGCGATCTACTCGACCTTCCTGCAGCGCGCGTATGACCAACTGATCCACGACGTCGCGCTGCAGAACCTGCCTGTGGTGTTCGCGATCGACCGCGCGGGCCTCGTCGGCGCGGACGGTGCGACGCACGCGGGCGCCTACGATCTCGCGTTCATGCGCTGCGTTCCGAACATGATGGTCATGGCCGCCTCGGACGAAAACGAGTGCCGCCAGATGCTCTACACGGCGCTCCAGCAGGACTGCCCGACGGCCGTGCGCTACCCGCGCGGTGCGGGCACGGGCGTCGCGACCGTCAAGCAGATGGCCGCGCTGCCGGTGGGTAAGGGCGAGGTTCGCCGCGAAAGCAGTGCGCCGGCAGGCAAGCGCATTGCGATCCTCGCATTCGGCACGATGGTGGCGCCCTCGCTGGCCGCCGCCGAGGAACTCGACGCCACGGTGGCGAACATGCGCTTCGTGAAGCCGCTCGACGCGGAACTCGTGCGCCAGCTTGCCGAGACGCACGACTATCTTGTGACGGTCGAGGAAGGCTGCATCATGGGCGGCGCGGGTTCGGCCTGCGTGGAAGCCCTGCTTGAAAGTGGGGTTATCAAGCCCGTACTACAATTGGGCCTTCCCGATCGCTTCATCGATCACGGCGACCCGGCCAAGTTGCTGGCCGGCGTGGGGCTCGACGCGGCAGGGATCGCGAAGTCGATTCGCGAGCGCTTCCTCGACCGCACGGCGAACGCGTCCGGCAAGTCGGTGATGCGCGTCGCCTGAGTTGGGCAACGCTGGAGTTAGCGCCTCGCGGCATGGCCGCCCGGTTCGTATCGGGCGTTGGCCGCCGCGATAGCCCACTTTCCGTTTGAACCTGCGGGCGGGTTGATGAACCCCGAACCCGCGTGCCAAGCGCCGGCTTATGCCGGCGCTTGGCATTGCGCGCCGCGTAGCGCGTGGCATCAAGGACAAGAACATGAACCAGATGAACCCGGCTTTCGTGATGCCGGACGTGCAAAGCTCCGTCGATACCCGCCAGATTCCGATCCAGCGCGTGGGCGTGAAGGCCGTGCGCCATCCGCTGACCGTGGCGACCAGCAACGGCGACGTGCAGCCGACGGTAGGCACGTGGAACCTCGACGTTCATCTGCCCGCGGACCAGAAGGGCACGCACATGTCGCGCTTCGTTGCACTGTTGGAGGAGCACAGGGCGCCGCTGACGTCCGCTACGTTCAGCACGATGCTGGCCGCCATGCTCGAAAAGCTCGAATCGCAGGCGGGCCGCATCGAGGTGTCGTTTCCGTACTTCGTGAAGAAGGTGGCGCCGGTGTCGGGCGTGGAGAGCCTGCTCGATTACGAGGTGACGCTGACGGGCGACAAGCGTGACGGTCGGACGCGCCTGTTCCTGAAGGTGCTGGTGCCGGTGACGAGCCTTTGTCCGTGCTCGAAGAAGATCTCGCAGTACGGCGCGCACAACCAGCGCTCGCACGTCACGATCGACGCCGAGCTGGCGGGTGATCTGCCGGTAGAGGATCTCATCCGGATTGCCGAGGAAGAGGCGTCGTGCGAGCTGTGGGGCCTGCTCAAGCGCCCGGACGAGAAGTTCGTGACCGAGCGCGCGTATGAGAATCCGAAGTTCGTCGAGGATCTCGTGCGCGACGTGGCCGTGCGCCTGAATGCCGATGCACGCGTTGCCGCTTACGTGCTGGAAGCCGAGAATTTCGAGTCGATCCACAATCACAGTGCGTATGCCGTGATCGAGCACGACAAGCGCGCGCGTGGGTGATCTCCGATACCGCTTGCGCAGAACGAAAAAAGCCGCCTGAAAAGGCGGCTTTTTTGTCGCCTTGCGGCGGCAAAAAAAGCGGCTTTACCGTTCCAGCGAGGTCAGATCCCAGCGCGGTTTGACTGTGAACGCGTAATCCCGCGTGGCCTGCTCGGGCCAGCGCGCGAGGCGCATCGCTCCGGCGAGCGCGATCATCGCGCCGTTGTCGGTGCACAGCGAAAGATCGGGGTAGTGGACTTCGAAGCCGCGCTTTTGCGCCGCCGCCGAAAGCGTTTCGCGCAACTGCTTGTTCGCGCCCACGCCGCCCGCTACCACGAGGCGCTTTAGCTTCGTACGCTTGAGCGCGGCGATCGATTTGGCCGCGAGCACATCCACGGCTGCATCGACGAAACCGCGCGCGATATCGGCCTTGCCTTGCTCGCAAATGTTCGGGCCCAGCTTCTTCACGTGCGTCAGCACGGCCGTCTTTAGTCCGCTAAAGCTGAAGTCGAGATCGCCGGAATGCAGCATCGGCCGCGGCAGCGTGATAGCTCCGGGGGTGCCGAACTCGGCGAGCCGCGAGACCTCGGGGCCGCCCGGATAACCGAGACCCAGCAGCTTGGCGGTTTTGTCGAAGGCTTCGCCGGCGGCGTCGTCGAGCGTTTCACCCAAGGTTTCGTACACGCCCACGTCGGTCACGCGCATGAGCTGCGTGTGGCCGCCCGAGACGAGCAGCGCCACGAACGGAAACGGCGGCGGCGCATTGACGAGAAGTGGCGAGAGCAGATGCCCTTCGAGATGATGGATGCCGACCGTCGGGCGGTTCCAGGCCATGGCGAGCGCATTGGCGATGCTCGCGCCCACCAGCAGCGCGCCCGCGAGGCCGGGGCCTTGCGTATAGGCGATCGCGTCGATGTCGCCGCGCGCCGCGCCGCTTTGCTCCAGCACTTCTTCGAGCAGCGGCAACGCGCGGCGGATGTGGTCGCGCGAGGCGAGTTCCGGCACGACGCCGCCGTACTCGCGATGCATGGCGATCTGCGAGTGCAGGGCGTGGGCGAGCAGGCCGCGCTCGGTGTCGTAGAGCGCAAGGCCGGTTTCGTCGCAGGAGCTTTCGATGCCGAGAACGAGCATGGTGAGGCGGGCGATGGTGGGGCTGCGGTTGCCTGATACGGCTGCAAGCGCCTGGCCGGCAAAGTGAGCGGGAAACCCGAAAGTATAGCAGTGCGCACCGGCAGTGCGCACCGAATGCGGCCGGCGGAACCGGTGGCGGCAAACGCGGGCCGCCGCGCCCAGGCTCCGGGCGATTTGACGGAGGGGGCAGGTAGAATGCGCGCCATGGAATCTTTCGATATCGCCGTGATCGGCGCCGGGGCGGCCGGGATGATGTGCGCGGCGGTGGCCGGCCAGCAGGGGCGCCGCGTGGCGCTGATCGATCATGCGCCGCGCCTCGCGGAAAAAATCCGCATTTCGGGCGGCGGGCGCTGCAACTTCACGAATCTGCACGCCGGGCCGGCCAATTATCTTTCGGCGAACCCGCATTTTTGCCGCTCGGCGCTCGCGCGATATACGCCGCGCGATTTTCTCGCGTTGCTGCGCCAGCATCGCGTGACCTGGCACGAAAAGCACAAAGGGCAGTTGTTTTGCGACCAGTCGAGCGAGGCGATCATCGATGTCCTGCGGGCCGAATGCGACGCCGGCAGCGTGACCTGGCGCCGTCCGCTGCCCGTCGAGGCGGTGAGCCATTCGGAGGGCGCGGGCTTCACCCTCGGCACGCCGCAAGGCACGATTCGCGCCCGCGCGCTCGTGATCGCGACCGGTGGTCTCTCCATTCCGAAGATCGGCGCAACCGATTTTGCCTATCGCGTCGCGAAGCAGTTCGGCCACAAACTCATCGATACGCGTCCGGCGCTCGTGCCGCTCACCTTCGCGTATGACGACTGGGCACCGTATGCGGCGCTTTCGGGCGTGTCGCTCGACGTGCGCATCGCGACCGGAGAGCGCAAGACGGGCGGGGCGTTCGACGAAGATCTGCTGTTCACCCATCGCGGCCTGTCCGGCCCCGGCGTGCTGCAGATTTCGAGCTTCTGGCAGCCGGGGCAGCCCATTCGGGTGAACCTGCTGCCCGAACGCGATCCGGCCGCCGCGCTCGTCGAAGCCAAGGGCGCGACCAGGCGCCAGATCGGCAATCTGCTGGCCGAATGGATCCCGGCGCGGCTCGCGCACGTCTGGCTGGAAGGGCATCAGGTTGCGGCCGACGCACGCCTCGCCGACCTGCCCGACAAGACGCTGCTCCGCATCGGCGAAGGCCTCGCGCAATGGACGCTGACGCCCACCGGCACCGAAGGCTACAAGAAGGCCGAGGTCACGCGCGGCGGGGTCGACACGCGTGAACTTTCGTCGGCCACGATGATGAGCCAGCGGGTGCCGGGGCTCTACTTTATCGGCGAGGCCGTGGACGTGACCGGCTGGCTCGGCGGCTACAATTTTCAGTGGGCCTGGGCCTCGGGTGTGGCGGCGGGCGAAGCCGCTTCCGCGTTCGCGCTTCAGCCCTCGCTTTAGCCCCGCCAGGGGGCCCTGAACCGGCATGGATCGGCGCTTGACCACCGCCTGTCTTAGTGCATTTCGCTCTGCTATACTCAATTCCCTTTACCCCAGATCCGTTATTGGAAAATGACGACCATCCGCGTAAAAGAAAATGAACCCTTTGAAGTGGCCATGCGCCGCTTCAAACGCACGATCGAGAAGAACGGTCTTCTGACCGAACTTCGCGCGCGCGAGTTTTACGAAAAGCCGACGGCTGAGCGTAAACGCAAGAAGGCGGCGGCCGTGAAGCGCCACTTCAAGCGCCTGCGCAGCCAGATGCTGCCGAAGAAGCTGTACTGATTCCGGCATTGCCGTGGTCTGGCCGCAGTCGGCCGTGAATGACGGCTGGGCTGCACCAGGCTGACGCGGCTGTTGCTGCCCCTCTGGTGTGGTCGCGACCATCGAGAATTTGCGCCGACCCGCCTGGAAGCGTTTCCAGGCGGGTTTTTGCATTGATATGATGTGTGTACGGCAAGCGGGGCATGGGGCGTCAGCGCCTCGGTACGCCGGGATATTCGTAACCCCAACGCATTTCAGGTGAGTGATGAGCCTCAAGGACCGGATCAACGACGATATGAAAGCGGCGATGCGCGCGCGCGAAGCCGAGCGCCTCGGCACGATTCGCCTGCTGCTCGCCGCGATCAAGCAGCGCGAAGTCGACGAGCGCGTGACGCTCGACGACGCGGGCATCACGGCGGTCGTCGACAAGATGATCAAGCAGCGCAAGGACTCGATCAGCCAGTTCGAGACCGCGGGCCGCACGGATCTCGTGGAGAAAGAGGCTGCCGAGCTGAAGGTGCTCGCCGGTTACATGCCCGCGCAGCTTTCCGACGCGGAAGTCGCCGCCGAAGTGCAGGCCGCGGTCGCGCAGACGGGCGCCGCCGGCCCGCAGGACATGGGCAAGGTGATGGGCGTGCTCAAGGGCAAACTCGCCGGCCGTGCCGATATGACGGCTGTGTCCGCGCTGGTCAAGGCCGCGCTCTCGAAGTAAGGCCAGGCGGCTCGCGGGCGGTGCGATCCGGACTCCCGGGTGGCGCCACCCGCACCGTCCGCGCCGTCCGTGTGATTCAGCCAGCCGGAGCGCATTCGTCCCGATGATTCCGCATTCGTTCCTGCAGGATCTGCTGAACCGCGTCGATATCGTCGACGTGGTGGGACGCTTCGTGCAGCTCAAGAAGGGCGGCGCGAACTTCATGGGCCTGTGCCCGTTCCACAACGAAAAGAGCCCTTCGTTTACCGTTAGTCCAACGAAGCAGTTCTATCATTGCTTCGGCTGCGGCGCTCACGGCACCGCCATCGGCTTCCTGATGGAGCATGCGGGCCTCACGTTTCCCGAGGCCGTCAACGAGCTCGCGCAATCGGTCGGGCTCACGGTGCCGCAGGAGCCGTCGCCGGTGCGTGGCGGCGGGGGCGGCGCCGGTGCGGGCGGCTACTCGAGCGGTCCTTCGAAGGCGGTCGCCACCGCTTTATCCGACATCATGCAGACGGCGTGCGACTACTACCGCAGGCAACTGCGCAGCGCGCCCAATGCGATCCAGTACCTGAAAAAGCGCGGCCTCACCGGCGAGATCGCGGCGCGCTTCGGCCTCGGCTATGCGCCCGATGGTTGGCAGAACCTGGAGTCGGCATTTGCCGACTATCGGGACGATGCGCTGGTCGAAACCGGGCTCGTGATCGTCAGCGAGAAGCAGGACGCCCAGGGGCAGGCCCGCCGCTATGACCGTTTCCGCGATCGGGTCATGTTCCCGATCCGCAACGTCAAGGGTGCCGTGATCGGCTTCGGCGGGCGGGTGCTCGACGGCGGCGAGCCCAAGTATCTGAATTCGCCGGAAACGCCGTTGTTCAACAAGGGCAGCGAACTGTACGGCCTCTTCGAGGCGCGTCTTGCGATTCGCGAGCACCAGTACGTGCTGGTGGTCGAAGGGTACATGGACGTGGTCGCGCTGGCGCAGCTCGGTTTCCAGAACGCCGTGGCGACGCTCGGCACCGCCTGCACGCCGATCCACGTGCAAAAGCTGCTGCGTCAGACCGATACGGTGGTCTTCAGCTTCGACGGCGATTCGGCCGGCCGCCGTGCCGCGCGGCGTGCGCTCGACGCCTGCCTGCCTCATGCGGCGGACAACCGCACGATCCGGTTCCTGTTCCTGCCGCCGGAGCACGATCCGGACAGCTATGTCCGCGAATTCGGCACCGAGGCGTTCCGCGAGCAGGTCGAGCGGGCCATGCCGCTGTCGCAGTTCATGCTGAACGAGGTGCTGACGGGCAAGGAGCTGGATCAGCCGGAAGGCCGCGCGCGGGCGCTGTTCGACGCCAAGCCGCTCCTGCAGGCGCTGCCGGCGAACGCGTTGCGCGCGCAGATCATGCATATGTTCGCGGACCGGCTGGACGTGCCGTTCGAGGAAGTGGCGGCGCTGTGCGAGGTCGACGCGCGAATCGCCCGGGCTGCCCGATCGGCCCCCGCGCGCAAGGATCGGCACCTCGTGACCGGGATCGAGCGCAAGGCGCTGCGCAACCTCGTGATGCATCCGCGCATCGTTGTGCAACTGGACGAGGAGGCCGAGCGGGCCCTGATCGGGCTCACGCGGCACGGCGAACTTTTCGAGGAAGTGACCACGCACGCCCGCGGACTGGGCGATGCTGCTGCGTTTCAGCTCCTTTCGGATCTCTTGCGCAACGGGGCGAACGCCCCGACCTTCGAGGAGATTTTTCGGGAAATTCTGGACTATGATGAAAACGTCCGGGATTTATTGATGAAAAATCCCGAAGACGCCATGGTGGCCGAGGAGCGGCGCGAGCAGGAGCGGCTGGTGGGCGAGGAATTGACGGCGGCGATCCTGAAGATGCGCTATGACGCGTGTTGCGAACGGCTCGATGTGCTTTCGCGGCAGTCGCGGCATACGCCCGAGGAATTGGCGGAGCTGATGACGCTGAATCAGACCCGGACTGATATGAAACGTCAGCTCGGTTTGTAAGGGAGGGCGCACCGGGGGGATTTTGCCTCGCGTGCTATAATAAAAGGTTTTCAGCGGTTTGTTTTTGTTTTCTTCCGGGCTTATACCCAGCTTCCAGCAAGGACGGAATGGCAATGGCAAAGACTACAGGCGAAAAAAAGGCGACAGGCAAAGACTCGACGAAGTCGACCCTCAAGGCCAGAGAGGCCAGCGCCGCCCACTCCGCCGGCAAGTCGACCGCCACCCCTCCAGAACCCGCTGCCCGGAAGAAGACCATGGCTGCTTCGGCCGCCAGAGCGGCGCCAACACGCGCGGCGAAAGCCGCAACCCAAACGCCAGTGGCAACGAAGCGGTCCGGTTCGAGTAGTGCAAGGCAAGTGCCTGCCATTGCGGACGATGTGGCAGAGCGCGAGGCTCCAGGATCCACGGTTCAAGAGGCTGACGTCCACCAGCCGCGAGTCGAGACTATAGCCGAAACGGCGAACTCCATGACGAAAAAGCTGAATGAAGTATCCGTCGAAGACGACGCAAGCCAGAGCGAAGACAGCACGCCCGTCGCGGGCAAGGGCGAAAAGGCCCGTGCGCGCGACCGGCGGGCGAAGGAAAAGGCGCTGCTGAAAGACGCGTTCGCGTCCTCGCAGCCCGGGACCGTCGAGGAGCTCGAGGAGCGTCGCTCGAAACTGCGAGCGCTCATCAAGCTGGGTAAGGAGCGCGGCTTTCTCACGTACGCCGAAATCAACGATCACCTGCCTGACAACTTCACCGAGACCGAGGCGATCGAAGGCATCATCAGCACCTTCAACGACATGGGCGTGGCCGTGTACGAGCAGGCGCCCGATGCCGAAACGCTGCTGCTCAACGACAACGCGCCGAACGCTTCTTCGGACGACGAAGTAGAAGAGGAAGCGGAAGTTGCGTTGTCCACCGTCGACTCGGAATTCGGCCGCACCACCGACCCCGTGCGCATGTACATGCGCGAAATGGGCACGGTCGAGCTGCTGACGCGCGAAGGCGAAATCGAAATCGCGAAGCGTATTGAAGACGGCCTCAAGCACATGGTCATGGCGATCTCTGCGTGCCCGACCACGATTGCCGACATCCTCGCGATGGCCGAGCGCGTGGCGAACGACGAGATCCGCGTGGATGAACTGGTCGACGGCCTGATCGATCCGAATGCCGAAGATACCGACGGCTTTTCCGCGCAGGAAGCGGAAGCGATCGAGAACGAAGACGAGGACGCCGAAGAGGAAGAGGAAGAAGAGGAGGAAGAAGAGGACGAGGGTGCTGCGCAGGCAACGGCCAACGCAGCCCAGCTCGAAGCGCTCAAGCGCGCCTCGCTCGAGAAGTTCGCGCTCATCAGCGAATGGTTCGACAAGATGCGCCGCGCGTTCGAGAAGGAAGGCTACAAGTCGAAGTCCTACCTCAAGGCGCAGGAAACGATTCAGAACGAACTGATGTCGATCCGCTTTACCGCCCGCACGGTCGAGCGCCTGTGCGACACGCTGCGTGCGCAGGTGGACGAAGTGCGCCAGGTCGAGCGCCAGATCCTGCACACGGTGGTGGACCGGTGCGGCATGCCGCGCTCGGAGTTCATCGCGCGTTTCCCGGGCAACGAGACCGACCTCGAGTGGACCGACAAGATCGTGGGCGAGAACCACGGGTACAGCGCGATCCTCTCGCGCAACATCCCGGCGATCCGCGAACAGCAGCAGCGCCTGCTCGACCTGCAGGCGCGCGTGGTGCTGCCGCTCAAGGATCTGAAGGAAACCAACCGCCAGATGGCGGCCGGTGAACTGAAGGCGCGCCAGGCGAAGCGCGAGATGACGGAGGCGAACCTGCGCCTCGTGATCTCGATCGCGAAGAAGTACACGAACCGCGGCCTGCAGTTCCTCGACCTCATCCAGGAAGGCAACATCGGCCTCATGAAGGCGGTGGACAAGTTCGAATATCGGCGCGGCTACAAGTTCTCGACCTACGCGACGTGGTGGATCCGCCAGGCCATCACGCGTTCGATCGCGGACCAGGCGCGCACGATCCGCATTCCGGTTCACATGATCGAGACGATCAACAAGATGAACCGTATTTCGCGGCAGATTCTGCAGGAAACCGGTCTCGAACCGGATCCGGCGACGCTGGCCGAGAAGATGGAGATGCCAGAGGACAAGATCCGCAAGATCATGAAGATCGCGAAGGAGCCGATCTCCATGGAAACGCCGATCGGCGACGACGACGATTCGCATCTTGGCGACTTCATCGAGGACACGAACACGGTTGCGCCCGCGGATGCCGCGCTGCATGCCTCGATGCGCGACGTGGTGAAGGACGTGCTCGATTCGCTGACGCCGCGCGAAGCGAAGGTGCTGCGCATGCGCTTCGGTATCGAGATGAGCACGGACCACACGCTCGAAGAAGTGGGCAAGCAGTTCGACGTGACACGCGAGCGGATTCGCCAGATCGAAGCGAAGGCGCTGCGCAAGCTGCGTCACCCGAGCCGCTCGGACAAGCTCAAGTCGTTCCTCGAAGGGAACTGATTTTTTGCTTCATGTGCGCATGCTGTGCATGTGCACTCGCCAGGCCGGCCTGCTTTCGTGTAGTATGTCGGCCTGTCGTCGAACAAGGCCCGGCCTTTTGCTAGACCGGGCTTTTTTGTTGACGCTTCTCTTTGGGCCGGACGCCGTGCTGGTTGCAGGCAGCGGACTCATAATCCGCCTCCGAAAGGACATCGTCGGTTCGAATCCGACCCGGCCCACCATTCAAAGCATTCCAGTGCGTTTCTGGACATTCCCTCTGGCCGTGCTTAAGGCGAATCGCCAACGCATTCGCAATGCAGCATGTCAATCGCGCCGAAAAAATCCGACTCTCGCAATGGTGATGCAGCAGGTGCCGTCGCCAGTGAAAATAAAACGGGGAGATCGCACATGGGAAGCCTTGTAACGCGGTGGCGACCGGCGTAAAGTTAAAAAAGGAGATGGCATTCCTCCTTGAACCGCCCTAAGGGCTAATGATGCCTGCAGGCCTGGGAACAGGCACTGCGGGCGCACGACTTATCCGGGGCGAGACTCACATTGCCCACGCTGCGCTCGCAGCGCTTCCCAGTTCTCTTCGATACGGTGCTCTACCGGCGCCGGGCGTTCCCGATACGTCCCGGTCCCCGGCGCTCCGCATGGCAAGCAGGAAGGGAAGATGAATTTCCACAGCATCCTCTTCGAGTCACCCGACCAGGGTCCGCCGCGCGGCGACGTGTCCGAACCCGCTTTCTTCGGCGATCTGAACCTCGACCAGGTCGTGAGCGACGTGACCCGAGGCTTTGACGAGTACGACCTCGTCCCGTTCTTCCGCACGGAACTGAAGACCGAAAGCGCGGTAACGTACCGGCACGACGTCATGCGAGATATGGAGCGCGACGAAATCTCGTCCTGTATCCAGGCGTTCTCGCTTGCCATGCGGAAGGTGCGCGCGTGTCTCACACAAGCGGAGCACCTCTATTACCCGCGGCAAAAGCAGTGGTGGTTCCTGGAAGCGGCATCGCAGTACTGCACGGCAGCGAAGGTACTCGGCGGCGCGCTGAGCGACGCAGCGCCGATGTCGAGTGGGCTCGGTGAGTTCGGCCGGTGGCTTTGCGTCTATCTCGGCAGCGAAGCGTTTGCGGCACTTCAGCACGATGTCGAAGAAGTGAAAGCGGCGCTCGACGACGTCCGCTACCGCATTCACATCGACGGCAATTCCGTTACCGTGCTCAACTACGACGGGGAGAGCGATTACAGCGCCTACGTGCAGGGAATCTTCGAGCGCTTCAAGCAGGGCGATGTCAAGGATCATCACATCGCGGTGAAGGAGTGGCCGGAGATGAATCACGTCGAGGCGCAGATTCTCGATTGCGCCGCCGAACTCGATCCGCAGCCTTTTGCCCTGCTTTCGAGTTTCCGGACGAATCACGCCAACTATCTCGATCCCACCATCGATGCGTTCGATCGGGAAATCCAGTTCTACGTGGCCTGGCGCAGCTACATCCAGCCGTGTCGCGACGCAGGCCTGCCGTTTAGCTATCCGGCTGTCTCGTCGACCAGCAAGGCCGTGCGTTGTGACGACGCGTTCGACATCGCGCTCGCTCACAAGCTTTGCGCGGACAAACTGCCTGTCATTCGAAACGATCTGTACCTCGAAGGTGCGGAACGTCTATTCGTGGTGTCCGGGCCGAACAATGGCGGCAAAACAACCTTCGCACGAACTTTCGGCCAGCTCCATTTCCTTGCGAAGCTGGGCTGCCCGGTGCCGGGCACCCACGCCAGCCTGTTTCTGTACGACCGGTTGTTCGCGCACTTCGAGCGCGAGGAGAATACGGCCGATCTGCGCGGCAAGCTCCAGGACGATCTCATGCGCATGCACGACATCCTGTCCTGCGCGACACCCCACAGCATCATCCTCATGAACGAGATCTTCAGTTCGACCACGCTGGCCGATGCGCTATTCCTGTGCCGACGGATCATCGGCCGGATCATGGACCTCGACGCGCTGGGCGTCTGCGTCACCTTCATCGAAGAGCTGGCACGGCTGGGTCCGCAGACGGTCAGCATGGTCAGCGAGACCGCGACGGGCGATCCGTCTGCGCGCACGTTTCGGGTACGCCGGCGGCCCGCCGACGGGCAGGCGTACGCGGTGTCGGTTGCAGAGCAGTACGGACTGACGTATGAACGTCTCAAGGAGCGGCTCGCATCATGAAAGCCCATCTGCTGTATGAAGCGCGCGATTTCGACTGGCGGCGCGAAGACTTATGGAACGAAAAGACACTCGCCCAGGACTTGCAGCTAGACACGCTGTACCGCGCGATGGCTGCAGGCGACGACTTCCTGTACGACATCGCGAGGAAGGTGGTGCCCGTGAGTCTTCTCGATGTCGACGCCATTCTGTACCGACAGGCTGTGCTTCAGGACTGCATCGATCATGAGGAAGACGTCCGGCAGCTCTATGCAATCGCTGTCGACGCCGTCGAGGTGGAACGCAAGAGCTTCTATTGGGGGCTGACCGCGTCGGCGACCAGCGTGCTGCATTCGGCGCGCGATCTGGTTCAGGCCTTCGTTCCCCTGCTAGGCAAGCTTCGCAGCATCGCCGACCGTCAGGCGGAGGCATTCCAGTCGCCCGGCTTCCGGCACTTTTACGCCATGATCCGGGAGGAGTTGGCGGACGAGTATCTTGCCACGATCACGGGCTGCCTGAAGGCGCTGAGATTCCGCGGTGGCGTACTGATCAGCGCGCAGCCAGGGCGCGGTAACAAAGGCGAGCATTATGTCCTGCGCAAGCCTCATGACCGCGACCCGAATCTGGTCCGGCGGCTCTTCGCGAAACGACCGCCCTCCAGAACGTTTCGCATTGCTGATCGTGACGAAAACGGTGCACGTGCGCTGTCTGAACTGGAGGCGCGAGGTATCGACCACGTCGCGAATGCCCTGGCGCAGTCGGCCGATCATATCAGGAGCTTCTTTTCGATGCTGCGCTCGGAGCTAGGCTTCTACCTGGGATGCCTAAACGTGCGGGCGAATCTTGCTGCGCGCGGCATGCCGGTGTGTATGCCGGTATGTCGTCCCGCACGGGAACGGCAGCATCGATTCCGGCAGCTCTATGATGTGAGCCTCGCGCTCCGTATGGACCACCAGCCTGTCTGCAACGATGCAGACGCGAATGGCAAGGACCTCGTCGTGGTTACCGGTGCGAACCAGGGCGGCAAGTCCACTTTCCTGCGCGGCATTGGCATAGCGCAGATTCTGATGCAGGCGGGCATGCCTGTGGGAGCGGCGGCGTTCGAGGCGAACATCGCAAACGGAATCCTCACGCACTACAAGCGCGAGGAAGACGCGACGATGCACGGCGGCAAGTTCGATGAGGAGCTGAAGCGTATGAGCGAACTTGTAGACCATCTGTGCGAGCATGCGCTTTTTTTGTCGAACGAATCGTTCGCCTCGACGAATGAGCGCGAGGGTTCTGAAATAGGGCGCCAGATTGTCGATGCGTTGCTCGAGCAACACGTGAAGATCTATCTCGTCACTCACCTTTTTACGCTGGCACGGGGCCTGTACGACAGAGGCACGTTTCCGACGCTCTTTCTGCGCGCGGAGCGGCGCGACGATGGCGAGCGCACGTTCCGGTTGATCGCGGCCGAACCGCTGCAGACCAGCTTCGGACAGGATCTGTACCGGCAGATTTTCGGCGGAGAAGACGGCGCGGCGGATCGAGTTCCACCGTCGGCCGAGGAATTTTCGAGGATAGACTAGCGGCAGCTACCGATGGCGCACCCGTATCGTTTAGCCTGGCGCCACCGCGCGCAGCCTTGCAATGTCGGCGCGTAGTCGTTCGACGCTTTCGCATGCAGGGAGACCCGAGCCGCTTTGTGCTGCCTGTATCTGCCCGATGTCCGCTGTCAATGCCTGAGCGAGTGCGTCGAGTGCGTGCTGCTTCCACGTTTGGACCTGCTCCATGTGCGCAAGCATCGCGTGTGCGACGATCGTCATCGATGCCGCGCGGGCGAGGTTGCGGCGCGTGCTGAGGTAGAACCCCCAGCGACCGAAAAGCCAGCCGGACGAGCGCGGGATAAGCAGGGTGGGCAGGGGCGCATGGAGTCCGAAGGCGGGCGGATCAACGGCGATCGGAAGGCCCGACCCGAGGCGCGCAGACCCGAGCGCCTCGGCGGTGCGATACAGGGCGATCGTTGCCTCGGCGCGGCACGCCTCGACGGCACGCCGCGCGGCAGCCGCGTACGCGTGGGCGCGCGCGTCGGCCCCGAGTTCGACGAGGCGCGTCGAGTCAAACGACGAATCGCGTGTTTCGGTCCACAGTGCCGCCGCGTTGTGGGCGATGTCGGTGGCGAGTCGGCTCATCGTCGTCCGCAGCAGCACGGCCGGATCCTCGGTCTTTCGCGCAAGCGCGACGATGCTGTCGCGGTATTGGGCCAACGTCTGGATCGCCGTACCGATTCGCTCCGGATCCAGCTTTTCGACAGGGCGCCGCGGCAGCCGGATCTGGAGTGCGTCCAGAACATCGCGGCGCAGGGTCGCAAGCTGGCGCTGCCGCATCGCGGCGCGTTGCTCGCGGCATTGCGTGAGCGCGTCGGCAAGCGGGCCGTCGATCCAGGCACGACACCATGGTGGATCGTCCTCCCGCATGGTCAGGAGATAAACCGGCACTTCGAGGCCTGTACCTTTCCAGATACCTCGCACGACATGATCGTAGATGCGCCAGCGTTCGTCGCGTTCGATCAGGTCGATCTTCGTGACGAGTACGGTCACTTGGGCGCCGCGCCCGCACAGCTCGCGTACCCATGCGGCTTCTCGCAGCGTCAGCGGACCGGTGGCCGGGATGAGCACAATCGCGATATCGCACCAGGGGGCGCCACGCAGATCGTGCCCGTCTGCGTCCGTCATGGACCAGGCAATACCAGGCGTGTCGATCAGCGTGACACCATTCGCGAGGAACGGCGACGGCGTTTCGAGGACGATGCGCGTGACACCGCGCGCGTTGTCCGCGTTCTGATGCGCATCGACGAACTCGGCTACGCGTGCGCGATCGAACCACTCTGGCCTGGCGGCCACAAACATGGCGGTTCCCCGTTCGATGCAACCGTGGCGTATCTCGACGGGAACGGCGGTGGTCGGCAATGCGGAGACCGGCAGAAGCGCGCTGCCGATCAGGGTATTGATCAACGTGGACTTGCCGGCGTTGACCGTACCGAACACACCGACCACCGTGTCACTTATGTCGTTGTGCCTGGCAAATTCCGCGGCGCGCCGGCGCAGGTCGCCCAGGCCATGCGTCGTGGCGATGGATTCGAGCTCCACGATGACGGGAGTGCGTAGTGAGGGAGACGGTTGCAGCGATCCGTCGATTGCGGGAGCCTGATTGACCTCGGATGCCAGCGAAGTCAACAGGGCGTCGAGGAGCGTCATGAGGTGGTCGACGAGGCGGCAGGCGTCTTCCGCGAGTTCTGCGGGCAGAGCGTTATCGGGTTGCGCCGTCGCCTCGGCTTCTGCACGCGGATCGAGTCCGGAGATAGCCAGCATGGCTTCGCTCACATGCAGGCGGCACGATTCGATCGCGCTGACCGTGCGTGCAGGGATCGGGATTTGATGACGGTCCGCGATCGTCTGCATCGCTTCGCGTATCTGGCCTAGCTGGCCGTACACCATCTGGTGCTGAACGGGCAGGCCATCGGCGATCCGGGCGCCGAAGCGGGCAGTCTGCGTGACCGGGTCGAGGTCGTGGAGCGCGTCGCTCAGGCAGGCTTCGACACGAGCGAACGCCTCTCCGGTACGCCTCGCATACTCGGGCGGGAATGCGTTGCCGCTCCTCTCGCGAAACATGATGTCTCCGTCGCTCAGCCGGTGCCGAACGTATGCACTATTTCGCTCCAGCCGCCGCACCAGCCGATGGCAGCGATGAGGGCGCCACGGTCTTCGTCGGTGTCGGTGGCCCGACTGTCCCAACGAAACGCGTTTTCGAAACGCGCAAGATGGGTAGCGATGTCCGCTACGGAAGACCGTGCTGCACGCAGCGCCGCGTTGCCGTCGTGCCCTGGCATTTCGATCAGGTGGCAGCGGCATGGCGTACCGGTACCGGTGCCGACGCATTGTCCGCAGACATAAGGAAGCCAGCCGCGCCGGCTCTCATTCGCAAAGGTGCGGGCGTTGGCGAGGTTCCGGCCTTGGGCGAAACGCTCCGCCGGCCCGTTGCCGACCGAACCTGGGCCATATCCGAGGCTGCACATATGGCACGGACCCGACACATGCAGTGACCGGCGCACGACAGACGCGGGCGCGAGGCTATGGAGCCCGTGGCCGCCAAGAACGCGTAGCGTCCGCTTCATCAGATCGTGATAGAGAATCGTGCTTCCGTGAATGAGGTGCGGACGAAACGCGGCTTCGACGACGAAGAACGCGAGCGCATGGCGCGGACACATTCCCCAGTGCGCGCAGAGCCGCGCACGCACGTCCGCATCCATGATGCTTCCCTGGATGAACCACCACAGAAAATCAACTTCGCCATCCGAAAGAGGCAAACCGGCGTGCGGCGAGGCAGTGAAGGGCAGGGAAGCGAACACGTTGACCGTCCATGCGGCTGAAAGAAAACAAGCCTGGACGGGGGCATCGTCATGACCCTGCAGCTCCCGGCCAGGAACTCCAGGCATCATCATCCGCGGCGTTTGCGCGGCAGTTTGGGGAGGTATGCCATCTCCCATTGCAACCGCTTTTATTCTAGTGATCGTGCTGCCCGTTGGCAACGGCATATCGGGGTCAACTGCGCAGCGAAGCAACGAGCCGCTTCGGGCGCAGCAACAGCCCGAGTGCATCGACTGCGTGGCGCACGACGATGTCGGCCACCTCGATCGCCTCCGTCGACAATCCCTCGGTACCGAGCACGGCAATGGCGAGCGCAGCCTGTTCCAGCATCAGGACATCGTTGCGGCCGTTTCCGACGGCAACGACATGATCGGGGCCGAGTCTACGCACATAATCGAGCTTGGCCTGCGCCTGGCCGGTCGCCGGCAGGCACACGACTTCGGCCGCGCAGCCGCTCAACTGTTCGCGTGCGTTCCCATAGGTATTGCCGGTCACGACGTGCACGTCCAGTTCGTTCGCGAGCGCGGACAGGCGGGGAGCAACGCCCTCGAGCAGGACGCCATCGACGGCGAGCGTGCCGTTGAAGTCGAGCACGAGATGAGCGAGCTTTAATGTTCGCAGGCCCGGAATGTCGAGCGAGATCATCCGATTCTCCTTGGGCGCCGCGGGCTCGAATGGGCTCCGGGCGCGATCCGCCGATAGTGCAGGCGCGCCGGCGCAGGAGAATCGCGAAACTACGGCGATCATTGCGCGGGATGGCGCAAGGCATCATCAGCCGGGCGGTACCGGCGGTCGGCGGAGAATGCCATCTCCGTACTCTGTCGTTTCCACTGTAGACAACGCGCGGGCGCTGTGCAAACCGCTGCGCAAACAGTAGCGGCCTCGAAACGCCGGTGCTACACTGACCGGCAGGAGATGGCATTCCTCCTTTAACCGCCGGCGTTGTCCGGCTAATGATGCCTACGGGTTCCTGGGTCGGGAAGCCGTGGGCATTGTTCCAGGGCGTCCTGCTGCCCAGATTTGTCACTCTGCGAATCTGGTTTTTCATGCGATCGAATTCCGTCCTGCACGCCAATGCGTGCGGCGCCGCCGTGCGCCTGCCGTTTCCGTGTCCACTGCTGTTTCCGCGTCGACGGAGGCCGTCATGAATGGCAGCCAGTTGACCGTGTACGCCGCCAATCAGAGCCATCGCATACGCCATATGACAGTGGTGGACTGGATACTCGACGAGGTGAAGCGCGCGGGTATTCACGGCGCGACCGTCACCGAGGTTTCCGAAGGCGTCGACGCGAAAGGCAAGTACCACGCGGCCCGTTTCTTCGAGCTGGCCGACCAGCCGGTTGCCGTCACCGTCATTGCCGGCGACGCCGAAATCGGTGCGCTGCTCGCGGTACTGCGTGACAGCGGTATCAGGTTGTTCTATACGCGCGCACCGATCGAATACGACACCCTTGGAACGAACGGAGGAGCCTGATGGACTTCAACGCCATTCCCACCGGCGAAAATGTGCCGCTCGACGTGAACGCGATCATCGAAATTCCCGCGCAGAGCGAGCCCGTCAAGTACGAGGCCGACAAACGCCTCGGACTGCTAAAGGTTGACCGGATCATGAGCGCGGGCATGCGCTATCCGCAAAACTACGGGTTCATTCCCGGAACGCTCGCGCGCGACGGCGACCCGCTCGACATCGTCGTGATTGCTCCATTCGCGCTAGAGCGGCTTTCGCTGGTCTCGTGCCGCCCGGTGGGCCTCATGAATATGACCGACCAGGCAGGCCCCGACGAGAAGGTTATTGCCGTGCCCGTCGATAGCGTGTGCCCTGCCACGAAGGCTATCCGCGAACTGGCGGACGTGGGCGAGTTCACGCTCAACCAGATCCAGTTTTTCTTCGAAAACTACAAGAAGCTGGAGCCGGGCAAGTGGGTCGAGTTCAACGGCTGGGCCGATATCGACGCGGCCTTTGAAGCGATCAGGCAGGCTGTAACGGCATTTCGCAGTGCTCATTGCGACAGGGAGCCGTGATATGGGCAACGTTGCTTTGATAAAAACCGTGTGCGCCGACGAGATTCTCGATTCGCGCGGCAATCCGACCGTCGAAGTGACGGTCACGCTTTCGAGCGGTGCGAGCGCGACGGCAGCGGTGCCGTCCGGCGCCTCGACAGGCGAATTCGAAGCGGTCGAACTGCGTGACCGGGACGTTCGCCGATACGGCGGGAAAGGTGTGCTCGAGGCCGTGCGCCACGTCAACCAGGAAATCGCCCGGGTGTTGGCCGGAATGCGGGTGGACGATCAGCGCCGCATCGACGATGCGTTGATCGAGGCGGATGGAACCGCGTCCAAGGCCAGGCTGGGCGCCAATGCGGTACTCGGCGCGTCGCTTGCCTGCGCGAGAGCAGCGGCGCTCGAGGCCGGATTACCGCTCTTTCGCTACCTGGGCGGTGCGAACGCGCATGTGCTGCCGGTTCCCATGTTCAACGTCCTCAACGGCGGCAAGCATGGACACGACGGGCCCGACGTGCAGGAGTTCAAGCTCGTGCCGCTCGGCGCGCCGACGTTTCGGGAGGCGCTGCGCTATGGCGCGGAAACCTACCATGCGCTTGGCACGGTCCTCGCGGACGCGGGCGCATCGACGAACGTGGGCGACGAGGGCGGGTATGTGCCTCAGCTACCGTCCAACGCGGTCGCCATGGAACTGATCGTACGGGCGATAGAGCGGGCAGGGTATCGTCCCGGCGAGGACATCGCCATCGGCATCGATCCGGCCGCCACCTCGTTTTACGAAGACGGCCGCTACGCTCTGCGTCGCGACGGAAAGTCGCTCGATTCGCGAGAGATGATCGCGTACTGGGCGGACTGGCTGAATCGCTACCCGCTGATTTCCCTGGAGGACCCGTTGGCGGATAGCGACTGGAGCGGCTTTGCCGAACTGACGCGCGATCTCGGCGACCGCGTTCAGATCGTCGGCGACGATCTGTTCGTGACGAACCGGACGTTCCTCCAGCGCGGCATCGAAGAACACTGCTGCAACAGCATCCTCATCAAGCTCAACCAGATCGGCACCGTGACCGAAACGCTCGATACCGCGGCGCTGGCGTTCTCGGCGGGCTATACCTGCCTCGTTTCGCACCGCTCCGGCGAGACGGAGGACACGAGCATCGCCGATCTCGCCGTCGCGCTGAACTGCGGGCAGATCAAGTCGGGCGCTCCGGCGCGCGGCGAGCGGGTTGCCAAGTACAACCGTCTGCTGGCGATCGAGCGGATGCTGGGCAACGACGCCCGCTACGCGGGACGAGCCGCGTTCAAACAGCTTCGCAGTGCGACATGAGGGTGCGGCTCGGGCTGGCGCCGTTCACAAGAGGGAGAGAGGGGACATGACGACATCTGTGTCGATTGCCCGCGTGACAGGCGATGAGGTGCTGGATTCTCGCGGCAATCCCACCGTGCAGGTGACGGTCGTGCTCAACGACGGGTCGCTCTCGCGCGCCGCGGTGCCCTCGGGCGCCTCGACCGGCGAGTACGAAGCGAAGGAGCTGCGCGACGGCGATCCGCATCGTTACGGCGGCAGGGGCGTGACACAGGCGGTCAGGCATGTCAACGAGCTGATCGGTCCCGCACTGCGCGGGCTGGCCGCCGACGATCAGTGGCGCATCGACGCGACGCTCATCGAGCTCGACGGAACGGAGTTCAAGGAGCGGCTGGGCGCGAACGCCACGCTCGGTGCCTCGATCGCATGCGCCCGCGTGGCGGCGCAGGTCTGCGGGCTGCCGCTCTTTCGCTACCTCGGCGGGGATGGCGCGCGCGTCCTGCCCGTGCCCATGCTGAACGTGCTCAACGGCGGCAGCCACGGGCACGGTGGCCCGGACTTCCAGGAGTTCATGATCGTGCCGCTCGGCGCGCCGACGTACCGCGAGGCATTGCGGTATGGCGTCGAGACTTACCACGCCTTGCGCACGCTCCTCGTCGAGCGTCACGAGCCGACGAATCTCGGCGACGAAGGGGGCTATGTGCCGGCGCTGCCGTCGAACGAAGCCGCACTGGATCTGCTGATGCAGGCAATCGAGCGCGCAGGGTATCGGCCCGGCGAAGATATCGCGCTGGCGCTCGATTGTGCGGCGGCCGGCTTGTGGCGGGACGAGCGATACGATCTGGAGCAGGAGGGCCGGTGCCTCACGACGGACGAGATGATGGATCTGTGCGGGCGATGGGCCGACCGCTACCCCATCGTGTCGTTCGAAGATCCGTTCATCGACAACGATTGGGATGCCTATGCAAACCTCACCCGCTACCTTGGCGGCCGGCTGCAGATTGCCGGCGACGACCTTTTCGTGAGCAACCGGTCCTTTCTGGTGCGCGGCATCGCGCAGCGTTGCTGCAACGCCGTCATCATCAAGCCCAATCAGGTCGGCACGATCACCGAAACGCTCAATACGGCCCGCATGGCGCTGTCCGCGGGCTACGCCTGCACCGTTGCGCACCGGTCCGGCGAGACGGAGGACACGAGCATCGCCGACCTCGCGGTCGCGCTCAACTGCGGGCAGATCAAGGCGGGCGCCCCGGCGCGCGGCGAGCGGGTGGCGAAATACAACCGGCTGCTCACCATCGAGAGCACGCTGGGCGAGCAGGCGGAATATGCGGGACGCGCCGCGTTCCGGCCTCGCCGCGGCACACACTCGATCCCGTCCGGCCATGAGGCGGGAGCCGGCGAGTCCCGCCCGGCCGGTGCTTCATGATTACCCGCTTTTCCGCACTGCAGTATCTAGTGGAATTCTGTCGATGCACTAGAATTTCCTGAGGGAGACGGGCGCCGCGGTTCATGCTGCGGTGAAACCATCGTGGCACGGGTCGCGGTGTCGATCGACGGAGGCAGACATGAACGGTTACCAGCTTACGTTCTACACCGAGCAGAATCGCCGCCACGGCCATCACACCATCACGGAATGGCTGTTGCACGAGGCAAAGCAATTGGGCATTCACGGCGCCACCGTCATCAACTGCGCGGAAGGGACGGGTCACGCCGGCGCGCATCATGCGGCGCATGCGCTGAGGCTCGCGGATCAGCCGGTCCAGGTCATCCTGGCCGTGACCGAGGACGAGGCGGACCGCATGCTCGATGCGGTCAGGCTGCAACACGTGCATGTGTTTTACACGCGCACGCCCATTGAGTTCGGACTGCTTGGCGACGAGGGACAGACCGCCGAAGCAAAAAAACATTTCCCGCTCTTCGGACGGCGACCTCACTAGGAGAAAATCTCCGGTCTTGCATGTGGCGACCGCTTGCCTATACTCGTCACTGAATCCTGTGGAGATGGCATCCTCCCTTAACCGCCGCGTCTTCCCCTCGCGGCTGATGATGCCTACCAGTCCCCGGGCGCCGGGGCCGGTAGGCATGTCTGACCGGCTCGCATTCACGAGCATCCCGGGCATGCGAATGCCTGAAAAAAGCGAAGAACATGGGATGCGCGAGCGAGTTGTCATGGCATAACCCCCCGTGCTTCACCCACCGCCCGGTCGCGCGAACATCTTTATCGCGCGGGGCAGGGCCGTGCGCCATACGACCTGCGACGCGCCTGCGCCCGCGCGGAGATCGATCATGAGCGCGCGCGACATATTCCTGCAGATCGCGCAGGTCGTCACCGTTCTCGCATTGGCCCCGTTGCTGCAGGGCGTGATTCTGCAGTGGGAGGAGCGCGTCCAGCGCGGACGCGGCCCCGGCATCTTTCAGCCCTACCGCGACTTGCGCAAGCTGTTCCGCAAGCAGATCGTGGTGCCCGAAACGGCTTCATGGATCTACTGGTGCGCCCCCGTCGTCGCGTTCACCTGCATGATGACGGTGCCGATCCTGATCCCCGTGCTCACCGACTTTCCGCTGCCGCTCTCCGACATGGGCGACATCCTGGGCGGCGGGCTCATTCTTACACTCGGCTCGTTCGCGATCGTGCTCGCGGGGCTCGACTCGGGCAGTGCGTACGGCGGTATCGGCTCAAGCCGCTCCGTGATGCTCGGCATCCTCGCCGAGCCGACGCTGATCCTCGTGCTCGTCGGCATCACGCTGCTCGCGAAAGCCATGCTGCCGTTCGTCGTCAATCATCTGCTCGTGCAGCAGCCGTCCGTGTACTGGAGTCCCGCGCATCTCTTTCTCGTGTTCGCATTCTTCGTTCTGCTGCTGGTCGAGACCGACCGGCTGCCGATTCACTCGAGCACCCACATCGAGGTCTACATGATCGAGGAGGCGCGGATTCTCGAATACTCGGGCCCGTTGCTCGCGTTGCTCAAGTGGGCTGCGATGATGAAGCAGTTCATTCTCTACATCATCTTCTGCAACGTGCTGACGCTGCCGTGGGGACTCTCGCAGCAGGGCACGGCACTAGGAGCGGTCGGCGCGGCAGCGGGCCTGTTCGCGCGCATGCTGGTCGTCGCGCTCGTCGTGGTGCTCGTTGAAACGGCGCAGTCGCGGCTGCGCTTCTTTCGGTATCAGGAACCGCTCGCGGCTTCGTTCATGCTTGCGGTGCTCGCCATCGCGGCCAACCAGCTACGGTGACGCCATGCTGCTCGCCCATCTGAGCCCGCTTGCCGCATCGCTCTTCAGCCTGCTGGCGATCGGCAGTCTGCTGCTCGCCTTCGTGATGCTCGGATCGCGCTGGCTCAAGGACTATCTGCTCGCGTTCATGGCCGAATCCTGGCTCATCGCGTTGCTCTCCGGCGCGGTCGGCTACTACGGCCACTATCACGAGCTGTATCTGGTGGCCGTGCTGACCGCATTCTTCCGCGGCCTCGTGCTGCCGTATCTCATCTGGCGCATCATCGCGCGCCTCGCCGTGGAGCGCGAACTGCACGTGATCCTGCAGCCTGGATCGAGCCTCGTGCTCGGTGCGCTGCTGGTGCTCTTCGCATTCGTGGTGTCCAATCACCTTGGCAATGCGCTCGGACTGGGCGGCACCGTGGTCGTGCTTGCGCTCACCGTGATGCTGTCGATGAAGCTCATCGGCTTCCTGATGCTGACCGTCCGCCAGGAAGCGATCAGTCAGGTGCTCGGCCTGCTGATCCTCGAAAACGGTATTTTTCTCGGCTCGCAGATTCTCGTGCCCGGCATGCCGCTGCTGATCGAACTCGTCCTGCTGTTCGATCTCCTTGTGATCGTGGTGAGCTTCGGCGTGCTGGTCCGTTATCTCGTCGCGCATGTCGGCAGCACGAGCAGCCGCGAACTCCGGCGTCTGGTGGGGTGATCATGGTAGAGGGATGGCTCGTTCTCGTCATTGTCGCGCCGCTCCTCGCCGCCGTGGCCGCCACGGCGAGCCAGCACGTCCGGGTGGCCGAGTACGCGAATCTCGCCGCGGCCGGCGTTAGCCTCTTCGCGGCATTATGGCTCGCGGCCCACGTCGATCAGCCGACGACCTTCGTCAACGGCTATCTGCTGTTCGACGCCCTCGGAGCGTGGACGCTTGTCTGCACCTGTCTCGTGTATGGGCTCGCGTCGATTTACGCCATTGGCTACATGCGGCTCATCAAGGAGGAGGAAGCACGCCTGCCGGGCTTCTATGCACTGTTCGCGCTCTTCGCGACGACGATGATCTGCGGTCCGCTGATGAACAACATCGGCGTCTACTGGATCGCCATCGAACTGACCACGCTCGTCAGCACCTTTCTCGTCGGCTTCGAGCGGGGTCGGGAAGCCATCGAAGCGGCCTGGAAATACATCATTGTCGTGTCGGCCGGCATCAGCCTCGCATTGCTCGGCACGGTGCTCTTCTACTGGGCCGGCAGTCTCGTGCTCGGCCCCACCTACGATATGACATGGAATGCGCTGCGGACTGCCGCCCCGCACATGAACCCCGCGCTGATCCAGATGGCCTTTCTGCTCGTGCTCGTCGGCTACGGTACGAAGGCCGGGCTGGTTCCGATGCACACGTGGCTGCCCGACGCACATAGCGAAGGTCCGGCGCCCGTTTCGGCGATGCTCTCGGGCGCGCTGCTCAATACGGCCATGCTCGGCATCGCGCGCTTCCTGACGATTACCGATGCGGCGAGCCGCTCGGTGTTGCCGCGCACGGTGCTCGTGGCGTTCGGCGCGATCTCGCTCTTCGTCGCGGCGTTGTTCATCGTACGGCAGCAGGGCATCAAGCGGCTCATGGCCTGGTCGAGCATCGAGCACATGGGCGTGATCGCGCTCGGAATCGGCTTTGGCGGTCCGCTCGCCATAGCGGCCGTGCTTTACCACATGCTCAATCATTCGCTGAACAAGTCGCTCATGTTCTTCGGCGCGGGAAACGCGATGCGCGTCTATCGAACCAAGGACATCGACGCGATTCGCGGCATATGGGCACGCTTTCCGGTGACGGGCGCCCTCTGGCTCGCGGGCGCCGTCGCCATTACGGGCGCGCCGCCGTTCGGGCTGTTCCTCAGCGAGATCACGCTGATGCGCGCCGGATTCGCAACGCCCAACGCGTGGGCGGTGATCGTGCTGCTGGTGTTGCTGATCGTGATTTTCATCGGCTTCCTCAATCACTTTCGCAAGATGTATCTCGACGCGAGGCCAGCCGAACGGCCTCCATCGAACGGGAATGGCCCTGTGGAGATCGACGCGTGGATGACGCTGCCGATGTGGCTGGCACTCTTGCCGGTATTCGTGCTGGGCATCTGGTGGCCCGAGCCGCTATGGCATTTCTTCGGGGCTGTTGCGGCGGATCTGGGCGGAGGCAATCGATGAGCAACTGCGAGTACGTGACGCTGCGCGCCAACGAACTGCCGGCGCACGCCCGCGCGCTGTTGGCGCAAGGCGGTCGGATGCAGGGCGTCTACGCCTGGTTTCCGGCGCCGGGGCAGGCGCAGTTGCGCTACGTCGCGACGGTGCCGGATCGCGAGCCGTTCTGCGGCTGGTCTGTTGATGTCGATGGTGATGGCGATGGCGAGCCGGTTCCCAGCCTCGCTGCCATCTGCCCGCTACTGGGCTGGCACGAACGCGAGGTCATGGAGATGAGCGGCATCCCGTTCTCGAATCACCCGGAGCCGGAACGACTCGTCACCGCATTTCTGCCGCACGGCGAACGAGGACCTCTGGAGCCACCCGGTACGCAACGTCGGAGTATGGCCGCTACGCTGACTGCGCCGAAGCTGCCGGGCGTCTCGGGCAAACATGTCCAGCTTCTGCCGTTTGGTCCGGTGCGGGCAGACGTAGTCGAATCGGCGCAGTTCATTTTCTACTATCTCGGCGAGGGTATCCTGCACTACCACCCCAATCTGTTTCTCAAGCATCGGGGCATGGAAAAGCAGTTCGAGGGCGTGGACGGCGAAACGGGCACGCTGGTCGCGGAGCGTGTTTCCGGTGTCGACAGCGTGGCCCACGCGCTCGCCTACGCCCAGGCGGTGGAAGACGCGACAGGCTGCGAGGTTCCCGGGCGTGCGCGCTGGTTTCGACTCGTCGCCGCCGAGCTGGAGCGGATCTACAACCATCTGCACTATCTCGGTCACCTGTGTCACACGACGACACTCAAGGTCGGCGAAGCGCAGGGCAAGCTGCTCGAGGAGCAGGCCAAGCAGATCAATGCGCGCGCAACGGGCAGCCGTTTCCTGCGCGGCCTGATCTGGCCGGGCGGCGTGCGGCGCGAGCTGGACGTCTACGCGATTGCCGAAGGCCTCGCTGCGCTCTCGCCGGAAGTCGATCGCTACGTTGGACTGATTGAACGCACCACGAGCCATCTGGATCGCCTGATCTCGACCGCGCCGCTCAGCCAGCAGCTCGCGTTCGATCAGGGTGCGACCGGACCGGTCGAGCGCGCGTCGGGCGTGAACCGCGATTTGCGCCGGGACCACCCGTATGCCGCGTATGCAGCGCTACCGCCGACCGTCGCGATTGCCGAAGCGGGCGACGCGTATGCGCGCATGAACGTGCGCATTGCCGAACTGCGTGCGAGTCTGGCGCTCGTCGACCGGGCGATCGGCGAGGGCGTGCCGGACGGTCCGTTGCGAGCGGACTGCGTCGCGGTCGCGGGGACGGAAGGGCTGGGGTGGGCGGAGTCGCCGCGCGGCACGGTGCTCTACGCCGTCCATTTCGATGCGGACAGCCGGCTCGCGCGAGTGAAGATAAAGGCGCCGTCGTTTGCCAACTGGCGCGTGTTTCCGTCCACGGTTCACGACAGCAACATGATGGACTACGCCATCAACGAGGCGAGCTTTGGCCTGACCGTTTCGGGCTGTGCCCGTTAGCGGCGTGACTCACGCAGCGCACAGGGGAGGAACGCATCGATGTCACTCTGGACCTGGTTTGGCCTGAAGGAGGGCAGTGCGAGCACCGACTGGCCGCTGAAGGGCGTGAAGGACGAAGGGCACGGTCAGCAAGGTGTGCTGGGCATGCCGCGTTACGATCCGGCGAAATGCCGCCCCGACTGCGAGGCGTGCGCAAATGCCTGCGTGACGCATGCGATCTCGTTCGCTTCGTCGAACGAGACGCCCGCGAAGCCCGAGGTGGATTGGGGGCGCTGCATCGTCTGCCAGCGTTGCGTCGAAGTTTGCCCGACGGGCGCGTTCACGGCTTCCGGGGACTGGGCGCTCGGCGTGCGCGAACGCGACGACCTGAAGTGGGAAGAGGCGATGAATCAGCGGATCGCGCGCGAGGTGGTCGAACGAGAACGCCGCCAGTTCGGCCGCAGCCTGCACGTCCGGCATGTCGATGCGGGATCGTGCAACGGCTGCGAGTCGGAGCTGCAGGCGCTCAACAATCCGTTCTACAACCTGCATCGGCTTGGAATCTTCTTCACGCCGTCACCGCGCTTTGCCGACGTGCTGCTCGTTACCGGCCCCGTGACGAAGGCGATGCGCGCGCCGCTGCTCGCGACGTGGGAGGCCATGCCCGCGCCGCGCTGGGTTGTCGCGACGGGCACCTGTGCGGTGTCGGGGGGCGTGAGCGGCGGCAATTACGCGTGCGGCACGGGACTCGACGGCGTGCTGCCGGTGGACGTTTATCTGCCGGGCTGCCCGCCGAATCCGGCCGCGCTGATTCATGCGCTGCTGTTGATCGTCGGGAGAGCCGATCAACGCATGAGAGGAGGGCAGCTTGAGCGCTAACCTGCTTCTGGGTCTTGCCGCCGCGTTGTGGGCGCTCGCGGCGCTCGTCTCGCCTTTGCGCGCCGCGCACGGCGTCGCTCGCGGGTTGCTGGGCACGGGATGCGTGCTTGCGGTGATGGCCTGCCTCGTCGCGCTGCCGGACGGCACCGCCGCCGTGCCGCTGCCCATCGCGCTCGCGGCGCAACCGGTAGGGTTCGCAGTCGAACCTGCGGGCCTCTGGCTGCTCGGCTTCGGGCTGGTACCCGCGGCACTGGCCTGCTGGCTCGGCTCGCCGCTGGCCGGCGCTTCCGGACGGTGGCCCGCCGGTGCCGCGTTCAGCCTGCTCGGCGCGCTTGGCGTGGTTGGTCTGCAGGACGGCATGTCGCTTCTCGTCGCCTGGGAAACCATGAGCCTTGGGGGCGCGCTCATGCTGGCCGGCGAGCGGGCGGACGAGCGCGAGGGCCGGCCGGTCATGCTCATGCTCGCGTTGCTCGAAGTGGGGGCCGTTGCGCTGATGTTCGCGGTTGTCGTGCTCGACCGGGCGGCAGGCGGCATCGGCTTCGACCGCTTCGTCATGAATGCGCCGGGCGCGGCCGGCGTCGTGTCCTGGTTCGCGGGCCTCGCGCTGCTGATCGGCTTCGGGGCAAAGCTTGGGCTGATGCCGTTCTACGAGTGGTTTCCGCGCGCCTATTCCTGCGGTAGCGGCGCAACGGGTACGTTGTTTTCGGGCGTCGTGCTCAACGCGGCGTACTTTGCCTTGAGTCGCGGCTGGAACAGTTGGCTCGACGTATCCGTGCAGAGCGGCACGGCCTTCGGCCTTGGCGTGATCGCGATCGCGGCGGGCGTGGCGAGCGCGATCCTGGCCGTACTGTTCGCATTCCAGCAGGACGAGTGGCGCTCGCTGCTCAGCTATTCGTCGGCAGAGAATGCGTCGGTCGCCGTCGTCATGCTCGGCGCGACGCTGCTCTTTCGCGCCGGTCATCTCGGCGATCTTGCAGGCCTTGCATGGACCGTTGCGTTACTGCATCTCGCGGGTCACGCGCTTGCCAAGGGCGCGTTGTTCCTCACGGCAGACGGCATCCATGCGGCCTGCGGCAGCTACGACATCGTGCCCCGCGGCTGGCTGCGTCGCAGCGGCTTCCTGCTCGGGCTCGGCGCGGTGTTTGCCGTCATGAGCCTCGCTTCCGTGCCGCCGCAGGCCGGGTTCGTCAGCGAATGGTATGTGTTTCAGTCGGTGTTTCAGGGGTTCCACCTCGCGTCCTTCATCGGCCGGCTCGTGCTTGTTCTGGCAGGGGCGGGACTCGCGCTGGCCGCTGCCGTTGCGCTCGCAACGTTCGTCAAGGTGTTCGGCCTCGGTTTGCTGGGACTGCCAGGCATCGACGTCACGCCGCCCGTGCCGCGGACGAACGCGGTTTCGGTGGGGATCCTCGGGCTGTGCGTGCTTGCCGTGGCCGTCGGTGCGCCGCTGTGGCTCAACGCGCTTGCCAGCGGCGCGCAGACGCTTTTTCATGCCAACAGCCCGCAGGCGATGGTGTCGGGTTGGCTGCTCGTGCCGCTCACGGACAAATTTGCCTTCATCTCGCCGACGAAGCTGGTCATCGTGATGCCGCTGCTGGCGATCCTGCCGCTCGCGCTGCTGTGGCTGACGAAACGGCACGCGATTCGCAGGGCACCCGTGTGGTTCGGCGGCATGACGGAAAGCGGGCATGATGCGGCGACGACGGCGCTGACCTTTTCGAATGCCATGCGCACCTTCTACAGCTTCATCTACCAGCCGACCGTCAGCACGACGCGCGAGCACGAGCAGCGCGAATACTTCGTCAAGCGCCTGGTGTTTGCGGCTGGCGTGACCGATCTCTTCGAGCGGCACCTGTTCGACCCTCTGGTCCGGATCGTGACGGCGTGCGCGGAGCGCCTTCGCGCTCTCCAATCCGGCAACCTGAACTTCTACCTTGCCCTGATTGGCGGGTTGCTGGTCGCGATTCTCTTCCTCACGCTGCTGTAGTGGATGCCGGCTCGAAGGGCTCGCCATCTGCCGCTTGCACTATGACGCGCTGCTGCGCGACGCATACGAGTGCATCCTGCGCCGCCTCCGCGCCGGACTGGTCAACGTGTGCCCGGCATGCGTCGACCGGTGCCGCTCAAGCGGCGGCGGCACGAGCGACGGCGCTTGCCGTCATGATGCCGAGGACCGTCATGGTCAGCGACGCGCCGACGTGAATGACGATTTCGCCGGCTGCCCAACCAAGACGGCCTTGCTGCAGATCCGCTACCACTTCCGCGGAGAACGTGGAGAATGTTGAAAGGCCGCCCATCAGGCCCGTAATGACAAAGAGACGCCACTCCACGGGAATATCGGGCTGACGTGCGAAGAACGCGACGGCCACGCCGATGATGTAGCCGGCAATCACGTTGGCGGCAAGCGTGCCCAAGGGGAGATCGGGAAAGAGTCCGTTGAGGCGGACACCGAGAAACCAGCGAAACAGTGAACCTAATGCGCCGCCGATTGCAACCGCCAGAACCGAGAGATACATGATCAATGCCTTTGTTGATTTGATTCGGCCGGATAGAAATGCGCCTTGAAAAGCGTATTCAATCGGCACAACGTTGTAGGCATCATCGGCTCGGAGCGAGCGGTTATGGAGAATGCCATCTCCAGCGGCAAAGTTTAGCAGAGGAGATTGCTGCGTCAAGCAGCATCACGGCGTGCCCGAGGGCCGATAGCTCGCTGCCGGATCGTTGATGCAGCCGTGCATGCGTGCTTACGCGCGTTAATGCCCCGGATAGCATTGCGCGGCGAGCGCGGCATCTGTGTGAACGCCGTCGCGCCTGGCGTAGTCGAGACCGACATGTCGAACTTCGCCAGGACCGATGCCGGGCGAGACTTCACGCTCGGCATGCAGGCCCTCAAGCGCGTGGCGCAGCCCGACGACATCGCGGGCGCAGCCCTGTTCCTCGCATCCGACGCGGCGCGTTGGGTAACGGGTGACACGCTGCGTGTCGACGGCGGCTCGAAGCGCTGACGCCCAGGGAATTCGGGCCTTACGGCCGTGACCCAAGGCCAACGCCCCGATAACCGCGGAGTTTGGAAAGCGAACTTCGCATCCGCAAACCCGCCTTCGCGCTCCCGCCTCACACGAGCATGACTTCCCGATGACAATGCGCAAACGTCGGCGCATCAGGAGGCCGACCTTTGCTGAAAGGAGCGTGCCGTGCCGTTCTGGTCCGACATTCGCAATGCGTTGCCCTTCCTCGGCACCGATCCCGCCGTCCCGCCCAACCCGCCGCAGGCGCAACCGAACCAGGCACAGCCGAACGTTCCGCTGCCGGACACCCGCGAGGTCGGCGGGGCGCTCGCGGGCCTGAAAGCGCTGAAGAGTCATTTTCCGGGCACGGGCGCGCCCGGGCCGGGTGCGCCGATGCCGCAGACGTCACCGTTCAACACCGACCTGACGGGCGGCGGCGCGGGTGTCAGCGCCACGCCGTTCCGCGCGCAGACGACCGTGCGCGCGTCGCGTCCCGCGCCGCAAATCGCGCCGCGCCCGGACCAGATCCGCACGCCGAAAGCCAACGCGAGCATGCCGATCGGCGTGGCGTCGCAACACCCGGCCAACGTGAAGACCTCGGTCGGCGAAAACGACCGGACCGCATCGCTCGCGTCGCTCGAACTGCGCCACGATGCGCCGTTCGATCGTCATCTCGCGCGCAGTTTTCCGCCTCCGGCCAATGCGGCGCAGGCGCAACTGCAGCAGCACGGCGCCGATCGCGGTGCGCTGATGCAGGAAATCCGCAACGCGATTCCGCAGCAGGCGCGCGGCGAGCCGCCCCTCGCGAAAGCGCGCTATCTCGGCCACGCGCTGGCCGAAGCGACGGGCGGCGACGTGCAGCGCGCCCGCGACGCGTTGCAGGTACTGAGCGGGCAGATCGCCCATCCGAACGCGCAGCAGGAGCGCGACGCGTTTGCGACCCGCTGCGTCATGGCGCGTTCCCATGCGAGCTTTCGCGCGCTGCGCGACGTCGAAGCCGCGCCGCCGATCAATCAGGGCGGTCCGGTGCTCGCCGGCCCGACGCAACGCGACACGAGAATCCACGAAGAAGCGGACTGGCAAACCTGGCGTGCGGCCGGCCAACTGCTCACCGCCTGGCCGGCAGGCCAGAACGCGCCGCCGGCGCCGCGCAACCTCGACGAACTGGCACGGGCCGCGAATGCGATGTTGCCGGCCGCGGAGCGCGACGCGCATCTGGCGCCGCCCCAGGCCGCCGATCCGGCGGCGCTGAGCGCCGCGCTGGCGGACCATTCGCAGGCCGCCAAGGCGCTGCTGTGCAGCCGCGCGCTCCTGACCGACGTGAACGCGCAGCCGCCGGTCCATCTGCGCAGCGCGTACCTCGCGCATCGCAACGGCATCGCCGAAGCCGATCTCGGCCAGGTGCAAAGCCGGATGTATGCGTTCGTGAAGTATGCGCAGCGCAACGCGACATCGGCGCGTACCGGCTCCTGGCTCCAGCGCACCGCGCAGCGTTTCAAGGACGGCATCAAGCATCCGTTCGGTTTTGACAAGAATCCGGCCGCCGCGCTGGAAGCGGGCACCGCGGGCGGCTTGATGGATCACCCGGAAGAGGACTTCAGCACGCTGCACTCGATCGACGTCGTCGTCGATCATCTGAACCAGGCGGTCGTGGCCGGGCCGCAGACCCAGCCGGGCAATCCGCCCGACGCGCAGACGATGGACGCGGCCGTGCGCGCGGCCGCGCTGCGGCAATGGAAGAACTCGATCGGCGCGAAGGGGTGGCTGCGCGACGACATGAAGCTCGGCTACTTCCAGCGCGACCAGATTGCGAGCGACGTCGCCGACGCGCTGCATACCGACAAGGCGACGGTGCGCAACAGTCCGGCGTTCCGCAACCTGCCGCTGATGAACGCGCAGACGCTGCGCAACTGGGCGCAGGGCGCGAACATCGACATGAATACGCGTCCCGACCCGACCCGGCCGGCCGGTCCCGGCAACCGCACGCTCGGCAACAATCTCGACCGGATGCAGACGATCCGCCAGGATCCGGTCGAGCGGCCGGCGACGCCGGAGGGCAACATCGATTCGGTCTGCCATCTGATCGAAAACATTCCGCGCACGTGGAGCGTGCAGATGTCGAGCGGCGGCGTCTACGGGCTCGATGCGAATATTTCGGAGAACTTCGCGAAGGCGCTGGGCCTCGTCGGCGCGCCGAGCGCGTCGGTCGCGCCGGACGTGCGCTACCTGAAGGGCCGGCATGCGGTGCTCGAGGTCGGCTCGACGTCGCACCACGGCGAAATGTTCATCGGCACCGACAACCGCAAGTCCGCGCACCTGGGCGTATCGGGCTTCATCGGCTGGTCGCTGGCGGGCGGCAAGGTGATGGCGAGCTTCGCGCCAGAGCTGCTTGGCGGACGCGACACCAGCAATCCGCGCGGCGTCGTGCTCCGCGCGCCTTATACGCAGGCGGCCAATCCGGGCAATCCGGACGCCTGGCGCGGCAAGCTGACCGAAGCGGTGCGCACGATCGGCACCTCGGGCCCGGGCGGACAGCTCTCGCGCAACAAGGACGAAATGTGGAACGGGATGGCGCAGCAGTTCTTCGCCGACCCGGACCTGTCGATCGGTTGGGTCGACAACACGTCGCGCACGAACTACGCCGCCGCAACCGCGACGGCCGGCGTGCGCTATGTGACGCCCGCGAACGTGAAGTTCGGACCGCTGATTACCGGCGAGCTGATCGGCAACACGACGAAGGCGCACGCGACCGACGAGAGCGGCAGGCGCACCGTCGACAAGTCGAGCACCAGCCATCGCGTCGCGTTGAACGGCAGCGCGACGCTCGTCGCGAGTCCCACGCCGGTACCCGTGTCGGGGCCGGGGCCGTTCAACTCGCTGTCGTTTTCGAGCGTGCCGCTGATCGGCTTCGGCACGACGATCCTGCAAAGCGGCAAGGGTTCGACGCTGCGCCTCTACGAGGAAGACGGCGAGATCGTGCCGGACCGCACCTATCGCGACACCGAGTTCACGCGCGTCGGCGATTACCTGCAGTACGTCGACAGCCGCAACGACGCTTGGGCCGCATCGATGGCGGGCGACCAGAACGCGCTCAACCTGTACCAGACCAAGGTCAAGCTGAACGCGACGCGCGGCAACCAGTTCCACGGCGAGCGGCAGCGGATGGTGCCCGAGGCCGCGGCCGAGATCAACGCGTTCCGCGGCGCGATACGGATGTACGAGCAGCGCGCCGAGAGCGGCGGCGCGCTCAGCGCGGCCGACCAGCAGGAAATGCTGCGGATTCGCGGCGAGATCGCGCGCGTGCTCGAAGCGCCCGGCAGCTGGACGAACCAGGTGCTGTACAGCTACGAATCGAACTCGGCGCAGCGCACGCACGGCGTCTCATACGTGCTCGCCGCCCAGTCGGTGCGCCAGGTCAGCGCGCAGCGCGAGCTGAGCGCGCTGCCGGCGCGGGCGTGACCGGATGCGGCGGCAAAGCGGCCCTCGGGCCGCGTACGGCCCGCGTCGCGTCACGGGTCGAGTCGTTCGAGCAGCGCAAACGGAATGCTTTCCGCGAAGATTTCCCGGTCGCCGGTCGCGCTCGTCTGCGCGTTCATCTGCAGCAGGAAGTTGAAGCCCGGCGCCCGCGTGACCGTCGTGCGCTCCTTCACTTTCAGCTCGATCGGCATCCATGAATCCGGTTCGTTCAGGATTCCGTCAACCTTGCGATCGATTTGCGCGCGCGCTTCGGCGCTCCCCTGTTTCGGCAACTGCGCACCGAGCGCGGCGAGCACGTCGAGCTGCTTCGCCGCGTCGCGCTTGAGCCGGTAGCGGTGGAAGTAGGTCTGGTTCGGCCGCCGGTTCGCCTTCACGTCGGCGAGGTGCGCGTCGAGCCGTTCCGCCGCGATCTCGCGCGGCGGCCGCAGTGCCGGTTCCGGCAGGCCGTTCAGGCGCGCCTGCTGACGCTCCGCGCGCTGTTCGTCCTCGGTCTGCGCCGCGAACAGCGCGATCCACTGCTCGCGGCTCGCATCGATCGCACGCGTGTAGGTCTCGGCGCTCGAATACTCGGTGTCGAACAGACACGCGCGATGCGCGAGCGTGCCGTTCTCGCGCACGAGCTGCACCTTCGCGAGCCGGCTGTCGTCGTTGAACGTCAGCGTCGCGGACGGCGCGTCGAGCGAGATGAAGCCCACGCCGACCTCCCCGGCGTTCCCGGTGGCGCTCACCGTGCCGCCCATTTTGCCGAGCAGCCGCGAGCCGCCGCCGACGCGATGCTGCTCGATCTGCATCCGGCCGCTCGTTTCGTTCGAATCGAGCGTCTGCTTCGCGGTACGTTCGTAGCCGATGCCGGCGCCGACACCCACCCGCACCGGCGAGGCCGCATTCGGAATCTTCACCGACACGCCCACGTCCGCCGAGCCGCCGCGCTTCACCGTGCGCGACACGGTGTCGGTCCAGCTCACCGACACGTCCGGGTCGTCGAAATAGCGCTCCGCGAGCCGGTTCCAGGTGCCGCGCGCGCCGTCGGTGTCGCTGCGCCGCGCGTGGGTCGCTTCGTCGAACACGTGGTCGACCACGTCGCCGAGCTTGGCGCGCATTGCGTTGTCGTCGTACCCGGTGCCGTTCGGATTGACGCGGCGCGCCACGCGCAGCGACACGCCGCTCGGCTCCTGCAGTTCCTGGGAATGCAGCACGGCCTGGGTCGTCACGCCGGCACGCAACTGCGTCAGGCCGACGTCCGCGTCGTAGCCGACCAGCACGCCGACGCCCGCATGCTGCACCGAGGTCTTCGCGGTGCCGACGAACATCTCGACCCCCTGGGTGCTGCGGCTCAGCTCGATCACGCCTTCGCGCGACTTCGACGCCCGCACATCGAGACGCGGCGCGACGGGCACCGCGCCCGCATGCAGCAGCTTGCCGATATTGGCCGACAGGCCGCGCGTGCTGATGCCGAGGCGGCCGCCGTCGGTGAGCCGCAGACGCGAGCTCGACTGCAGGTTGCGCGTGACGTCCTTGAGCGTTGCGCGCACGTCGTCGGCGTTGGTGATGTCGGCGGGCGTCGAGGTCGACGTATCGGGGCGCGCGGCACGCTTCAGCGCATCGAGGTCGCCCCAGAACGGTGAATCGGCCGGTACCCTGGCGACCTTGCCCCACGACGCGAGCCGTTCCATGTCGAACGGGCGCTTCGCGACCGGCTTGAACGCGGGGTCGCGTGCGAGTGCGTGCGGATCGGCGGCGGCCCAGCCCGCGGTGGTGCGGCGCATCCGCTCCAGCGTCGCGGGCGAACCGACGTCGCGCGGCTGCAGGTCGGCGCACATCCGCTCCGCGCGTTGCGCGATCGCATGCAGTTGCTGCGCGTCCGGATGGCCGTTCGCGAAGCCGCCGCTCTCCAGCCAGACGTGCAGCGCGGCGAGTTCGGCGATCGAGCGCTCGGGCCGCGCGTGCGAGAGCGCCGCGGCGGGGCGCATCTCGGGCCGCTCGACGAGCGGCGGCAGCGTGTCCTGCATCGCCTGCTGCAGCGCCTGGCGTTCGGCGCCGACCGTCTTGCGCGGCACGCCCTGGGTGCCGTACGCGAGCGCGCGCTGCGGCGCCACGTGCTTGCCGAACACGCGCGGCAGGAAGCTTTTCCAGCGGCTCTCGGTGCCGCGGTCGATGGTCTTCGCGGAAAACTTGTTCAGACGTTCGCGGGCCTTCGAGAGGTCGCTGCCCCGGCCGTCTTCGCGGAAGTTTTGCCGCCATGCGAAGAACACGCCTTTCTGGTCGTCGCTCATCCGCGTGCGGCCCTGGGTCGTCAGCGTCAGCGCGGCGTCGTAGGCCTGCCATGCGAACGGCGCGTCGCGCGGCCCGGTGCCGACCGCGGGCGCGTGCCGCGCGGCGGTCATGCCCGGCGCAGGATCGCGCGCGAGCGGATGCGCGGCAGGGTCGACATCCGGTTCGAGCGCATCGGCGGCCTGCAGCATCATCCGCTGCGCGAGCCGCGTCGACGGATCGGCGGCGGGCGGCGTGTTGCCGACCGTGCTGCGCAGATGCTCCAGCGCCTCGAAGCCCGCGTCGGTGCGCGACAGCGTGCGCGCGGCGAGCCACGCGCGCGCTTCGGCGGGCGATGCCGAACGCGCGTGGTCCATGCGGGTGAAGTCGAGTCTCGCCAGCGTGTCGAGCGTTTGCGCCGCTTCGTGCGCATCGCCGACCTGGGCGCCGTGCAGCGCATGCGCGAGCAGCGCGCCGCGCGTGGTCGGCGGCGAACCGGCCGGCGCGCCTTGCATCGCGAGGCCATTCGCGAGCTCGCCGGCCGCGAGCGGATCGTTCTGCGGCCCGGGCATCCGGCGCGCGACGTAGGCGAGCAGGGCGGCGCCGCCGTCCATCGCGTCGAGCGGCAGGTCCTGCAGGTTGTCTGGGGGAACGGCGGCATCCGGTCTTGCCGGAGCGGGGGCGTTCGTTGCCGGCGCCTGCGAGCGCGCAGTCTTCGCGAGGGCCGCGCGGGCTTCGCGCTCGCTTTTTTGCAGCGGCGTCGCCGCCGCGTTCGACGGTGCGGCCGGGCGTACCGGATAGCGTGTGCCGTTCGCGGTGTAGTCGGCGGGCGCGAGCGGCTTGCCGTGCTGGGTCCGTTGCGATACCGCGGTGCTGACGTCGAATTTCGCGTGCCGCAGGCGCTGGCCCGTGCGCGCCATTGCGTGCGTGAGCCGGCCGAGCGGCGATTCGTCGCGCGGCAGGTGCGAAGGCGTCGGAGCGCCCTGCGGCGCGGGCGCCGCGAGATTCGCGTTGCCCGTGGCGGCCGCGCCGGTGCCGGTCGCCGGCTGGTTTTCCGGGGGCGGTTGAGGCGCGGGCAGCGGGCCGGTGACGTTGGACATCGTGCGGGTTGCGGAACGGACGATGCAACCCACGGTAAAGCGCGAGTGTGACGCCCCCAGGCTGCACGCGAACCGCAGTCAGCGAATGCGAAGCGCGCCGCTTGCGGCCGATGTCTCCAGCGCTTCGAGGTCGACCGTGATGCGCAGCTCGATGCGCGTCGCGCGGTAGTGCCGTGCCTGTTCCCGCGCGCGCTCCAGCACCGCGCGAACCGCGCCCGCGGATTCGCCCGCGGCGCGCCGCAGCGCGGCGTCGATGCGCTGCAGTTCGGGGCCGTGCCAGTGCTCGCCGAGACGTGCGCCCTGTTCGACGGCCGCGCGCAGTGCCGCGCCGAGCGTGGCGATCAGCTCCGCGTCGTCGAGCGGCACGCGCGGCAGCAGCGTCGCGACGATCGCGACGTCGAGCAGCACGACGCGGCCGCGGCCGATCCGCTTGGCCGCGCCGCCGAGCAGCCGCCGCGCCGCGTCGGTGTCGCCGCGGCGCGCATCGAGCCAGAGCTGGACGTCGAGGCCCGCGCGCAGCCAGCGCGGCAGGCCCGCGAGCCGCGCGCAGGTGACGAGCGAGGCCGCGCACGATTCGGCGAGCGCGACGTCGTCGTCCAGCATCGCGAGCGCGCAGGCCAGCGTGAGCGCGATGCTGTCCGCGAGCGGTTCGCTTTCGTCGCCGGACGCGCACAGCATGTCGCGCAGCGGCGCGGACGCCTGCGGCTTGCCGGTGAACCAGTGCACGGCGGCAAGAATCGCCTCCGCGACGAGATGCAGCGACAGACCGAAACCGGTCGCCATCGTATTCGCCTCGCGGATCGTGTCGCGATCGTAGACGGGTTCGCTGGGCGGTTCGGCGCCGACCGTGCGCACGGCCCACGCGCCGTGGTGTTCGACGACGGGCGTCAGCAGCCGGATCGCGTCGTCGAGTTTGCCGTGGTATGCCTTCACGATGCCTTCGAGACGCCGCGCGGTCAGGTCGGCCGCCGGCAGTTGCGCGGTCGCCGCGATCTCGCTGAACGCGGCGCACAACGGCAGGCAACGCTCGACGTGGCCCGCGTCGAGCGCGCTCATGATCAGGCAGAACAGCGCGCGCAGCCGATGCGGCGTGTCCGCGCAGATGGTCGCGAGCTGATAGGCGTGCTCCCAGCTCGCGACGATCTCGTCGGACGCGCTGTGCCTGAGCATCAGCGCACGCGCGAGCACGGTGCGCAGCCGCATCTCGTCGCGGATATGGCGCATCGGCACGGTGTCGGCGCGTGCCAGCGCCGCGCGAATCCAGCCGATGTATTCGTCGAGCAGCGAGAGCGCGACCCAGAGCGGAGCGGAGTGATCGAGCATCGCCGCGCATAGCTCGACCTTGTCCGCCGCGATCGACCATTCGAGCGCGGCACGCAGCGCGTCGATCTCGTCGCGCGCCTGGGCTCGCATGCGCGGCGCGGGCTGGCCGGTGCCGCCGTGCGCCGAGGCTTGCGCGAGCCGTTCGAGCTCGCGCGCGACGTAGTGCGCGTGATGCGCGGCGGCCGCGTCGCTTTCGCTGTGACGATCGAGTTCGACGAGCGCGTAGCGGCGCACCGCGTGCGGCAGGCGCAGGCGCGCGGCGCCTCTTCCTCCGTCGTCGCCTGCTGCATTGACGAGGCCCGCGGCGACGAGCGCATCCAGGTGCCTGCGGCCGGTGTCGCGTTGCGCGGCGTCCTGCCAGCCTTGAGGCGCGGCGAACGCTTCGAGCAGGTCGAGTGCCGCATCGCACGAGAATGCGCCGGCGAACACGCCGAGCCGCCGGAGCGCGACGCGCACCGGTTCGTCCAGCGCGCCGCCGCACAGCTCGATCACGGTCTGCGCGATGGCCGAGCGCGGCAGCGTCACGCGGCGTGCGCCGGTACGGCGCGTCACGTGGGTATCGAGCGCGTCCGCGCAGGCGGCGATGGCCGCGTCGAGGCTCGCACCCGCGACGATGCCCGTCGCGATCGACGCGGCGGCGAGTTCGAGCGCCAGCGGCACGCCCTCGACGCGCCGGCAGATCCGCGCCGCCGCGTGGAACGCCGTGGGCGCCAGCGTGACCGTATCGAGCGGCCGCGTGTCGTGCCCCGCATCGCGCAGCGCGTGCGCGAGCCGCGCGCAGAGCAGATGCAGCGCGTCGTCGACGAAGGCCGAAAGCTTGCCGTCGTCCGCGTCGGCCGGCACGCGCAGTGGCGCGATCGCGACCGGCAGTTCGCCCGTGATAAGGAGCGGCGTGCCGCAGGTGACGATCACGTGCAGCCCGGAGGTGTTCGCGATCAGCGCGTCGAGCGCCTGGCCGGCCGCGTCGGCGAGATGGTCGCAATGATCGACGATCACCAGCATGCGCCGCTCGCCGAGGTGCGCGGCGAGCGCCGCGGATTCGCCCGAGCAGGTGTCCGGATCGATGCCGACTGCCGCGCCGATTGCGTTCGCGATGCGCTCCGGCTGGCTCAGCGACGCCAGTTCCGCACAGAACGTGCCGTCCGGAAAGTGCGACGCCAGCCGCGCGGCGGCCTCGGTTGCGAGCCGCGTCTTGCCGATGCCGGGCGCGCCGGTCAGCGTGACGATGCGGCGCGTCGGCACGATCGCGAGCAGTTCGGACAGCTCGGCATGGCGGCCGATGAACGGCAATGTCGAGAGCGGGCCGCGCGCGGCCGCGAGCGTTGCGTCGCGGCTTGCATCGGCGCACGTTGTCGACGGGCCCGCGGACGCCGCCGCGACGCCCGGGCGCGGCGTCTCCACGGCGGAGACGGAAGCCGGGCCGTCGTCGCGATGCGATCCGTGCGCTGCGCCGGCGCTTGCGTCCGGCGTGTCGACGATGCGGATGTCGCCCGCGATCCGGTAGCCGCGCGCGGGCACCGTCACGATCAGGTCGCGTTCCTCGCCTAGCGCGCGGCGGATCGCGGAGATCTGCGCCTGCACCGTGTTCGCGTCGACGGGCGCGCCGTGCCACACGAGGTCCCGCAACTGCGCGGCGGAGACGACGCGGCCGCGCGCGTCGAGCAGCGCGACGAGAACGGCGAACGGCCGCGCGGCCAGCTCGATCACGGTACCGTCGGAAATCAGCAGCTTTGCTTCACGCGCAAGCCAGAAACGCGAAAAGGCGATCACCTGCCCAATGGGTCGCGGTAACGACATCGGGAAAGTCTCCGGCTTCGAAATGGTCGGGCGGTCCGGCGGCGATGGGCCCGCCGGTCGGGGCGCACGCTCGGCGCGCGCCCATAATCTTCATACCGATGCATTATCTCGCGAAGCGCGAGCAAATGTTTCCGGCTTGCACATTTATTCAGACCCCGCCGGCAGGGCTTGAAAAGAACGCGGGTGCGAGCCGCCCGCCGCGCGGCCGTCCATGCGGGATTTGCAAGCTTTTCGCTAAAACAGACAGAGGTTCGTGCGCCCGCTCGGCAAACAAAGCCGGTTCAGTACACTCAGCGCAGTTGGCAAACTGCTTGGAGTTCGTCAACGTCCTTTTGCGACCTTGGAGGAATTTTTATGGGTATGGCACAAGAAGCAAGCATGATGCAGCAAATGATGTCCGAAATGCAGGAAAGCCAAATGATGGCAGAAGCATTTCAGACACAGGAAGGCATCATGAATATGGAAAACGCATCGGTGAACGCTAAAGCGCAATTTTCCAATAGCCTCGCCGATTCGCTGAAATCCGCAGCAAAGTAAACAGGCGTTTTCTATTTTTCTCTATTTGCTGCTTACGGCCTCATCGATGCCTGGCGTGGGGCCGTTCTAACGACCCCGGACGGCGCCAGACCGGCTTCCCGCAGCCGGTACGGTGACGGTGTTGCGTTTGTTGCTGCAAAGCATGCAAGCTGTGTCGCACTTCGAGGAGAGCGTATGCCTGACATCGAATCCAGCAACGTGCGCGTCGATCACGGCGCGGATTCCGGCTCGGCCTCGCCTGCGGAGAACCTCCCGCGCGAACCGCAGGCCACGGCCACTTCGGGCGCGGCGGGCGAGACGATGAACGGGCTGATGACGTTGCGCAGACAGCGTCCCGCAGCCGGGCAGGCGGCGACGTTCGTGCCCGACGGCGGCACGCCGCAAAAGCCCGAAGGCAAGCTGTCGAGAATGCGCCAGGCCCTGGAGGGCAACGCCGCGCAGGCGCTTCCCCAACTGATGCAAACGTCGCTGGACATGCAGCGCAACAGGATGCAGATCCTGCAGCAGACTTCCGCGCAGATGGGGCAGCTCACCGATTCGCTGGCGGAAGGCATCGAGAAGGCCGCGCGGTAGCGCACCGGCGCGAGCGGAACGATGCAGGACGCCCGGATGCCGTTCAAGCCGCTCGACCGCATGGAGACGGAACGTCTGCTGCTGAGGCCGCTGGCTCCTGAGGATTGCCAGGCATTGTTCGAGCAGATGCTAGGCGACCCGGAGACCATGCAGGATCTCGCGCTCCAGCGCCACGCCGACGCCTGGATGACCCACGACTACATCACGGAGTCGATGCTCGGCTGGCGGTTCGGCACGCGCTTTCGCTACGGCCTGTTCGGCAAGGACGACGGCGCGTTGTCCGCGATCATCGAACTGACGCCGCGCCTGCCGCAGATCGAACTGGGCGTCGTGATCAGCCGCAGCGGCGGCAACCGGCGCCGGCGCGACGGCATCGTCGCGCTGCGGCAACTGCTCGCCTGGCTGATCGCGCAACCCGGCATCTATCGCGTCTTCGCGTGCTGCGCAGTCGACGGGCGCGCGTACAGCGCGATGGAGCGCCTGGGCTTCACGCGCGAGGGCGTCATGGTCAACTACGAAGCGCGGCCGAACCGCGGTCTCGTCGCGGCCGACAGCTACCTGTATGCCATGACGCGAAGCGTCGCCTCTCCCGCATCGATCGACGAAGCCGCCGCCTGCGAGGCGCACGCGTAGCCCTAACTGGCCGGCCGGCGCGGATCTGCGCTCGCGCCGGGGAAGCCGCTACACGGTGCGATAGCTCGCAAACCACCAGCGTCCGTTCGGATCGCTGAAGAATTCCATCCCGCTCGCACGGCCTGCCAGCCACTTCGACATCTGCTGCGCGGTGGGGAAGTTCTTGACCACTTCGAAGCGCGTTCCGTCGAACAGCGCCCGCTCCTCGATCAGATCGCCCCGTTCGTCAACGCGCCGCGCGCCCGGGTGCGCATACGGAAGCTGATCGGCGAACACGACGCGCGACCCCGGCGCGAGCCGCGCATGCAACGCGTCGATGAACTCGCCGATGCGCGTGCGCGGCATGTGCGACCACCAGAACATGCCGAACGCGCCGTTGAAGTGCGCCGGCACGCCGTCGAGACGATACGCGTCGGCGCGCGCGAACGACACCCGATCGTGCCTCGCGAGACGGGCCTGCGCGAGCATCAGCGACGTCGCGTCGAAATCCACCGCGAGTACCGAGCGCGCGGTCCGGGCGGCGACGCGGGTCCAGTAGCCGGTGCCGCACGCGATCTCCAGCACGTCGAGCCCCTGCATTGCGTCGGCAAGATGCGACTTGAGCGGCGCGAGTCCCGCCTCGACCGGCGCCTTGCCGTAGCCCACCGATGCGTCGTATTCGCGGGCGCGGGCAGCGTAGTAAAGGGCGTGCTGTTCCTCGCTGATCATGAAGTCCCCTCGTGATGGGCGTTCCCGGAGCCGGGCCGGTTGGCCGCCGGATGCGGCGATCCGATGGCAGGCATCGGGCGTGGCGGGGCAAATGCGGACGGCTCCCGCGCGATCCGGCGTTCGATGAACGCGAGCAGCGCCGCACGTTCATCGGACACTGCGCCTTCGACGAGCCGCGCAGCTGCCGCGAGCGGCAGCCAGCGTTCGTAGGCGGCGCGGCCGCGCCCATTCGCGTCTGCCGCGAAGTAGCGCCGCAGGTACGCGTCGTGCACCGCGCGCCGCATGCCGGCCTGCGCGGATGCGATCCGCGCCGCGCCCGCCATCGGCGCGAACAGCAGGCGCACCGACGTCTTCGCGACGTCGCATGGCGCGCTGCCCCGTTCCGCCAGATTCCAGTCGATCACCGTCGCCATTCCGTTTGTGTCCTGCAGCACGTTGAACGGATGAAAATCGCCGTGACACAGGCTCTGCGCGTCGTCATCGAGTTCTTCCAGCTCGCGCAGCAGCGCGATCCGGCGTTCATCGGCCAACCCGTCCGCGGCCCGGATCGCGAGCCGCAGACGTTGCTGCTGCCCGGGCACTGCGTCGAGCGACGGATGAGCGCGCACATCGATGCGATGGATGCCGAGATGCAACTGCGCGAGGCGCTCGCCGATCCGGACCGGCGCCGGGCGGTCGTCGCCGAGCCCCGCGGCTGCCCGCGTCAGCGGTTCGCCTTCGGCACGCGCATAGACGATGCCGGCTCGCGCGCCGACGTCGATCGTGGGGCCGACCGCGGGCACGCGAAACGGCGCGCAATCGTCGATCGCCGCATGAACCGCCCGCGCGATTCGCGATTCGGCGTCCGCGCAGGCGCGCGGCAACCCGGCAAGAAAGAGCTTCAGGACCCAGCCCGGCTGCCAGTCGAACACGTCGGCGGTGCGGCCGGTTCCGAGCGGCGGCGTGCCGGGCGCGACGATAGGCGGGCTCATGCGCGCAGCCAGAAGTATTCGCCCGAGGCGATACCCTCGAACATCTCGTCCGGCGACTCGATGATGTTGCGTCTCCAGTACCGGCCGTGCTCGGCGTAATGCGACAGCAGATCGGCCAGCAACTCGCCGCCAAGCTCCTCGTCGAACGGCAGGCGCAGCACCAGCACGATGCCGCCCGTGTCGGTGTCGAGACCGAGCTGCGCCTGGTCCTGCGCGTAGACGAGCAGGTTGGCTTCGAGCATCAGCCGGAACACGACGAGCGTACGGCCGGCCGTCACGGTGCCGTAGTGGAAGTTCGCGTACATCGCGTCGAGGTCGCGATCGAAGTAGTCGAGCCGGACGTCGAAGCCTTCGACCTCGATGCAGCGCGTTTCGAGAACGTGGTCGACGTCGGGCAGTCCCACGACCTGGCAGAATTCGGTCATGACCTGCGTGTAGCGTTCGGTGCTCACCCCGCGCTCCGCTCAGCGTGCCGGCCGGCGCGCGTTCAGCGCGGCACCGGCTGATCCGCGTCCTGCAGATGGCCGACTACCCGCGATGCGGCCATGAAGCCGCGATAGAGCCTCGACAGGTTGTCGCGGTCCAGTTCGCTGTTGCCCTGCGCCTCGCCGATGCGGCGAGCGGTGGTTTCGAGCGCGTCGCGGATCGCGTCGATGCTCGCGCTGCCCTGTTGCACGAGCGTGTCGCGCAGGTTGTCGAACTCGGGGGCATACGCTTCGATCGCTTCGTACATGGGGTTCTCCAGAGACGAGGGGGGAATGTGCGGATTCGCGCCGCCGGCAGGACGTCTGCCGCGGTCAGCCTGCCGGCAGATCGCGGCGGGCCGGCAGGCTGCCCGGATCGGGCGGCGAAGGAAAGGCGACGCCGCGCGCGGCCGGCGCCTGCGCCGCTTGCGCCGACGATGCCGGTGCAGCCTGCGCGGTGGCATTCGCATCGCCGCCCGCCGTTGCATTCGCGGTAGCGGGTGCGGAGCCGGCATCGGCCGTGGCGGCCGAAGCCGGCGCATCGACCGCGAAGATGTGCTTCACGCCGTCGGGCGTTTCGGCATAGCGCACGTCGTCGGACGACACCATTTCCGAGTACGACGCCGCCGGCGTGTCCGGCGCCGGACCCGACGACTGCTCGGCCTGGATCACGAGCGCCTTCACGTTCGAATCGAAGTCCGCGCGCACGCGCGCGACCGCGGCTTCCAGCTGATGCATGTCGGCCACGTTGCCGGTGATCACGAACTGGCCGTTGCCGCCGTACGCGACATGCGCGCCGGGAATGCCGAGCGAATCCTGGATGCTGCGCACGTCGTCCTGCGCGACGTCGTAGCGGCGTTCGATGCCATCGGGCGACACGCGGTCGAGCAGCGCGCGCACCGCGGTGTCGTCATTGGTGGTCGGGACCATGCCGGTGATCACGACCGCGTTGCCGAGCGCCTGCGCGTGCAGTCCGGCCACGTGCGATGCCGCGAGGGCCTGCGTCACGCGCAGCGTACGGTCGTCCGCGCTGGCCGGAAACGCGGCGCGGCTCAATTGCGTCATGCCGAGCAACGCGCCCGCCACGATCACCCCGCCGAGCACCACGCAGGCCGCCACCGCGGTGAGCTGGCGCCGCCGCCGCTGCTGCCGCTGGTACGACGCGAGCTGCGATTTCACGGGGCTCGCCAGCAGCGTGGACAACAGATCGACATCCGACGGCCACGCGACGTCTTCCGGGCCGATGCACAGCACCGTTTCGCCGAACTGCATCGGCACGAAATCGACGAGCAGCACGTCGCCGGCCTCCTCGTCGCCCGGCAGTTCGCGCGAGATGCGGATGACGTCCGCCGGGTCGGCTTCGAGCACCGCGTCGGGGCCTTGCCAGTCGGTGAGACGGATGTCGGCATCGTCGTCGGCGCCGATGCGATGCGAACCCGGTGTCAGCTCTAGCGATGCGCCCGCGTGAATTCCGGTCAGTACTCGGAGAATCTTCATCGCAGTTCCTGTCGTGGTCCGCACCAGGATAGCGGCTTCGCCCCGCGCAGTCGCGAGGCAACGCGAAGCCCGCGCATTGCACGCGAAGCTGCCCGCGCGAAGCAGCCGTTACGCGGGTTCGCCGGGGCCGTTGCGCGCGGGCGTTGCAGCGTCGGCGGCGGCCTGATGTGGCGCCGCCGACGCCGGTTCGCGTCCGGCCCGGTCGAGGTTGAACGCCCGCATTCCGTCGAGTCGGGCGAGCGCGGCATCGAGCCACGCGGGCGGGCGCGGATGGTTGCCGTTCAGCGAAATCAGCGGCGCAAGGAAGCGCGCATCGCGCAGCCGCTCGTGCCAGTCGCGCGCGGCGCCGGCATCGCTGCCCGCGGCCGTGACTACCTGGCGCGGCGAGCGAGCGGCGGCGTGCGGCGCCGGTTCCGGCATCGTCGCGGCGGGGCATGCCGCCCGTCGTGCCGCCGCCTGCTCCGCGAACATCGCGATGCCGCCCGACACCTGCGAGCCGAAGCGCTTTTGCAGTTGCAGCCACGCGATGTTGAGATCGATCGCCCGGTCGTCGAACGCCATCTCCGGGCGATCGCGCAGTTCGTCCAGCAGGTCGAGCACGTCGTTGGCCCATGCCGCGGCGAACAGGTCCGGATGCGATGCCTGGCCGCCGCCCGCTTCGGCATGCGCCGCGGCCGCACCGAGCTTGCCCGCGATCGGCGCCACCTTGCCGCCACGGTCCCGTGCGGCCGCGTCGAGCGGTTGCGCCGGGCGCCCGTCGTGGCCGCTGCCGCCGTTACCGCTGTCGCGGCCGCTTCCCTGGCCGCTGCCGCCCGGGCCGCCGGCATCCCCGCCATGCCCCCCGCCATGACCGCTCCCCCCGCCGGGGTGGCCGTCCTGCCGCCGGCCGGCCCTGTACCGGTCCGCCGGAGCGAGAACCTTCACGTTCAGCCGCTTCGGGTTGCCGCCGCTCCGGCCGCCGCCGCTGCCGTTGCCGCTGTTGCCGTGCCTTCCGCCCTGGCCGTCCCGCCGGCGCGTCACGCGATCCGCGCTTTCGTGCGGCAGCGCCGCTTCGCCGTCCGCGCCTTCATGCGCACCACCGCGGACGCGGTCCGTGCGCTTCGACAGCATCGCGCGCAGCCGCGCGAGCTGCTGCAGGCGCCGCAGATTCATCGACCGCATCATCCGCGCGTGCGGCGAGTTGCTGCCGTACGCGAAGCTCGTGCCGTGGTGCAGCGTCGCATGCCGCAGGCGCTCCTGCACGCGGTGCGCCTGCTGCTCCTCGGCCTGGCGCAGGATCTCGGCCGCCTGGTTGTTCGACTCGACCCTCGTCATCGGTCTGCTCCTGACGTTGCGGGTTCGCGGCAGCGGCTGCCGCGCTATTGCGGCAGCACCGCGCGCATCATCCCGTTCGCGAAGTGCAGCACGGCGGCGCACGACAGCGGCGCGACGATCACGATCGTGACCGTGACGGCAATCAGCTTGACCGCATGCGAGATGGACTGGTCCTGCATCGACGTGATCGCCTGCAGGAACGACACGCCGAGCCCCACCAGCGCGGCGACGATCACGACCGGCAGCGACACGGTCAGGCACAGCAGCATGCCCTGCGAGGTGAACTGGATAAGCGTGTCCAACGGCATGGGGCGGCCTTCAGCGGTAAGTCATCACGAGCCCGTGGATCAGCGTGGACCAGCCGTCCATCACCACGAACAGCAGCAGCTTGAACGGGATCGCGACGTTGGTCGGCGTGATCTGGTTCAGCCCCATCGCCAGCAGCACGTTGGCGATGATCAGGTCGACCACGATGAACGCGACGTAAAGCATGAAGCCGATCTTGAACGCCTCGGTGAGCTCGGTCAGCGTGAACGCCGGCGCGAGCACGATCAGATCGTCTTCCTTCAGCATCTGCGCCTGTTCCTTCGGCCAGACCATGTTCGCCGAGCGCAGGAAGAAGCGCTTCTCGCGTTCCTGCGCGTGTTTTTCCAGGAACGAGCGGAACGGTTCGCGCACCGCGTCGAACAGTTGCAGCATTGCCTGCGACGACTGCGGCGCGATCGGCTGATTCTCCAGCGCCTTCGACGCGGCGAGGCCGACCGGCGCCATCACGTAGACCGACACGAGAATCGCGATGCCGTTGAGGACCATGTTCGGCGGCACCTGCTGCACGCCGAGCGCGTTGCGCAGCAGGCCGAGCACCACGACGATCTTCGCGTACGACGTCACGACCATCGCGACGAACGGCACGAGGCTGATGGCGACGATCGCGAGCAGCAGCCCGGTGATGTCGCTAAACTGAACCATCGTCCATCCCTGGCGCCGCTCCGCTGTTGTGAGCCATGCGGACGATGCGCACGCCGAGATGTTCGCCTACCGTGACGAGCTCGCCATAGCCGATCGTGTTGCCGTGCGCGACGAGACGCAGCAGCGCGTCGCTGAACGGCACCGGGAATTCGATCACGTAGCCCGGGCCGAGCGCGGACAGCTGCGAGAGCGGCATGGCAAGCGTGTCGATCTCGAACTGGACGGGCAGCTCCAGCTCGCCGACGCGGATCAGGTCGTCGTCCCGGGCGATGGACATTCCGGCGTCGGCCAGGGCCGAGTCCAGATGGTCTGACATGTAGGGCTCCTTGATGATGACGGGCGAGGTCCCGTCGAATTCCACGGTCGCGCACAGTCGCACCAGACCGGGCGTGCCCCATGCCGCGACCGCGCGCGGCGCGGCATGGCCCGACGGCGAACCGGCTGCGTCGCGGTTTGCGTCGCGGTCCGCGGCGTGCGTCGCGAGCCGCCGCGCGTCGAAAGCGGGGAACAGCGCGCGCAGCAGCACGTCGCCGGGTTGCAGCCGCGCGAGCGTGTCGATCGACAGCGGCTTCACTCCGAGCACGATGCGGCCCGGCACCGGCAGCGTGCCGAAGCGCGGCTCGACCGCGGCCTGCCTGACGAGCGCATCGACACACCGGACCGCGCTTTCCGGCAACGACACGAGGTGCTCATAGCGCACCCGCGGCGCGCCTTCGGCCGGCTCCGTACCCGGCAGCGAGAACGCGAGATGCACGAAGGGTCCGCGGTGCTGTTGCGCGAGCCGTCCGCGCGCGATGGCGGCGAGGTGCAGGTCCTCGAACCGCAGCTTGCCGAGCTGGACGAACAGCGGCTCGACCAGCAGTGCCGCGACGGCGAGCGTCAGCGCCGGTTGCCGGACTGGCGGCGCGGAGGCGGCGCGACCGGCGTCGGCGGGGCCGAGCGCGATGCGCAGCAGCGGGTACTGGTCGAGGTCGATCTCGATCGCCGCGCGGGCCGTTTCGGCCGGCGCATCCGGCGTGCGGAACGTTACCGTGAGCACCGCGGGGTCCGCCGCCGCCGGCGCGCTGGCGGTCACGCGGGCGGCGGTATCGCGCACGGCCACGCTCGCGAGTTCGACGCCGGCCTGCGCCGCGCAGCGCGCGAAGCGCACGTCGCAGACGGTCTGCGTGAGCCGCAGCGTATCCAGATCGACAGCCGGCAGCACCGGCCGCGCGACCGCCGCCGTGCCGTTCGCGTTGCCGTCCGCCGCAACCAGTCGCATGGTTTGGCTCGATGCCGGCTGGGTTGCCACCGGTTCGTCGCGGAGTTCAGGAAGGGAAGCGACCATCGGGTCAGCCCGTCACCAGACCGTCAATTGAATGTCGCGGGACTCACCCCACGCGCGAAGTGTTGCATCGAGCTCTCGTTCCAGCATCGAGCTATGGTCCAAGAGTAGCTGCTTTATCTCGGGGTCTGGAGCGTCGAACCGAAGCTGCATGACGAAACGCGAAAGCGTCAGATACAGCGTGGTATGCGGGAAACGCTGCTCGTCGAGCGGCATCTGCACGTCCCAGTTGCCGCCGTTCGCGATCGCCGCGTCGCTGCAGAACGCGGCGATTTCGCGCGACAGCGTGCCGACGAGATCGAGCACGCGCTGCTGCCGCGCGAACACCGACGACACCACGGGCATTGCCGCATGCGCGACGCGCGAACCGAGTGCGCTGGCCGCCGCCGTATCGCGAGGCGGCACGGATTCGGCCTGGGCGAGCGGGGCCTCGCGGCTTGCGATGTCGTCGGCGGCGCGGGCTTCGTCCTGCTGGCGGTCCGGCATCGGCTGCGGTGTTTGCGGGGCCGCGCGCGGCGGCGCTTGCGTGATGCGGGCAACCGGGCGATGCGGCGCGCCGCGGGTGCGCAGCAGCTTCGCGTAGTCGAAGCCGCCCGGCGTGCTGTTCGCGCCGGCCCAGCCGTCGTCCAGCTCGCTGCCGCTGGCGTCGCGCACGCGGCGCGAAGAGATCGACGTCATGACGCGCGTCAGAAGCCGACGCGGCCGAGCGGCATCAGCTCGACGTGCTCGCCCAGCTCCTGGTACGAGTAGACGCCAAGCCAGCCGATGCGCGCCTCGATCATGCGGCGCACGTAGCGGCGGATGTCCATCGACGTGACCAGCGCGACTCCGCTGCGCGGCGTCGGGCCGACGAACGCTTCGATGCGCTCGGTCAGCGCGGCGACTTCCTCGGGCGGCAGCGCGAGGAAGTTGCCGGTGGGCGTCTGCTTGATCGACTGCCGGATGTGCTGCTCGACCTGCAGATCGAACAGCACCGCGGACAGCGTGCCGCTTCCCTGCGTGGCCCGGTGCGCGAGGAAGCGCGACAGGTCGCCGCGCACGTATTCGGTCAGCATCAGCGTGTCCTTTTCCTTCGGACCCCATACCATCAGGCTTTCCATGATGGTGCGCACGTTGCGGATCGACACGTTTTCCTCCAGCAGCCGCCGCAGTACGTCGGCGATGCGCTGCAGCGGCAGTCCTTTCTGCACTTCGGCGACGAGTCCGGGATAGTCGGCCGCGAGCTGGTCGAGAATCCATTGCACTTCCTGAATGCCGAGAAAGAGCGGCGCATGCCGGCGCAGGATGCTCACCGACGCACGCGCGATGATCTGCTCCGCATGCCAGACCGCGGCCTTCGAGGGCGCCTGCCGCTCGTCGATCCAGTGCGTCGCGCCGCCGTCGGCTTCGATCGGCTCGCGCGTCTCGCTGCCCGCGAGCAGCGCGTCGTGCGCGGACGTGTCCGCTGCCGGGTTTGCCGCCGGGTTTGCCGCGTCAATCGCGGCCGTCTCGCCGTTGCCGGGCAGCGCCGGCGCCGCGGGCGCGGCGGCGGGCACCAGCACCTTGCCGGGCGGCAGCTCGATGCGCCGCTGCGGCACGTCGTGAATCAGGATCTCGCAGGTGTGCGCGGGCAGCGACTCGTGCGTCCACATCACGATGCCGGGGAAGGGCAGCCCGAGCTCCTCCTGCAACTGCGTGCGCTCCGCATCGAACGACCGGTCGAGCGACGGCATCGCGAGCCGCGCGACGAGATCCGGCGCGACGCGCACGCCGAGCGCACAGGTGAACTGCGGCGCACGCGAGAGGATCGGCGGCACGTCGGCCTTCGAACCCGAGCGCTGCATCGCCTTCAGCGGTTCGCCGTCGGCGCCGGGTTCCTGCGGCGACTTGCGGTTGAGCCGGTACGCGGTGAACGCGAGCAGCGCCGAGATCAGCAGGAACAGCGGCGCGGGAAAACCGGGCACGGCCGCGAACGCGAGCAGCAGCACCGCGGCGACGTACAGCGCGCGGGTGCTGGAACTGAGCTGGCGGCCGATTTCGTCGCCCAGCGAGATCGCCTTGCGGCGTTCGTCGGTGACGCGCGTGATCATGACGCCCGCCGCGACCGACAGCAGCAGCGACGGAATCTGCGACACCATCGCATCGCCAACCGATAGCACTGCGAAGCGGCTCGCCGCCTCCGACGCGCTCATGCCGTGATACGCGACGCCGACCGCAATGCCGGCCACGATGTTGATCATCGTGATGATGAGGCCCGCGATCGCGTCGCCTTTCACGAACTTCATCGCGCCGTCCATGCCGCCGTTCAGCTGACTCTCGATCGCGAGCGTCGCGCGCTTCATGCGCGCCTGCTCGCCGGTCAGCAGGTTCGCGCGCAGATCGGCGTCGATGCTCATCTGCTTGCCGGGCATCGCGTCGAGCGTGAAGCGCGCACCCACTTCGGCCACGCGCTCCGAGCCCTTCGCGATCACGATGAACTGCACGGTCGTGATGATCGCGAACACCACCAGCCCGACGACGAGGTTGCCGCCCACCACGAGCTCGCCGAAGCTGTCGATGATGTGGCCGGCTTCCGCGTGCAGCAGGATCGACTTGGTGGACGCAATGTTCAGCGACAGCCGGTACAGCGTGGTGAACAGCAGCAGCGCGGGGAACGACGACAGCGACAGCACCGTCGGCACGTACAGCGTGATCATCAGCAGCGTCACGCTGATCGAGATGTTGACCGCGAGCAGGATGTCGATGATGAGCGGCGGCAGCGGCAGGATCATCAGCGAGATGATCGCCACGATCATCGCGGCAATGCCGATTTCGCCACCGGCGGGCAGTTTCAGGGCTTTCAGCATGGCGTGTCCGTCGTGTTGCTGGTGCGGGAGGAGGGCATCGCGCCGTCGCGCTTCGCGCCGATCGCGTTGACCCAGCGCAGGATCGCGGCGACCGTCTCGAACAGTTCCTCGGGAATCGGCTGTTCGAGCCCGACCCGGTACAGCGCGCGGGCCACGGGCGGATTGCCGATGATCGGCACGCCCGCGTCGCGCGCTTCGCCGCGCAGCGCGGCCGCCTGTTCGTCCATGCCCTTTGCGATCACCCGCGGCAGCGGATGCTCGTCGGGCGCGTAGCGGATCGCGACCGCGTAATGCATAGGATTCACGAGCATCACGTTGGCGAGCCCGACCCGCGTCGGCGCCGGCCCGCTCACGTATTCGCGCGCGAGGCGCTTGCGTTCGCGCTTGATGCGCGGATCGCCTTCGCGCTGCTTGTGCTCGCGCTTCACTTCGTCCTTGGTCATCATCAGCTTCTTGACGAACATCGCGGACTGCAGCTTCACGTCGGCGGCGCCCGTCAGCACGAAGATCGCAGTGGCGACCGCGATCAGGCGCAGCAGCACGTCCCACATCATCTGCGTGAGGCCGGCGAGCGGCTGGTACAGCGAGCCGACGATCAGCGGGAACAACGCCTTGACGGTCACGAACATCACGATCGCCACCAGCGTGACCTTCACGAGCATCTTCGCGATCTCGACGACGGTGCGCAGCGAGAAGATCCGCTTGATGCCGGTCATCGGATGAACCGCCATCAGGTTCGGCGAGACCGGCTTCATCGCGATCTTGACGCCGACCTGCGCCGCCTGCGCGACGAGCGCCGCCAGTGCGGCCGCGCAGACGCACGGCAGTATCGCGGACAGGGCCACGCCGCCCAGCTTCATCACCTGCGCGTGGATATTGGTATCCGAATGATCGCCGTTGACGAACTGCATTGGGATCGCGATGACCTCCTTGAGCACGCCCTCCAGATGGCTCGCGCCCGCCGCGAGCAGCAGCAGGACGGCAGCCATTGCGACCGCCGAGGTCAGATCGGCGCTGTGCGCGACCTGGCCGTCCTTGCGAGCGTCCTTGAGCTTCTTGGGGGTGGGCTTTTCGGTCTTGTCGTCGGACTGGCTCATCGATCGTCTCGTCTCTGCCCAGGCTGGGCTACGCACGAAAGTAGCAGCCGGGCCGCGCGGCGGCGAGCCGCGAGGCGAAGCGCGGATGCGCGTTGCGAAGCGCCCGGGCCGCTTCGGCTGCGCTGCGTTCGCTTCGCATTGGTGCTTCTGGCGGGCGGACCGCGATGCTAATTTGCCGTGGTCGATACCATTCGCGCAGGAGTCTGCCGCCGTGTATACGAGCAAGCCGGAATATCTGAGCTGTAGCGCCGACGTGGTCGGCGGATTGATCGAGACCGTTTCCGTTGCGTTGATGGACCAGTTTCCCAAGCCCACCGTCGACTGCGACGACGTCGCGCTGATGCTCGACGCGCTGCACGTGCTGCGGCCGGACGCGCCCGAGCTGGACGCGCTGGACGGCATTCTGTTCATCGTGAAGGGCGCCTACGACGATGCGATCCACGTCCTGCGGCAGGTGACCGAAAGCGCGCCGCACTTCGCGTACGCGCGGGCCCTGCTCGCGTTCAGCCTCGCGGCGAAGGGCGATCCCGAGTGGCGCCAGTGCGCGGGCGAGGTGATCGACGACCACGAGTCCGGCGACGCGCAGAAGCTCGTGCGCGTGCTGATCGCACGCCACGACCTGATGGATGCGCGGCGCGCGAGCCGGCTCGGCGGGGAGTTCGTGATGCCCGCGTCCGTCACGTCGCTGCTCGAGGACCAGTCCGCGCCGCCGGCGGCGCGGGACGCCGACGCCGGCCATCCTGCGCCGCGCGAGCCGGTTTCGGCCGATGCGCACTATATGGGCTTTCTGCGGGCGTAAACCGTTCGCGCGGCGTTGGCGCGAGCTTCGCGGGCCGGTCCCGCATGCATCGGGAATCCGCTGCGCGCCGGCCACGCAGGGAGCGCGTGCCGGCGGCACTTTCGAAACAGGAGGCGTACATGGCTATCAGTGTCGATGCCGCGCAGATGCAGGCGGCGCTCGAAAAACTCGCGACCGGCGGCGGTGAGGCCGCGCAGACGCCGACCGAACTGGCGGACAAGTTTCAGTCGTTGATGCAGAACGCGCAGCTCGAACCGCCCGCCGCGCCCGCGCAATCGCACGGCGCCGAGACCGCGTCGCAACTGCTGAAGGAACAAGACGCGCAGCTCGACCGCGTGTCGAGCGACGTCGACGCGTACGAGAAAGCGGCGCCGGAGATGTCGCTGCAGGAGATGTCGGCGGCCGGCACCCAGTTGATCATGGAGATGTCGACCGCGCAGATCAATCTGCAGGCGAAGATGGGCGTCGTCGAATCGTCGAAGACATCGATCGAGACGCTGATGAGAAACCAGTAGCCTCTGCGGCGTGCCGCGCAGGCGGCGCGCTGCCAGGCAGTGCTGTTCTGTTCGGACGGGATAGGTGATGGTGGATCGATGCGCGTTGCGCCGGCGTGGCGCATGGCTGCTCGGCGTGACCGCGTTGTGCGTGCTGCTCGGCGGCTGCAAGAAGGAGCTGTACGGCAAGCTCTCCGAGCAGGATGCGAACGAAATGGTGGTCGCGCTGCTCGAGCACGGCGTGGACGCGGCGAAGGACACGCCGGACGACGGCAAGACCTGGGCGCTCGACGTCGACGACGGCCAGATGGTGCAGGCGATGCAGGTGCTGCGCGAAGCGGGCCTGCCGCACAGCAGTTACGACAACCTCGGCGACCTGTTCAGGAAGGATGGTCTCGTGTCGACGCCGACCGAGGAACGGGTGCGCTTCATCTACGGCATGTCGCAGGAGCTCGGCGCGACGCTCGCGAAGATCGACGGCGTGCTGGTGGCGCGCGTGCAGATCGTGCTGCCGAACAACGATCCGCTCGCGCAGACCGTGAAGCCTTCCTCGGCGGCGGTGTTCATCAAGTACCGGCCCGACGCGGACATCGCCGCGCTCGTGCCGCAGATCAAGACGCTCGTGATGCACAGCGTAGAAGGGCTGACCTACGACGAGGTCAGCGTGACGGCGGTGGCGGCCGACCCGGTCGCGGTGTCGAGCCTGCAGCGCTCATCCGGCGGAACCTGGCCGTGGCTGATCGCGGCGATCGGCGGCATCTGCCTGCTGGCCGCGGTCGCGCTGCTGGTGCTGGCAAGACGCGGCGCGGCGAAGCTGGGTGCGACCGACGGCGAGGGCGGCGCGGCGGCTGGTATCGTCGACTGGGCGATCGAGCCGTTCCGGCGGCTCACGAGGCGCTCGCGCGTCGGCCCGAGCGCATGAGGCCGCGCTCCGGCTCCGACGGGCAGCGGCGCACGCGGCGGCCCGCATGAGCGCGTCGTTCGGGCAGCCGTTCGCGCGGGCGGCGTCCGCGCTGCGTAGCTGCCGCGCGAACATGGCCGACGCCGCCCGCTGGATGCATCCGTCGTGGCAGATGGCGCTCCTCGATATCGACGCGGCGCAGTTCGACCGCTGGACCCGCGCGCTCGGGCGGTCGTCGCCGTCCGCGCGCGAGCGCGCGTCGTTCGCGCTATGCGCCAGCGCCGGCGTGGATGCGCCTGCGCTGGAGCCGCTGTCGCAGCCGCTGCTGCTCGCGCGGCGGGACGGCGCGGTGCCGAACGTGATGCTGCTCGACGCGTGCCCGGCGGCGCTCGGGCTGCAGATCCTGCGGATGCGTGCGCTGTCGTTCCGGCGCGGCGAGGTGCGCCGCCTGATCGACAAGCGTACGCGTGCGCTGCTATCGAGCTGGGCCGGCGTCGCGGTCGATCTGCTCTGTCTCGACGCCCATCTGGCGGACGCTCCCAATGTCGCGACGCTGCACACGCAGATCCGCATGCCGGTGCTCGCGTCGCTCGACGCCGACGCGCTGGCGATCGAGGGTCTGCTGCTGATCCAGCGCGATTGCGGGGCGACGCCTGCGGCGCTGTGCCCGCTGCTGCGCTGCGCGCTGCCGCGCGAACTGCACACGCCCGCATGGCTCGCGAACCTGCCGTCCGGGATCGATTCGCTGGGGACGGGCCGCCTGTTCGCGCGTCTTCCGCGCTTGCTACCGGAGTGGGCATGGCTATCTGGCTGAGAAACGCGCGTCGCGAGGAGGACGGCACGGCCGGAGAGCCGGGCAGCGGACGCGTGGGCGCCGGCAACGACATCCTGAGCGCGGCCGAGTTCGGCGCGCTGGTCTCGCTCGACGAAGGCTACCGGCAGCTCGCCGACGATCGCGACGCGGTTCTCGCGGCGGCACGCGACGAAGCGGCGCGCGTGATCGCGGCGGGCGAGGCCCGCGCGGCCGAGCTCGTCGAAGCGGCCAGGCGCGAGCGCGAACAGGCCGCCGCCGAAGGGTATCGCCACGGCGAGCAGACGGCGCTCGCCGACTGGATCGCGCGGGTCGCGCAGGCGGGCGACGCCCGCGCGCTGATGCATGCGCGGATGCGCGAGCGTCTCGCGTCGGTCGTGCAGGTCGCGGTCGAGAAGATCGTCGCGGTGCAGCAGCGCGATCTGCTGTTCGAGCGCGCGCTGGCCGAAGTCGACCGGATCGCCGACGGCGCCGCGTATCTGAGCGTCACCGTGCATCCGAACGACCACGCGCACGCGCAGGCCGCGTTCGACCGGTTGGCGGTGCGCTGGCGCGAGCTGGGCCAGGCGTTCCCGATCTCGGTGGTGGCGGACCGGCGCGTCGAACCCGGCAGTTGCGTGGCCGAATCGGACGTCGGCGCAATCGACGCAAGTCTCGAAACCCAGTTGCGCGCGATGCGGGACGCGGTGGCGCGTGCGCTCAAACGAGCGGCGCAGGCGTCGGAGCGTACGGCGATATCGGCAACGGCGGCGGCAACGGCGGCGGCAACGCCCGACGAGAGGCCCGATCCCGATCCCGGGCGCGACGCCGGGTCCGCGCACGAGGCCGCCTCGAAGGCCGATACATGAACCAGCCGTGGCTTCCGTCCAACGCCGATTTCGGTTTCTTCGCCGACGAGATCGAACGCGAACTGCTTGCGGCATCGAACGTCGTGCGCAGCGGCAAGGTGGTCGAAGTGGTCGGCACGCTGATCAAGGTCGCGGGGCTCGACGTGTCGCTCGGCGACCTGTGCGAACTGCGCAATCCGGCGACGTCCGGCATTCAGCTTGCGGAAGTGGTCGGCTTCACGCGTGATCTCGCGTTGCTGTCGCCGTTCTCGCAGCTTGCGGGCGTGTCGCGGTCGACGCAGGTGTTCGGGCTCGGCCGGGCGCTCGAGATCGGGGTTGGCGACGCGCTGCTCGGGCGCGTGATCGACGGCCTCGGCCAGCCGATGGACGGCGGCCCGCCGATCGAGACCCGCGCGACGCAGCCGGTGTTCGCACCGCCTCCGCAGGCCATGCAGCGCCGTCCGATCTCGGCGCCGCTGATCACCGGCGTGCGCGCGGTCGACGCGCTGATGACGCTCGCCGAAGGCCAGCGCATGGGCATCTTCGCGCCGGCCGGCGTCGGCAAGAGCACGCTGCTCGGCATGTTCGCGCGCGGCGCGCAATGCGACGTCAGCGTGATCGCGCTGATCGGCGAACGCGGCCGCGAAGTGCGCGAGTTCATCGAGGAGATTCTCGGCGCCGCGGGTCTCGCGCGCGCGGTGGTGATCTGCGCGACCTCGGACCGCTCGTCGATGGAGCGGATGAAGGCGGCCTATGTCGCGACGGCGGTGGCGGAGCACTTTCGCGATCGCGGCCAACGGGTGCTGCTGATGATGGATTCGCTGACGCGCTTTGCCCGCGCGGCGCGCGAGATCGGTCTGGCGGCCGGCGAGCCGCCCGCGCGGCGCGGTTTTCCGCCGTCGATCTTCGCCGAGCTGCCGCGTCTGCTGGAGCGTGCCGGCATGGGCGCCGCGACGCATCCGGGCGGCTCGATCACCGCGCTCTACACGGTGCTTGTGGAGGACGAGAGCGGCACCGACCCGATCGCGGAGGAAGTGCGCAGCATTCTGGACGGCCACATGATCCTGTCGCGCGAGATCGCCGCGAAAAACCGCTATCCGGCTGTCGACGTGCTGAACAGCCTGTCGCGCGTGATGCCGCGCGTGATGCCGCGGGCGTCTCTGGAGGCCGCGGCGCGCGTGCGCCAGTTGATGGCCAGCTATCGCGACGTCGAAATGCTGCTGCAGATCGGCGAGTATCAGCAGGGCAACAATCCGGTTGCCGACGAGGCGATTGCGAAGCGCGACGCGATCGATGCGTTCCTCTCGCAGGGCACCGACGACTTCGCGACGCTCGACGACACGCAGGCCGGGCTGTTCGCGCTGGCAGGGGCGCGCGGATGAAGGACCGGCGCATGGCGGCGCTGCGCGTATCGATCCGGCGCTGCGAGCGGCTAGGCGACGCGCTGCGGCGCGAGCTCGACGTGCGGCGGCGCGAGTACGACGCGCAGGCCGAACAGTGCCGCCTCTGCGCGGCGCGCCTCGACGAAGCGAACGAAGCGCTGCGGGCCTGCGCGATGCGGCTCGATGCGATGGCGTGCGGCGCGGAGCCCTTCGCGCTCGACGTGTTCAACGAGGTGCGCCGATACATGGAAGTGGTGGCGGAGCGGCAGCGCACGTGCGCCGCCGAACGGGAGCGGCAGCAGGCGCTGCTCGCGGAGCGCGAGGCGGCGATGCTGCAGACCCGCCGCAGCATCGCGGCCAACGAAGCCCGCATGGATTTCATCAAGGAACGCGCGCGGTCGATCGAACGCGAGCTCGACAATCGGGAGAGCGACGCCGCCGACGACGAAGCGCAGGAGAACGCGACCGCGCGCCTGCTGCGCGAACGGAGCCGCGCCGCATGAATTCGCTCGAGGTGCTGCCGCAGCTTTCGGGGCTGATCTCCGGCTATCTGACGGCGACCGGGCTGTGCTCGCTGCGCCTGTTCGTCACGATGTTCGTGTTTCCGCCCACGAGCGACATGGTGATGCAGGGCGTGGTGCGCAATGCGCTCGTGATCATGTTCAGCGGCTACGTGGCGTATGGGCAGCCGGTGGAGTTCGTCCAGTCGCTGCACGGCGCGATCCTGATGGAGATCGGCCTGCGCGAGGCGCTGATCGGTCTCGTGATCGGCTTCTCGGCGTCGGTCGTGTTCTGGGTCGCGGAGGGCGCGGGCACCTACGTCGACGATCTGACCGGCTACAACAACGTGCAGCTCACCAATCCGACGCGCCCGGAAACCACGACGTTCATCAGCACGCTGCTCGGCCAGGTCGCGATCACCGCGTTCTGGGCGCTGGGCGGCATGACGTTCCTGCTCGGCGCGGTGTACGAGTCGTATCACTGGTGGCCGTTGTCGGCGCACGGGCCGAACATGGCGAACGTGATCGAGGCATTCGTGATCCAGCAGACCGATTCGCTGATGCAGTCGATCGCGAAGCTCGCGGCGCCGATGGTGCTGCTGCTGTTGCTGGTCGACTTCTCGTTCGGCTTTGCCGCGCGGTCCGCGTCGAAGCTCGACCTGATGACGCTCAGCCAGCCTGTGAAGGGCGCGCTGGCCGCGCTGATGCTCGCGCTGTTCGTCGGCCTCTTCGTCGATCAGGTGACCGGGCAGATCACGCTGCGCGATCTCTCCGCGCGCATGCGGGAGCTTGCGTCGCCCGACGCGGCGCATGCCGGCGGCAACGAGGACGGATCCGGCCGAAGCGCGTCCTCTACCACCGCATCGGGCGCCCGCTAGCCGATGCTCAACGGTTTCTCAAAAGAAGCGTGAATCTCAGGTTTATTGAGAATATGCCGGATTTCGCCTGATAAATTGGCTGTCATCCAAACGCGATGCGCGCCGTGTGCAACGCCTCACGAGGAGTACAGCCGTGTTCTCGACACTTTATTTCCCGCTGATTTCCGCGATCGCCACGCCCGGGCCGGATGCCGGTCGCGACGTCGCCGAGCGTTTCCGGAAAGCCGTGATCGATGGCGAGCTGGTGCTTGCCGGTACGCTTGCGAGCCGCTGGGGACAGGATCCGGGAACGAGCGAGGACGCGGCGTATATCGTGCAGCGGCATGCGGATCTACAGTTGATGTCGCGCGTCGAGGTGCGCGCGGAAGATGCCTACCGGCGCGCGCAGAAGATGATCCGTACGTCGATGGCGCTGCGCATCGCGTCGTGCCGCAACGCGGGGTGGCAGGCGCTGTTCCGCAATCGCCTGGGTTCGGCGCTCGCCTGTTTCTCGCGGCTTGCCGAAGAGGCCGAGGTTGCGCCCGAGCGCGGCGCGGAAGCGCGCTTCGCAATGGTGTGCGTGCTGCAGGAACTCGGCAAGACCGCGCAGGCTGCCGGGGCGCTTGCCGATCTGCGCGAGCATCTGGACACGCTCGGCTCCGCCTCGCGCGAGCTCTGGCGCGAACTGTACGACACGCTCGCATTCGATCTCGCGGTGCAGGCGGAAATCCGCTCGGCGAGCGCGTTGCAGGACCACGTGTTCTGGCAGTCGAGCCTTGGCGACGGCGTGCCGTATCTCGACTGCGACCAACTGCTCGACGCCGTATCGCGCGTGAAGTCGCCGCTCCTGCGCTTGCGCATCGATGCGCTGAAGACGCAGCGCGCCGCCGCGAGCGGCGACCGCTCCGCGTTCGGCGGGCTGCTCGAACATCTGAACTGGGCGCGCGACGAGAAGCTCCCCGACTATCTGCGCACCGCGCGGCTCGAAGCAGCGCTCGCCGCGCTCGCGGGCGCCGCGCCGCAGTTCGCCGAAACCGTGCTCGATCCGCTCGTCAACCAGTGCGCGCCGCAGCCGTTCACGGGGCAACGGCAGATCGAATACCTGTACTGCCTCTCGAAGACCCGCCAGCACCAGGGGCGCGCGCAGGAAGCCTGGCAGCTATACAGCCGTTACACGCTCGTCGCGATGCAGTGCCTGCGCGACAACTCGCATCTGCATCGGCCGCTGGTCGAGCGCGTGGCGCGGGTGTCGTCGCAACTGGACGACGTGGGCGCGCGGCTCACGGGCAAGTACCGGCGCGCCTATCACTTCGTGCTCGAGAACCTGAACCGGCGCGATCTGTCGGTGCGCGAAGTGGCCGCCGAGATCGGCGTGACCGAACGGGCGCTGCAGAACGCGTTCCGCAGCCTGCTCGGCCTGTCGCCGCGCGAACTGATCCGCCGCGAGCGGATGGAGCGCATCCGGGCGGAACTGATGAACGGCGCGGCGCAGGGCGACGGCAGCGTGCTGCGCGCGGCGAGCCGCTGGGGCGTCGAGAACCGCTCGACGCTCGTGCACGGCTATCGCAAGCAGTTCCACGAGGCGCCTTCGGAAACGCTCGAACGCTGCGCATGACCGTGGCCGCGTGCGTCGCTGCTTGTGGCCGCTTGCCGTTGTCATCTTCCATCGCTGATTTCTGCCATCCAATCCCACATGAAACCCGGCACCCTCATCAGGGACATCGTCATCGGCGCGCTGATCGCCGCCGCCATCCCCTCGTGGACCGACGCGGCGCCTGTGCGCTGGCGCAACCAGACCGTGCATATCGAGGTGCAGGGCAAAAGCCTTACCGACGTGCTGCGGGATTTCACCGCGAGCCAGGGGATTACGGCCGCGATCGCGGGCAACGTGCAGGGCACCGTGAGCGGCGAGTTCGACATGTCGCCGCAGCGCTTCCTCGATACGCTCGCGTCGACGTTCGGCTTCGTGTGGTTCTACGACGGCAACATCCTGTCCATCAGCAATGCGAACGATGTCACGCGCCAGGTGGTGCATCTGTCGCATGCGACACCGCAGCAACTGGTCTCCGCGCTCAATGCGATGCGGCTCAACGATCCGCGTTTTCCCGTGACCTATGACGACGCGGCGGGAACGGTGCTCGTCAATGGGCCGCCCGACTATGTGCAGATCGTGCAGTCGGTCGCGCAGAAGCTCGACGAGAGCGAGGACCGCAGCAGCGGCTCGGTGGTGCGCATTTTCAAGCTGCAGCACGCGTGGGCGGACGACCACAAGGTGCAGCTCGACAACGACACGATCACCGTGAAGGGTGTCGCGAGCGTGCTGTCGGGTCTCTATCATCCAACGGGCAACGGTAACGGCAGCGGCAGCGGCGGCGGCGGCGGCGAGAACGGTTCGGGCGCGCCCTCCGGATCGCCGAACATCCAGCGTGTGCAGCAGATGCCGGACGTTGCGGGCCAGACCACGGGCGGGGGCTTCGCGAACTCCGATTCGGGCAACGGCGCGCAACCCGTGATGCCGCCGCTGCCGCCGGGCATGGGCGGCAACGCTTCGTACGGCAGCCTGTTCGGTGCCTCGGGCGGTGGCGGGGGCAATGGCGCCGGCGCGCGCGGCGGTAGCGGCTATGGGGCGTCGAGCGGCGGCAGCGGCGGCGGTAGCGGCGCCGATTCCTCGCTGCCGGTGATTCGTGCCGATCCGATCACCAACTCGGTGCTGGTGCGCGACGTGCCGCAGCGGATCGATCAATACGCGTCGCTCGTCGACGCACTCGACGTACGGCCCAAGGTGATCGAGATCGAAGCGCACATCATCGAGATCGACGACAACTTCCTGCAGCAGATCGGTATCGACTGGCGCGCGCACAACAGCCACCTCGATCTGCAGACCGGCTCGGGCACGGCCCAGCAGAACAGCTATAACGGCAACATCAACCCGAACTTCGGCACGACGACGCTCTCGGACGGCACCACCGTGGTGAGCGCCACGCCGCTCGGCGCTTCGGTGACGGGGGTGCTGGGCAGCGCGAGCCGGTATCTGCTCGCGCGCGTCAATGCCGCGGAGTCGAACACGCTGGCGAAGATCGACGCCACGCCGAAGGTTGCGACACTCGATAACGTCGAGGCCGTGATGGACAACAAGACGAGCTTCTTCGTGAGCGTCTCCGGTTATACGGCGGCGGACCTGTACAGCGTTTCGACCGGCGTGTCGCTGCGCGTGCTGCCGCTGGTGATCAACGAGAACGGCAAAACCATCATCAAGCTGAACGTGCATATCGAGGATGGCCAGATCGCGAGCGGACAGACCGTCGATAACCTGCCTGTCATCACGTCCAGCGATATCAGTACGCAGGCGCTGGTCGCTCAAGGCGACAGCCTGCTGATTGCCGGCTACAGTTCGGACAGCAAGTCCAATGGCGTGACGAGCGTTCCCGGCCTGTCGAAAATTCCGCTGATCGGCGCGCTGTTCCGCAATAACGATGACTCTCGGGCGCATCTTGAGCGGGTGTTTCTGCTGACGCCTCGGATTGTTGATTTCTGAGAGGTGTTTGAGATTTGTCTGCGGGTGTTTGGGCGCGGTGGTTTTTTTTTGCGGGTTTAGTTAGTTGGCCTTTCCTTGTTTTCGTGGTGGTGTGCCAGGGTTGCCCCTGTGCGGGGCGGCACCTACTTTCTTTGCCGCGGCAAAGAA